>JAFDWF010000100.1 GCA_018268575.1 Actinomycetota bacterium
CCGGGTCCTCCTTGAGGTCGTGAGCTTCAGCAACCCACAGCCTCTCGGCGGGCCCGGATCTACCTCATGGCGTTCGGAACGTCCCTGGGCTCGTCAGCTAGAGCGCGCCCTGGCGAAGCCCGCAGTAGGGGCAGTCGCTCACGTCGATGCCGATCAGCTGGTCGCAGCGGCGGCAGGCCCGCAGGTTCTCGGGGCTGCGGGGCAGAGAGGAGGAGGAGGGAGCCAGCGGCAGGATCATCGCGACGGGGAACATCTCCTCGCCGGTCTCGCGGTCGCGGTAGATCTGGCCCGGTTCGGCGGCGGCGATCGCCTCGCGGCCGGAGGCCGGGGCGCGCATCCTGTAGAGCTGCTTCAGGTTCATCGCCGCACAGACTATTAGCTTGCGCGGAACGACATGCGCGTCCTCATCTTCCACGGCTACATGCTGCGCGGCACCGGCAGCAACATCTACAACGTCAATCTGGCGCCGGCGCTGGCGCGCCTCGGCCACGAGGTCCACCTGCTCTGCCAGGACCGCGAGGTGACGATCCCCGGGGTCACGATCCACAACCCCGACATCGGCGGCCTGCTGCCGGTCTACGTCAAAGATCCCTATCCGGGCTTCGAGGTGAAGGCCTTCGAGGAGCTGACCGAGGAGGAGCTGGCCCGCTACATCGAGTCGAACGTGATCGCCGTGCGCGAGGTGGCCGCGGAAGTCGGCGGCATCGACGCGGCGCTCGCCAACCACCTGGTGATGGGGCCGGCGATCCTCGCCCGCGCCCGCGTCGCCCCCTTCGCCGCCAAGGTCCACGGCTCGGCGCTCGAGTACACGGTCAAGCCGCACCCCCGCTTCCTGCCCTACGCCTACGAGGGGATGGAGGCGGCGGGCGGCGTCCTGGTCGGCTCCCACCACACCGCCGCCTCCCTCTGGGCGGCGCTGCCCGACCTCCCGCACCTGCAGGAGAAGACGCGCCTCGGCCCCCCCGGCGTAGACGTAGAGGAGTTCCAGCCGCGGGCCTCTCGCGAGCGCCTGGTTGCCTTCGTCGGCAAGCTGATCGTCTCCAAGGGGGTCGACCTCTTTCTCGCGGCCTGGCCCCTCGTCCGCGCCAAGCACCCGGACGTCCGCCTCCAGATCGCGGGGTTCGGCGCCTACGAGGACGGGCTCCGTCGCCTGCAGGAGGCGCTCGACCGCGGCGACCTCGCTGCCGCCAGCGCCGCCGCCGCCGCCGGCCGGGGCCTCGAAGGGGGAGAGGAGAAGCCGTTGCCGATCCTCTCCGCCTTCCTCGCCGAGCCGCCGTCCGGCTACGCCGAGATGGCCCGCGCCGCGGCCGGCTCGGTCGAGTGGCTCGGGCGGCTCGAGCACGACGAGGTCGCCGCGCTCCTCCCGCGCGCCGAGGCGCTGGTGATGCCGAGCACCTTCCCCGAGGCCTTCGGGATGGTCGCGGTCGAGGCCGCCGCCTGCGGCGCCCTGCCGGTCTCGGCCGGCCACTCGGGGATGCGCGAGGTCTCCCGGCGGCTCGCCGCCGCCCAGCCCGACGCGGTCGCTCCGCTGACCTCGTTCCCGGTCGAGCCGGGCGCCGTCGAGGCGATCGCCGACCGCCTCGACCGCTGGTTCGAGCTGCCCGAGGAGACCCGCGCCGAGGCCCGCGCGACGCTGGTCGAGACCGTCGCCCGCTTGTGGAGCTGGGAGGGCGTCGCCCGCGGAGTCCTCGACGCCGCCGCCGGAAACCTAGGCGGACTGCCGCTCCCCGCACCGTAGTGCCGCGAGTCACTTGGGCCGCGAAGCGCGCCGCCGCCGCGCGTCAATAGAATGCCCCGCGGTGTTCAGCAACCGGCTTCCGATAGCTAAGATGACCGCTGCCGTCGTTGCCCTCGCGGCAGCGATCTCGGCGGTGATGCTTTCGATCAACTGGGACGGCGCGGAGGACTCCACCGCCGCCCCGAAGATCGACGACCTGCTGAACATCGCGATCGTCCTCTCCTCGATCATCTTCGCGATCGTCGTCGTCGCCCTCGCCTACGCGCTCTACGCATTCCGCGCCAAACCGGGTGACGAATCGGACGGCGAGCCGATCCACGGCAACACCCGCCTGGAGATCACCTGGACGCTCATCCCGACGATCATCGTCCTCTTCTCCGGCGGCTGGAGCTGGAAAGTCCTCAACGAAATCGAAGAACGGACCGGGCACGAAATGACGGTCGACGTCTTCTCTCAGCAGTACGCCTGGTCCTTCGGCTATCCGGGCAAAGAATATGCCTACTCCGAGGGTGTCCTGCACGTCCCGGTGAACCGTCAGATCGTCTTCAAAATGCACTCGCAGGACGTCATCCACTCGTTCTGGGTCCCGCAGTGGCGGATCAAGAAAGACAACGTTCCCGGCATCACCACGACCGCTGTCGTGACCCCGACCAAGACCGGCACCTTCCAGCTGATCTGCACCGAGCTCTGCGGCTTCGGCCACGCGACGATGCGGGCCAAAGTCGTGGTCCAGTCGCAGTCGGCCTTCGACAAGTGGGTCGAAGGCCTGAAAGAAAAAGTGCCCACGCCGCTGATGGTGTCGGTGAAACAGGACACGGAGACCAATCCGGAACCGCTCGAACGGGCGGAAGCGGAATAATGGAGGCGAAGTAGATGGTTGCAGCGTTCCAACGACCCGGCTGGTACCGCGCGGCCCTCGGTGCCGTCATCGCCGCCGCCCTCGGCTTCGGCCTGGTGGTCGTCTTGCGCGAGATTTCGGGTCTCTCCGCCTTCCAGAGCGAACAGACCGGCTACCCGCAGGTGATCGTGCCGCTGATCATGGCCCCGTTCGGCTTCCTGCTCGGGATCGGCTGCTTCGACTACTGGCTGCGCTGGGCCTTCGGCCTGCCGACCATCCCCGAGGATCACTCCTCGCACGGCGCCCACAGCTGGAAGGACTACTTCAAGGTCAACACCGACCACAAGGTCATCGGCATCCAGTACATCTGCACGACCTTCGTCTTCTTCTTCATCGGCGGCCTGGCGGCGATGCTGATCCGCGCCGAGCTGGCCCAGCCGGGGACCCAGATCGTCGGCGCCGGCACCTTCAACAGCCTCTTCTCGGTCCACGCGGCGCTGATGATCTTCCTCTTCGTCATCCCGGTCTTCGCCGGGATCGCGAACTACGTCCTGCCGCTGATGATCGGCGCCCCCGACATGGCCTTCCCGCGCCTCAACGCGCTCAGCTTCTGGATGCTGCCGATCGCCGGGCTGCTCTTCCTCGGCTCCTTCCTCGCCCCGGGCGGTGCCTTCGACGCCGGCTGGACGGGCTACGCGCCGCTCTCCACCGGCGCTCCGTTGGGCCAATCCTTCTTCAATCTCGGCGTCCAGTTCGCGGGCGCCTCCTCGATCGCCACGGCGCTCAACTTCCTCGTCACGATCATCACGATGCGAGCGCCGGGGATGACCTTCTGGCGGATGCCGCTGCTGGTCTGGGCGAACCTGTCGACCTCGCTGCTGGTCGTCGCCGCGACGCCGTTCATCGCGGGCGCCCAGTTCATGGTCTTCTTCGACCGCATCCTGCACACGAACTTCTTCCAGTTCGGCGCCGGCGGCGACGTGATCAGCTACCAGCACATCTTCTGGTTCTACTCCCACCCGGCGGTCTACATCATGATCTTGCCCGGGTTCGGGATCATCTCCGAGGTCATCTCGACGCACGCCCGCAAACCGATCTTCGGTTACCGATTGATGGCGCTGGCGCTGATCGGGATCATCGTGCTCAGCTACTCCGTCTGGGCGCACCACATGTTCGTCGCCGGGATGTTCAGCTGGCTGCGCGTGCCGATGATGCTGACCACGCTGCTGATCGCGGTGCCGACCGGGATCAAGATCTTCTCCTGGTTAGGCACGCTCTATTTCGGCAAGATCCACACGAAATCGACGGCGATGCTGTTCGCCCTCGCCTTCATCGTGACCTTCACGATCGGCGGCATATCCGGGGTCATGCTCGGCATGGTGCCGTTCGACATCCACGTCTCCGACACCTACTTCATCGTCGCCCACATCCACTTCGTCCTCTTCGGCGGCTCGGTCTTCACGATCTTCGCCGGGATCTACCACTGGTTCCCGAAGATGACCGGGCGGATGTACGACGAGAAGCTCGGCCGCGTCCATTTCTGGGGCACCTTGATCGGCACCTGGGGCACCTTCATCCCGATGCACTGGATCGGGATGGACGGGATGCCGCGACGGGTCGCGGATTACGCCGCCCAGTTCGGCAACTGGAACCTGCTGATCAGCTGCTTCGCCTTCATGCTCGGCGCGGTCCAGCTGGTCTTCCTCTACAACATGATCGTCTCCTGGCGGTTCGGCCCGAAAGCCGAGGCCAACCCCTGGCGGGCGAACTCGATCGAGTGGCTGGTGTCCTCGCCGCCGCCGATCTACAACTTCGACGAGATCCCGCGCGTCGTCGGCGGCCCCTACGAGTTCGGGATCCCCGGCGCCCAGCACGCGATCATGGCCGGCGAGGGGGCCGAGGTCCCGACGGGCGAACCGAGCGTGGTGGGCACGTGAGCGCGGAGCAGGCAAACGTCGACGTCGCCGCGGCGGGTGTGAAGCGCCCGTTGCTCGTCTTCCTCGCCGAGGTCGCCGGCGGCCGCAAGTTGCTGGAGGCGGCGCGCGAGCGGACGGAGTCGGGCCAGGTGTCGCAGGTGATCGTCGCCGCGCCGCAGAACCAGCCGACGATCGGCACCCACATCGACCGCGACGACCTCTACTCGTCGGCCCGCGCCCGGGTCGAGGTGACGATGTCGGTCTTCGCCCACTTCGGCATCGAGTCGGTCGGCGAGGTGCTCGACCCGGCGCCGCAGCTGGCGCTCGGCGACGCGCTGCGGGCCCACGGGCCCGCCGAGGTCCTCTACTCGGCCCTCTACGACACCCGCTTCGGGATCGCCCGCAAGGACCTGGTCGAGTGGTCGCGTGAGCTGACCGAGGGATCCGGCGTGACCTTCACCCACATTCCGGTGCGGGTCGAAGAGGACGCGATCCGGCTCGACCTCACCCACGTGCTGGTGGTGGCGACGCAGACGGTCAACGCGCCGGACCTGGTCGCCCGGCTGAAGGAGCGCGCCGTCACCCGCCCGCACCGCTACACCGTGATCTGCCCGCGCAGCGAGGAGGTCTCCGAGGATAAGGTCGTCGACGACCTCGCCGCGACCCTCGCCGAGCTCTACCGCGCCGATCTCGACGCGACCGGGACGCCGATCTCGAGCTCCGATCCCTTCGAGGCGGTCCGCAACGCGATCGAGCACTACAAGATCGACGAGGTCCTGATCTCGACCTTCGCCGGGCAGCAGTCGCGCTGGCTGGAGAGCGACCTGATCGGCCGCGTCCGCGAGATCACCGACAAGCCTGTCACCCACGTCGAGTCCGGCCGCGCCCCGGCGGCGGTCGCCGCGGCGGTTGCCGAGGGAGGTGAGCACTGATGGAGAGCGCTTCCGTACCGCTTCCACACGGGGCCGGAGGTCACGCCGCCGACTCCCACCACCACGGGCCGCCGGAGGCCAACCAGAGCTCGCGGATCGACCGCCAGACGCTCGGCATCCTGCTCTTCATCGTCTCCGAGGTGATGCTGTTCGGTGCCTTCTTCGCCTCCTACTTCTTCCTCCGCGTGGTCGTCAACCCGACCGCCTGGCCGCCGAAGCCGTTCGAACTCCCGGTTGGCGTCGCCGGCATGAACACGGCGATCCTGGTCTCCTCGAGCTTCACCATCCATTACGCCCTGGAGGCGATCCGCAAGGGCAATAAACAGGGCATGAAACTCGGCCTGGTGCTGACCTGGCTGCTCGGCCTGACCTTCCTCTTCGTGCAGATCAACGAGTACGTGCACATCGGCTTCAGCGCTCGCCTCGACTCGTTCGGCTCGATCTTCTACTCGCTCACCGGCTTGCACGGCGCCCACGTCTTCGCCGGGTTGATGCTGCTCACCTTCGCCACGATCCGCGCCTTCCGCGGCCACTTCGACAAGGACGCCGAGAAGCACCTCGGGGTCGAGGTGCCGGGCATCTACTGGCACTTCGTCGACATCATGTGGATCATCGTGTTCGCGACGGTCTACATCCTCTAGCCCCGGGGGCCCGGCGCGCCGCGGAGGTGGCGGCCAATTGACGTACAACGAGGGAGCGGTCTTCAAATGGGTGCTGATCGTCGGCATCGCGGCCGCCACCGTGATCGGCCTGACCCTGCTCACGCGCCCGTTGGTCGGAGCCCTCTGGGGCCTCGTCCTGGTGATTGCCGGCTCGGTCTACGGCATCCGCTGGACCCGTGATTGGTGGCGGCGGACGCGGGACCGCCCCGGCGGTCCCGATCACACGCCCTGACCGTCTAATTGGCACATAATTGGCACATTCACCGCGCCACAAGTGCGTTTTGACTGGGTAGCCTTCTCTCATGGAGGCGATGCGAACCCGGTGGCCCGATGAGCGGCTTGACGACCTGAAGGAGTCGGTCGACGGAGTGAAGCGCGCGGTCGAGCGCCTGGACGGACGGGTCGACGACCTCCAGCACGCCATGGTCATCGGCTTCATTTCGCTGGGGACGATGATGTTTGGCGGCTTCGCGGCTCTGATCACCCTGTTCGCACAGTTCCACTGACCGCGCGCCCTCGCCGGCCCCAGAGCTCGAGGCTCAGCAGGGTGAGCGCTACCGGGACGGTTGCCGGGGTCTCGTGGATGAAGAAGAAGAGCAGGTCCCAGGCGCAGCACAGGAGCGCCGCCAGGATCGCGCCGCGGAGCTGCAGGCGGGGGTCGCGAGCGAGGAGGGCGCCGAGGACGGCGGCGATGAAGAGGTCGCCGAAGCCCATCAGGGCCGAGCCCCAGTCGACCAGCTGCAGCTTCGGCAGGTTGGCCGCCGGCGCCGCCGAGTTGAGGACCGAGTTGGGTTGCTGGAGGAGGTCGGTGAAGACGAGGTAGGCGTCGACCAGCGCCATCGCGTAGATGCCGAGCTTCACCCAGCGCGCCGGCACCACGCAGACCAGGAGCCAGCCGAGGGTGACGCAGGAGAGCGCCGTGAGGGCCAGGCCGGCCGACTGGCCGCCGAGCTCTCCCTTCGCCGCCCAGGCGAGGCCGAAGAGCAGCGCCGCCAGCAGCGCCAGCGGCGGTCGGGCGCCGTGGACGAGCCAGCCGAGGGCGATCGCCGCCAAGGGCGGCACGGCGATCAGCGCCAGCCAGGTGAGGAACTTCGCCGAGGCCGAGTCGAGGGCGATCGCGCCGATCACCACGACTATCGAAAGCGGCAGCACGAGAGCCCACCAGCGGCCTCCTAGGCGGTCGAGCCAGCCGATCCGGACGGGAGGACGGGGGAGGCCCACGAGAACGCCCTGGGCGAGGCTGAGGGCGCCTATCGAGAGCCAGAAGGGGAGCATCGGCCGCTCCCCCGTTCCTAGGGGGCGCCGGCGCCGGCCGTCGCCGGGGCCGAATCCGCGGCTCGCTCACCGCCCGCCGGGGCGTCGCGCCGCTCGAGCCGGCCCGCCACGGCGATCGTCCACAGCATCGCCAGCCAGTTGAAGGTGGCGAGGGCGACGTGGGCCCAGACGATCTCGCTCGGCAGCTTGAGCTCCCACTGGACGTAGCCGAGGATCCCCTGCAGGGCAAGGAGGAGGAGGACGACGGTGAGCGGTTTCAGCGCCCGCCGATCGCCGCCCGGCCGGCGCAGGTAGAACCAGACGCCGATCGCCGCCAGCCCGTAGATCGTCGCTATCACCGCGTGCCGCTGGACCACCCATTCGAGCGTCCCGTGCCCCTCGAAGGTGAAGCGCTGGACGAACTGTCCTTCGAACTCGCCCGCGTGCGGCCCGGAGCCGGTGGCGATCGTCCCGGCGAGGATCGTCAGCTGCCCCAGCGGCACCAGGCAGCGCACCGCCCAGACGCCCTTGCGGTCCCAGGAGCGGCGCCGGTCCCAGGGCTCGTAGCGCGAGCACCAGAAGAGCGCGAAGCCGGCGTCGAGCAGCATCATCGAGAGGATGAAGTGGCCCATCACGAGTTCCGGCCGGAGGTCGAACTTGACCACCAAAGCGCCGAGGATCGCCTGCGCGATCACGCCGAGCGGCAGCAGCACCCCGAAGATCGCCAGATGGCGGCGGAAGGGGCGGCGGAAGAAGGCGAGCACCGCGGCGGCGATCACCGCGATGCCGAGCAGAGCGGTGACGATGCGGTTGCTCATCTCGATGATCGCGTGCGTTTCGAGCGCCGGGTGCTGGCCTTCGCCGTAGCATTTGGGCCAGTCCGGACAGCCGAGCCCCGAGTCGGTCAGGCGCACCGCGGCACCGGTGAGCACGATCAGGGTAAGGCCGATCAGCGCCACCGTCGTCACTTGTGCGTAGCGCTGCGGAGAGATCTCGAAGCGATTTCGAATTCGCGCAAACATATTCAGATGATGACCGGCGCGGCCTCTCGGCCACGCGGCCTACTTCAACTTCAGCCGGACTTTTTGTTGACGCTTTCGTGGAGGAATTTCGCCAACTCTTCGAGTTCGGTCGACGAAAGCTTTTCTCCGAAGTTTTCCGGCATCACGCCCTTGGGATAGCCCGAGACTTCCCTGGCGCTCGCGTTGGTGATCTTTTCTTCGATTTCGGCTTCGCTCACGCCGGGCAGATGTTCGTCCAGGTTCGGTCCGGTGGTGCCGCCCGAGTTGGCGGCGGCCAGCGTATGGCAGCCACCGCAGCCGTTGTTGGCAAAGACCTGGGCGCCGGGGCCGCCTTCGACTTCCGGCGGCGCCGCGCCGGGCACGCCCGCGTACTTGCCGATGTAGGCGGCGATGTCGTCGAGGGCGGTGCCTTCGACGATGTGGGGGGGCATCGAGACCGCCGGGTTACCGTTCGAGGGCCGCGGGCTGTCGACCTGGGCCTGGACGACCCCTTCGATCGTGGCGGCGTCGAAGCCACCGGCTTCGCGCGCCGCGGCGAAGGCGTCGTCGAGGTTCGGCCCGATCGTCGCCGTGGTCCCGGCCTGCGCGAGCGTGTGGCAGACGCCGCACTTGGTCGTGAAGAGGACGCGGCCGCGCGCGATGTCCGGGTTCGTCGTCCCACAGCCGGAGACCACGACGACGGTCGCGATCAGGGCCACGAGGGGCGCGAGCAGACGAATGGGCTTGGGGAAGTTCTGCATACTGCCGAGGCGCGGCGGAGTCTATATGTCGAGGCCCCCGGGACGGCGTTTGCCGGCCGTCGCAGGAGGGGTACATTTGCATCGATTCGCACTATCCGCGACACTCGTCGACGAGGAGGTAGCGATGCAGGTGAGAGATGGCATGTCCGACGTCTCGGTGACGGTGGGGCCGTCGCATACGTTGCGCCAGGCCGCGGCGGCGATGGTGGACGCGAACGTCGGCGCGGCGCTGGTGATCGACGACGAGGCGCCGACCCCGGGGATCGTCACCGAGCGTGACCTGCTGCTCTCGATCGGTGCCGGCGAGGACCCGGACGTCGAGCCGGTCGCCGGGCACATGACCGAGTCGGTGATCGCCGCCGCTCCCGACTGGAGCCTCGAGCACGCCGCCGCCGAGATGTCGCGCCGCGGCGTCCGCCACCTGGTCGTCTTCGAGGCGGGCGAGGTGGTCGGCGTCCTCTCGATGCGCGACATCGTCCGGGTGTGGACGTCGGAGGGCGCGACGTCGGAATTTGCGTTGCCGAAGCAGAGATGACGCGGGCCGAGCGGGCGCGGACAGGCCATACGAGAGGTGCTGAGGGGCCACCTCCGACGTCTGGAGCGCTTCTCAGGGCTGCTGCGGGGTGCCCGAAGGCTTGCCCTCGAGTTCGATCTGCTCGACCGGCAGGGTGGCGAATTTCGCCTCCTGGCGGCGGGGCAGGGCGAAGTAACTGCGTACCGAGGTACGGACGATCGCGCGGAAGCCGAAGAGCAGGATGATGATCCCGATGTAGGACCAGACGAAGGCCGAGAAGACGAAGCCGTTGGCGTAGATCCCGGCGACGGCGCCGATCGCACCGACGGCGAAGAGGGCCGGGCCCCAGGACGGCCGCGGCAGCTGGATCGTCTCGCCGGGCTCGGGGATGTGTCGGTGCTCGCTCATCAGTGCGCGATCCAGAGGAGGGCGACGATGAAGCAGAGCGCGAAGATCATCGCGGCGAAGCCCCCGGCGACCAGCCCGGCGGTCATGTTCCTGCGTGCGGTCTCGCGATCCACAGGCGGATTTCTATCAGTCCCGGCGGTCCCGGCGGCTGCCCGATGGGGCTGGGGCGCGGGAAGGGTTCGGGCCGGGGCGAGCTGGCGCCCGCGTGAGGGTTCGGGCCGGACCGATCGGCGTTCGGGACGACCTCGGTGTTGATGGGCCGAAAACCGGACATATAGGCGGGTTTTCGGCCCATCAACGCGAGGACCGGGCGCTCGTCACGAGACGGCACATCTTCGAGCGGTCGAGGATCTGCGTGGTTCCTCATGGGCGGATGAGGCCCATCTCGAACCACGGAGTCTCCTGACCGTTCGCGATCCGGGACGATCCGTGACATCCACCCTCCCCGGCGCTCGTTCCGCCAGGGATCCGTGACGGTCGTCGCCGCCCGCCGGACCCTCCGCCGTCCCCCTGTGACCCGGCCTTTTCGGAGGCGACCACAGCCTGCCCGGGTCGCCTCCGAAAAGGCCGGGTCCTCCCTACACGTGCGCCGCAACGGCCATCGCGACGAAGAGCAGCGCCAGGTAGAGCAGGGAGAAGAGGTAGGTGCGGAGGGCCCAGGCGCGGCTCTTGGTGCGCAGCAGCATGTAGGAGGAGCCGATGAAGAGGGCGCCGAGGAGCATCGAGGGGACCAGGTAGGCGATGCCGAGGCCGCCCGCGCAGAAGGGCAGCTGGGTGACCGCGTAGAGGAGGACGGTGTAGAGCATGATCTGGCGCCGCGTCTCGTCCTCGCCCGCGACCACCGGCAGCATCGGCACCCGGGCCTGCGCGTAGTCGTCCTTCATCAGCAGCGAGAGCGCCCAGAAGTGGGGCGGGGTCCAGAAGAAGACGATCGCGAAGAGGTAGAAGGCCATGCCGCTGAGGCCGCCCGTCACCGCGGCCCAGGCGACCAGTGGCGGAACTGCGCCGGCGGCGCCGCCGATGACGATGTTCTGCGGCGTCCGGCGCTTCAGCCAGAGCGTGTAGACGAAGACGTAGCCGAAGAGGCCGGAGAGCGAGAGCGCCGCGGCGAGGACGTTGACCTGCGTCGCCAGCAAGAGGAAGGAGAGGGCGCCGAGCAGGCAGCCGAAGGCGATCGCGGCGCCGGGGGAGACCCGACCCGAGGCGACCGGGCGATCGAGGGTGCGCTTCATCGTGCGATCGATGTCGCGGTCGACGGCGTGGTTGATCGCCCCCGCGCCCCCGGCCGAGAGGGCGCCGCCGAGGCAGGTCAGCAGGATCAGGCGCAGCGACGGGTTCCCCGCCACGTACATCGTGGTCACCGTGGTCAGCAG
>JAFDWF010000101.1 GCA_018268575.1 Actinomycetota bacterium
ATGACCTGGCTGCGCCAGCTGGTCGAGGCCGAGGGCGAACAGGACCCGACCGAGTTCCTCGAATCGCTGAAGGTCGACCTGTTCGAGGACGAGGTCTTCGTCTTCACCCCGAAGGGCGAAGTGAAGAGCCTCTCGGCGGGCTCGACCCCGCTCGACTTCGCCTACGCCGTCCACACCGACGTCGGCCACAGCTGCGTCGGCGCGAAGGTGAACGGCGCGATCGTGCCGCTGCACTACCAGCTGCGCTCCGGCGACATCGTCGAGGTGCTGACGGCGAAGCAGAAACGGGCGCCGTCGCTGGACTGGCTGAAGCTGGTCCGCACCAGCCGCGCCCGCAACAAGATCCGCGCCTGGTTCAAAGAGGAGCGCCGCGAGGACGCCGAGCGCGACGGCCGCGAGGGGCTCGAGGAGGCGCTGAAAAAGCGCGGCGTGCCGATGCAGAAGATCTCCGGCTCGGCGCTGCTCGCCGACGTGATCCGTGAGATGGGCTTCCGCAAAGCGAGCGAGTTCTACATCGCCCTCGGGCAGGGCAAGATCTCGACCAAGACCGTCGTCAACAAAATCCTCCAGCGGCTGAGAGCAGGGGAGGCGGTCGACGCCGAGGACCTGCGACCGGCGACCGAGTACTCCGACCGCGCCCGCCGCACCAAGGACGCCTCCAACTATGGGATCGTGGTCAAGGGGGTCGAGGATGTCGCCGTGCGGCTGGCGAAGTGCTGCCGCCCGGTGCCCGGCGACGAGATCGCGGGCTACGTCAGCCTCGGCCGCGGGATCACCATCCACCGCACCGACTGCAAAAACGTGAAGGCGCTGAAACGGGCGCCCGAGCGCTTCGTCGACGTCGGCTGGGAGGGCGGCAACGAAGCGTCCTACCGGGTCGAGATCGCGATCGACGCCTACGACCGGACCCGCCTGCTCGAGGACCTCTCGCGGACCTTCTCCGAGGCCGGGATCAACATCATCGGGGCCACCTGCACCACCAGCCACCCGATGGTGAAGAACAAGTTCGTGGTCGAGGTCTGCGACACCGAGCAGCTCAAACACTGCATTACGCGTCTGCGCAACGTGGAGAGCGTGTTCGACGCGTATCGCATAACGCCGACCGCCTGATTCCATGTCGCTGACCGTCGCGGTCACCGGGCCGACGGGGGAGATCGGGGGCTCGCTGATCGACGCCTTGGAGGCCTCGGAGGCGGTCGGCGCGGTAAGGGGGATGGCGCGGCGGCCGTTCGACCCGGTGGCGGCAGGGTGGCGCAAGGCGACCTACCAGCGCGGCGACATCCTCGACCGCGGCCACCTGACGGCGCTGTTCGAGGGCGCCGACGTCGCCGTCCACCTCGCCTTCGCGATCTTCGGCGACCGCGAGGAGACGCGGCGGATCAACCTCGAGGGCAGCCGCAACGCCTTCGAAGCCGCGGTCGATGCCGGGGTCGAGCGGCTCGTCTACGCCTCCTCGGTGGCCGCCTACGGTTTCCACCCGGACAATCCCCAGCCGTTGACCGAGGAGACGCCCGCGCTCGGCTCGCCGAGCTTCTACTACTCGGCCCAGAAGGCAGAGCTGGAGGAGGCGCTCGACGAGATCCTCGCCGGCTCCGAGCTCGACGCCTACGTCTTCCGCCCCTGCATCGTCGCCGGCCCGCGAGCGACGATGCTGATCGAGCAGACGGTCGGCGCCGCCCGGCTCGGCGACCCGGTGCCGCTGCTGCGCCGCCACGTGCTCGAACGGATCCCGCTGCTGAAGCCGATCCTGCCCGACGCGGGGGTGCCGCTCCAGCTCGTCCACCACGACGACGTCGCCACCGCGATGGCCGCCGCGGTGGAGGGAAGAGGGCAGCCGGGCGCCTACAACCTGGCCGGCTTCGGCGAGATCGGCGTCGCCGACATCGCCGCCGCGCTCGGCTGGCGCTCGGTCCGGGTCCCGCGCCCCGCGCTCGGCGCCGGGAGCGCGATCGCCGGTCGCCTCTCCTTCGTCAACCCGCAGCTCGAGTGGGCGACGGCCCTCGCCACGCCGGTGATCATGGACACCACCAAGGCCCGCAGCCTGCTCGGCTGGAAGCCCCGCTTCGACGCCGCCGAGACGCTGCTGCAGACCGCGGTCTCGGCCCGCGAATCGGGCTTCCTCGACTAGCGGGTGCGTTCGCACTTCCCCATACTCAGTGTGGGGAAGTGCGAACGCACCTGAGGGGTCAGGCGACGATGGTCAGCGCGCCCGGCTCGATTCCCAGCTCGACCCGGGTGCGCTCACCGATGTAGTCGCCGTCGACCTGCAGCTGAAAGGAGCGGGGGGCGCCGGAGCGATCCTCGGAGATCGACTCGATCGTCGCCTCGGTCAGGTCCTGGAAGCCGACGATCTGGCGGTGCCGGACGGCCGGCTTCTTCGGCGAGAAGAGCTTCGGCAGCAGGGTCGGCATGTCGCGCATCGCCGCCCGCTTCAGCACCGCCATCGCGAGGGTGCCGTCGTCGATCGCGATCCCTTCGTTGACGTAGACCGGTTTGGTCGAGAAGTAGGTGAAGGGGTCGGAATTCTGGGTGATCGCGGTGACGCCCTCGACCGGATCCTGCCCGGGAACCGTCACCCGCAGGCGCACCGGATTGACCAGGTAGCGCCGCGTGAGGGCGGAGACGCCCGCCCAGCTGTAATACCAGGGGCCCGCCTTCGCCTTCAGCTTCGGGTGCGCGTCGACCCGCTTGACCACGGTCGCGTCGATCCCCGCTCCGCAGGCGAAGACGAAGCGGCGCTCGTCCACCCGCCCGAGGTCGATCTTGCGCGGTTCCCAGTCGTCGGCGAGCGAGAGCAGGTGCTCGGTCGCGCCGACCACCTCGTTGGGGATGCCGAGGCTGCGGGCGACCACGTTGGCCGAGCCGCCGGGCAGGATCGCCACC
>JAFDWF010000102.1 GCA_018268575.1 Actinomycetota bacterium
AACTGTGAAATCGGTGACGTCTCCCTCACGTCTCCCGCGCACTTCCCGGCGTCTTCGTGACGGGCACGGTCCCCGACGCGGTGAGTTCGCAGTAATGGCCACTATGCGTAGGTAAGTGCGAACGCACCCCCGTGCCCGCCCGGACCCTCGGCCGTTCCTCCCGAAACTCGGCCTTTTCGGAGGCGGCCACAGCCTGCCCGGGTCGCCTTCGAAAAGGCCGCGTCCCTTCGGCGTCCGGGCGCCAGCCGGCGACGGCCCCGTCCCCCAGGCGCCCCCCGGAGCACCATCGTGGAACTGCGCGTCTAAGTGCCTTCCAAGCCGTAGGCCTCGTACTCGCTCTCGCAGGGCGGGCCGGCGGCGAGCCACATCCGTCGCTCGTCGAGGTCCATCACCACCGAGGCGACGGTGGTCCAGGTGCCGAGGTCGACGGTGGTCGCGTGGCGACAGATCGAATCGGGGTGGCCCTGGTGGTCGCGCAGCGCCTCCTGCACCGCGGCGACGCCCGCCGGCTGCCGCTCGCGCACCAGGGCGGCGAGCCGGTCGGCGCGCTGCAGGGTGTCGGGGTGGGCGGCGATCCCGGTGTCGACCACCTCCCTTTGCGCGCGGGAGGAGAGGAAGTGGTTGCTGTGGGCCAGGAGGCCGTCGGCCGGCTCGACCTCGAAGAGGTCCTCGGGGGTCGCCTCGACCGCGACCGCGTCGCCCGCGGCGTCGGCGAGGAGGTGGTTGGCGGAGGTGCCGCGCGGCGACTCCGCCAGCGTCCGTACCGCCTCCGCCACGGTCTCGCACTGAAGGATGCGGCGCCGCAGCAGGGCTACCGGGATGCCGCCGGCGCTGGTCCCGCCCTCGCATTCGATCGAGTTGCCGACGACCCCCAGGCCCGCCTCATTGAGGCCACAGCGAGCCAGCGCCCCGGCCTCGGCGAAGGTCAGCATCGCCGGGCCGTGGTCGGGGAGGATGCGCAGCAGCACGCCGGTCGCCGAGCGGCTCGGATGCCAATCCCAGTTCTGCGCCAGGATCGTGTGGCCGGTGCTGCTCTGCGGCAGGCAGGCGATCGCGGTGCAGCCGTCCGCCGACATGCGCATCAGCTCGCTGCGCGCGTTCAGGGAGATCACCTCGGCGAGGCTGACGTCGGCACCGCGGGCGATGCCTTCCAGCTCGAGCAAGAGGTCGGGGTCGAACTCCCCGATCTCCTCGGCCAGCTGCGCGGCGAGCCGCTCGAAGCGGGCGCCGCTGACGCCGACGGCGGCAAAGACGGGACCGTAGAAGTCGAGTCCGTCGCGGATCCGATCGGCGGCGAGACGGCCGTAGGCGACGCCGCGGTCCGCCGCCCGGCCCTCCAGGGTCAGCACCGGGAAGCCGGTGCCGACCGAGGGCTCCGCCTCGCCGCTAGGCCGAGGGCCCATACTTCTCCAGCATCGCGCGGACCGCGGCGACGACCTCGTCGCAGTCCTCGCGGGTGAAGACCAGCGGCGGCGAGAAGATCAGGTTCTGTTCGACGTTGCGGATGATCACGTGCGCCTCGTCGGTGAACCTCTCCCCCAGCTCTTCCGCCAGCTCGACCGCGGGCTCTTTGGTCTCGCGGTCCTTCACCAGCTCGATGCCCAGCATCAGGCCCTTGCCCCGCACGTCGCCAACGCAGGGGAGGTCGCGCAGCTCTTCGAAGCGCTCGAGCAGGTAGGCGCCGATCGTCGCCGCGTTCTCGAGCAGGTCCTCCTCTTCGAGCAGCTCCAGGTTGCGCAGGGCGACGGCGCAGCAGGTCGGGTGGCCGGTGTAGGTGAAGCCGGCGACGAAGCCCGGATCACGCAGCACGACATCGCGGACCTGCTCGCTGACCAGGACCGCGCCGAGCGGCAGGTAGCCGCTGGTGATCCCCTTCGCGGTCGAGATCAGGTCGGGGGCGACGCCGAACTGCTGCGCCCCGAACCAGGTGCCGGTGCGGCCGTAGGCGGTGACCACCTCGTCGAAGATCAGCAGGATGCCGTGCTCCTTCAGCACCGCCTCGATCCGCGGCCAATAGTCGTCGGGCGGCACGACCATGCCGCCGACGCCCATGATCGGCTCGCCGATCATCGCCGCGACCCGGTCGGCGCCGAGCTCGGCCAGCGTCCGTTCGAGCTCTTCGACGCAGAAGTCGGTGCAGTTCTCGAGCCGGTAGGGCTTCGGCGCGGTCAGGTAGTGGTAGCCCTCGGGCAGCGGCCCGATTTCACCGTGGAAGGAGTCCAGCCCGGTGGCCGTCCTCGCCGCGTAGGTGATGCCGTGGTAGCCGTCCTTGCGGCTGAGGATCAGGTTGCGCTCCGGCTGGCCGTTGCGCAGGTGGTACATGCGCGCCATCATCATCGCGATCTCGTTCGACTCCGAGCCGCCGACGGTGAAGTAGACGCCGCCGATGTTGTCGGGGGCGAGCTCGACCAGCCGGTGGGCGAGCCGCACCGACGGTTCGTTGCTGAAGTCCCAGAACGAGGCGAAGAACTCCAGCTGCTCGATCTGCCCGGCCGCCGCCTCGGCCAGCTCGCGCCGGCCGTGACCGACCTGAGCGCACCAGAGCCCCCCGGTGGCATCGAGGTATTCGCGGCCGTCGGCGTCCTCGAGCCGCACCCCCTTGCCCTTGACCATGATCCGGGTCCGGGAGTCGGCCCCCGGCACGTACTGCGGGTGGATCAGGTGCTCCCGATCCCAGCGCTGCAGATCCTCACCGGAGCCGGCCAGGCCCATGTTCGCCTTCAGCTCAGTTGCCATACCTGCTTCCTTTCATCGGGATTTCAGCCCTCCAAGGCTGGATCGGCCCCCGCCTCACCCGGCGACCCGCTCACCACGTGCATGTGCCCCGGCGCCCAGCTCAGGGTCACCCGGGCGCCGCCGCCGGGCAGCCGCCGGCGTTCGGACTCGTCGGCGTTGGGGACCAGCACGGTCATCCGCACCCC
>JAFDWF010000103.1 GCA_018268575.1 Actinomycetota bacterium
CGCCATGCGGTGGAGGACTCACCCGGCGCGTCCTGGACCGTGGAGGAGGCGTGGGACCCGTGACGTCTCCCTCACGTCTCCCGCGTGGTTCCCGGCGTCTTCGTGACGGACCCCGCGGCACCCTCCCTCCGCTGTTCCTTATGCCCACCATCCCGGCATAAGGAACAGCGGAGCGTAGGACCTGCGCCATCCCCCCATGACCCGGCCTTCTCGGAGGCGGCCACAGCCTGCCAGGGTCGCCTCCGAGAAGGCCGGGTCCCTTTCCGTCTCGCCGGAGCGCGCCGGGGCGCCGGGCGGGCCGATCAGTGGTGCGAGATCTGGCGGCGGGGATGGCTGCGCATCGCCGCCGTGAGGTCCGGTTCGATCCGCTCCGCCGCCAGCCGCAGCGGCGGCAGGAGGTCCTGCTCCATCGACTCCTCGGTGCGGAAGACGATGCTGCTGGAGACGTTCAGCGCGGCGACCACGACGCCGCCCGAGCCGCGGACCGGCACGGCGACCGCCCGCAGCCCTTCCTCCAGCTCCTGGTCGACGGTCGCCCAGCCGCGCTCGCGGGCGACCGTGAGCTGCTCGCGGAGCGCCGCCGGGTCGGTGATCGTCCGCGCCGTGTAGGAGCCGAACGCGGGTCGGTCGAGGTAGGCCTCGAGCTCGGCCTCCTCGAGGGAGGCGAGGAGCATCTTGCCGAGCGCGGTGGCGTGGGCCGGCATCCGCCCGCCGACGCTGATCGAGGCGGTCACGATCCGCGGCCCGGCGACCCGCAGCACGTAGACGATCTCGTCGCCATCCAGCACGGCGGCCTCGCTGGAGTCGGTCACCTCGCCGACCAGGCGCTCGACGTGCGGCAGCGCGATCTCTGGCAAGGAGAGGCTCGAGATGTAGGCGTAGCCGAGGTCGAGGACTTTCGGGCGCAGCTGGAAGTAATGGCCGTCGCGTTCGACGTAGTCGAGCTCGACCAGGGTCACCAGGGAGCGCCGGACGGTCGCCCGGGAGAGGCCGGTGACGACCGCGATCTCGCTGACGGTCAGCGCCTGCCGGTCGGTGTTGAAGGCGCGGATCACCGCGAGGCCGCGCTCCAGCGACTGGACGAAGTCCCTCGAACGGGTCACCGTATCTCCGCCTGCCGCCTCCACCGGGAGAGGATGCTCGCACACCGCACGCTTGGGCGCTCTCCCGCACGAGCCCGGTCGCGCGGGTGCGTCCTCACAGCCCCTCGAGCAGCCGGTCCAGCTCCATCAGCGCCCGGTCGCGCCACTCGATCCGCTCCCCGCGGCGCTCGCGCGGCAGCAGCGCGCGCCGCTGCGCCGCCACCCGCGCGACCAGCTCCGCGTCCCATTCGCCGCGCTCGCCGTGCTCGGCGCCCATCCGCGCGTAGGCGGCGCCCATCCGCTCGGCGTGGGCGACGATCCCGCCTTCGACGTTCAGGTCGGCGTTCTCGAACGGGCCGGTCAGCGCCCAGCGGCGGCCGAGGCCGTCGCGGACGAGCGCGTCGACCTCATCGACGTCGAGCACGTCGGCGGCGACCAGCCGGTAGGCCTCGCGCAGGAGTGCCCCCTGCAGGCGGTTGAAGGCGAAGCCCTCGAGCTCGCGCCGCAGGCGGACCGGGCGCATGCCGGCCGCCCGCAGCAGCGCGACGGTGCGCTCGACCGCGGCCGCCTCGGTGAAGGGGGCGGGCACGACCTCGACCACCGGCAACAGGAAGGGCGGGTTGGCGGGGTGGGCGACGAGGCAACGGCCGCGGCCCGCCAGGTCGGCGGCGAAGGCGGAGGCGGTGATCGCCGAGGAGGAGCTGGCGAGGACCGCGCCGGGGGCGAGCGCGTCGAGGCGGGCGAACAGCTCGCGCTTCAGCTCGAGGCGCTCCGGCGCGCACTCCTGGACGTGGCCGGCGCCGGCGAGGGCGTCGCCGAGGTCGGCGACCGGCTCGACCCGGGCCGCCACCGCCGCTGGCCCCTCGGCCAGCAGCCCGTGCTCGCGCAGGTCGGCGAGGCGCGCCTCGACCAGCTCGCGCCCGGCCGCCAGGCGGTCGCGGTCGACGTCGTGGAGGGCGACCGCGAGCCCGGCCCGGGCGAAGGCGATCGCCCAGCCGGCACCGATCGGCCCGGCGCCGACCACGGCGACGCGGGCGGCCGCCGGGTCGGGCTCGGCGGCCGGCACCTCAGGCTCCGGATGCCCCGGCCGGGACGCGGTCGCGGGGACCGTGCTTGCGCAGGTAGGCGCGCCAGGTCGTCGCCCAGTAGTCGGGGTCGTCGATCCGCGCCGCGTCGAGCCGGTGGATCACCTGCTCGTGCGGGGCGGTCTTGACCAGCTCGGGATCGGCGTAGGCCTCCTCACAGACCCTCGCCAGGGTGTCGATCCAGTAGTCGATGTCCTCGATCGACCAGAGCTCACCGGGCTCCGGCGTGAACGGCTCGGGGACGATCCACGGCTCGTGGCTCAGCCAGGGGGCGTCGACGCCGTAGTCGACCATCCGGTTCTCGACGTCCAGCACCGTGACCCCGGTCTCCTCGGTCAGCGTGCCGAGGCTGTAGCGGGTCATCTCGAGCCGGCGGGCGCCGATCTGGGGGTGGCTCTTGGTCACCCCGCGGATCGCCAGCAGCCGGTCCTCCATGTAGTTGTTGGCGAGCACCGAGAGGTCGGAGGCGGCTTCGATCCCGTCGCCCCCCATCGCCCGCGCCCAGCCGTACGCCTTGACGATCTGCGGCACGTTGCCCCAGAACTCGCGCACCTTGCCGACGCTCTGCGGGGCGTCGCGCTCCAACCTGAAGCGGCCCCCCTCGCGGCGCACCAACGGCCGCGGCAGGAACGGCACCAGCTCCGCCGCGCAGCCGTAGGCGCCGACCGCCGGCCCGCCGCCGCCCTTCGGCGCGCCGAAGGTCTTGTGGAGCATGTACATGCAGGCGTCGAAGCCGAGCTCGCGGGCGCGCAGCTTGCCCATCACGCCGTTGAAGTTGGCGTGGTCGTAGAAGCAGAGCCCGCCCGCCGCGTGGACGATCTCCACCCACTCCTTGATGTGCGGGTTGTAGATCCCCATGTCGTCGGGGTTGGTGACCATCAGCGCCGCGGTTCGCTCGGAGACGGCGGCGCGCAGCTGCTCGACCGAGGGGTAGCCGTCCTCCTCCAGGGTCAGCGTCACCACCTTGAACCCCGCCGCAGCCGCGGTGGCGGCGTTGCAGGGATGGGCCTGGATCGTCGTGATCACCTCGTCGCGCCGCTCCAGCTCGCCGCGGGCGGCGTAGTAGGCCCGGGTCACGCAGGTGTTGGTGTAGGCGGCGTCGGCGCCGCCGCCCGCCTGGAAGACGAACTGGTCCATGCCGGAGAGCTCGCGCAGGATCAGGTCGAGGCCGTGGATCGCGGCCAGGGTCCCTTGCATCGTGTCCTCGTCCTGGAGCGGGTGGACGGCGGCGATCTCCGGCCGCGCCGTCAGGTGCTCGCCGAGCCGCGGGTTGTACTTCATCGTGCAGGTGCCGAACAGGTTGACCCCGAGCATCCCCAGCGTCTCCTGGGCGAGGTGCAGGTAGTGGCGCTGCACTTCGAACTCGGTCAGCTCCGGCAGGGCGGGCGGCTCCGCGCGCCGCATCGCGGCCGGGACCAGGTCCTCGCGCGGCCCGGTCGCCGCCGCCAGCTCGGGGTCGGTGGCGGGCGGCACGAAGCCGCGGCGGCCAGGCGCCCCCATCTCCATCACGATCGGCTCGTCCCAGATCGGCGCCCGGTAACGGCGCTCGCGGCCTCCGTTGCTCATCGGCCGATCACCTCCTGAAGCGTCTCGACGAGACGGTCGATGTCCTCTTTCGCGTGCACCTCGGTGACGCAGTACAGGGCGCAATGGTCGAGCTCCGGGAAGTCGGCGGACAGATCGTGACCGCCGAATATCGCCTGCTCTCGCAGCGCCTCGTTGATCGCCGCGACCGACCGGCGGGTGCCGCCGAAATCGACCACGAGCTCCTTGAAGAACGGCCCTGAGAGGCGGACCTCGACGCCCTCGAGGCCGGCCAGCCGCTGCGCCGCGTAACGGCTGCGGCGCAGGATCGCCTCGCCGATCTCGACGAACCCCTGCGGGCCGAGCAGCGACATGTAGACCGCGTTGGCGACCGCCCAGAGGTAGACCGAGTTGCCGGTCCAGTCCTTGCCCTTCTCGCGCGAGCCGTAGGAGCTCTGCTCGAACAGGGTCATGCCGAAGCCGAGCTCACCGGGCTCGATCGTCTCGCAGGCGCTGAGCACGAGGGTCGGGTACTCGCGCGCGTAGCGCTCCTCGTCGCGGGAGGCGATGAAGCCGCCGACGCCGCCGCCGCAGTTCATCGGCACGCCGAGCGGCTGGGTGGTGCCGACCACGATGTCGGCGCCGTAGCGCGAGGGCGGCGCCAGCACCCCGAGCGAGATCGGGTCGACGCCGACGATCGACTCCGCCCCGACGCCGCGGGCGAGCGCCGTGATCCGCGCCCCCTCGGTCTCGATCGTGCCGAGATAGCCGGGGCTCTCGAAATAGACGGCGGCGACGGCGACGGAGAGCTTGCCCTCGAGGTCGTCGAGGTCGATCAGCCCCGTCTCCCAGTCGACCTCGAGCGGGACGATCGCGATGTGGTCGGCCATCTCGGCCGGCTCGCAGTAGTTGCGGATCACCGCCAGGCGTTCGGGATCGAGCGAGCGCGGCACCAGCACCTCGCGCCGGCCGGTGAGCCGTGCCGCCATCCGGATCGCGTGGCCGGAGGCGCAGCCGTAGCTGTAGACCGGGAGGCCGACGAAGTCGAGGTCGAGCAGCTCGCCGAGCTGGCTCGCAAACTCGAACCAGGCGTGGTTGCGGCCGTAGTCGGAGGACGGCGTCCCCCAGACCGGGGTGACGAACTCGGTGCGGGAGACGATCTCCTCGCAGACCGCGGGGACGTGGTGCTGCCAGCAGCCGCCGCCGAGGAAGCTGAGGTTCGACTCGCAGGTCTCGTTCTTGGTCAGCAGCTCCAGCAGGTGGCGCCGCAGCTCCACCTCGGAGCGGATCCCGGCGGGCAGGTCGAGGCCGCCGCGCAGGCGGTGGTCGGCCGGGATCTGCTCGAAGAGCTCCTCGGTGTCGGCGGCGCCGACCGCGGCCAGCATCTGCGCGCGCGCCGCCGTCGTCGAGTTGGCCATGTAGGGATGCGCTGCGTTCGTCGCTGTCACCGCTCCTCCGTTTCGTTCCTCAGGTCCCGACTTCGATCACGATCGTCCGCCCCGGCGCCACCCGCACCCGACGGTAGCCGCTCAGCATCCGGTCGACCTCGGGGTCGCCGGTGTCGACGTGCAGGCGCTGGGTCTGGAGCGCCAGCAGCTTGTCGGCGGCGGCGAGCACGGTCAGGTTGTCGGCGCCGAGGCGGCGCAGCACCGCGGCGCTCAGCTGCTGGTTGCCGCGGCCCAAGAGCGATCCCTGGCCGCCGACCACGCCGAGCAGCGCGCTCGCCCGCGGATGCTGGTCGAGCAGCGCCAGCAGCCCCGCCTCGCCGAGCCCGCTGCCGACCGCCGCCCGGTCGAGCACCGCGTCGACCGACAGCGGCCCGCCGTCGACGCCGAGCCGCTCCTTGATCCGCCCGATCGTCGTCCCCGGGCCGAGCAGGTAGAGCCGGCCCGGCTCCATCTCGGCGACGACCGCGGCGGCCAGCCGGTCGAGGTCTGCCTCCGCGTCGCCCGCGCCGCGCGACTTGGCGGCCAGGAGCCGCGAGCGCTCGGCCGGGACCCGGAGCTCGCCGTAGAGGCGCACCCGCCCCGGCCCGTCGGCGTCCTCGTCGACGTCGACCACCTCGGCGGCCCGCAGCCGCCCGGGGCCCGGGGCCGAGAGGAAATCGAGGGCGGCGTCGCCGGCGGCGGCCGCGTTGCGGGCGAAGACGCCCGAGTACATCTTCACCCCGGCGGGCACGCCGAGGACGGGCACCGCCCCGCCGATCGCGTCGTGGATGTCGCGGGCGGTGCCGTCGCCGCCGGCGAAGAGGAGCAGGTCGGCGCCGGCCGCGGCGATCGCAGTGGCCGCGGCGCGGCTGTCGGCGGCGCTGGTGGCGGCCGCCGGCGGGGCGCCGAGGACCGTGGTCGCGAGGCCGAGGCCGGCGCTCACCGCCGCCCCCATCGGTCCCGGCGCGACGAGCACGGTGAGGCGGTCCCGCAGCGGCGCCAGCCGGCCGAGCGCGAGCGCCGCCAGACGAGGGGCCGCCGGCTCGGCGCCGAGCTCGCGCGCCCGCCGCAGGCGGGCATCGCCGTCGGTGCCGCCCAGCCCGACCCGACCACCCATCCCGGCGATCGGGTTGACGACGAGCCCGACCGTGCTCCGCCTACGCCCGCTGTCGTCCACCTGGTGGTCCATCCACTAGACATCTTGCCCCTCGCCCACGAGCTCGCCCGCCACCTCGTCGACCGCGTCGCGCAGGGCGGCCACGCACTCGTCGACCTCGGCCTCGGTGATGACGAAGGGCGGCGAGAGCGACAAGGTGTCGGCCTCCGGCAGCGCCCGCGTGATCACCCCGCGGCGCAGGCAGGCGGCGGCGACCCGCGGCCCGACCCGCAGCGCCGGGTCGAAGCGCCGCGGCGGGTCGGTCGCGGCGACCAGCTCGACCGCCGCGATCAGGCCGGTGCCGCGCACCTCGCCGACCAGCGGGTGGCCGGCGAAGGCCTCGCGCAGGCGCGCCTGCAGGTGGGGGCCGACGACGCCGACCCGGCCGATCAGGTCCTCGGCGTCGATCAGGTCGAGGTTGGCGAGCGCCGCCGCCGCGGCGAGCGGATGCGAGCTGTAGGTGTAGCCGTGACCGAAGGCTTCGTCGTGGCCGCCCTCGACCAGGGCCCGCCAGACCGCCTCGGAGACGACGCAGGCGGAGAGCGGCACGTAGCCCGAGGTCATGCCCTTGGCGTAGGTGATCAGGTCCGGCTCGATCCCCAGCAGCTCGCTGCCCGACCAGGCGCCGAGCCGACCGAAGCCGGTGATCACCTCGTCGGCGATCAGCAGCACGTCGTGGCGGCGCAGCACCTCTTGGATCGCCGCGAAGTAGCCCGCCGGGGGGACGAGCACGCCGCCCGCGCCCTGGACCGGCTCGGCGATGAAGGCGGCCACCGTGTCGGGCCCCTCGGCGAGGATCAGCTGCTCGAGGTCGTGGGCGAGGCGGCGCGAGAACTCCTCGTCGTCGATGCCCGGCTCGGCCTCCCAGAGCCGGCTCGGCGCGGTGGTGTGGACGATCCCCGGCTGGGGCAGGTCGAAGCCCCGGTGGAGGGAGTCGAGCCCGGTCAGGCTCGCCGCGGTCAGCGTCACCCCGTGGTAGCCGCGCCGGCGCGCGATCACCTTCTTCTTCTGCGGCCGGCCGAGCGCGTTGTTGTAGTAGCGGACCAGCTTCACCTGGGTGTCGTTGGCGTCGGAGCCGCTGTTGCCGAAGAAGACCTTCGACATCGACCCCGGCGCCACCGACAACAGCCGGTCGGCGAGCCGGGCGGGCGGCTCGGTCGCCATCGAGGAGAACGAGTGGTAATAGGGCAGCCGCAGCGCCTGCTCGCGCAGCGCCTCGGCGATCTCCGGCCGGCCGTAGCCGACGTTGACGCACCAGAGGCCCGCCATCGCGTCGATGTACTCGCGGCCGTGGTCGTCGCGGAGCCGGCAGCCCTCGCCGGCGACGATCATCAGGGGCCCCTCGCGCTCGTGCCGGGCGAGGGCAGTGAAGGGGTGAAAGACGGTGCGGCGGTCGAGCTCGGCGGCCGGAGTGGTGGTGTCGTAGTTGGTACGCATTGCGTTCAGTTGCGCGGTCTGCGAACCTTCGCACATCCGATCTTCTTTGTCCACGAGAAGGCGCACCCCTTGAACTCACCCGCTTCCGCCCTCACCGACGCCGGGCTCTGGCGCCAGGACCTGCTGATCGACGGCGCCTGGACGGCGGCGGCCGACGACCGCCGGATCGCGGTCACCGACCCCGCCTCGGGCGCCGTCGTCGCCAACGTCGCCGACGGCGACGGCGACGACGCGCGGCGGGCGATCGACGCCGCGGCGGGCGCCCTGGCGGAGTGGTCGGGGCGGACGGCGCTCGAGCGGGCGCGGGTCCTGCGTGCCTGGTTCGACCTGATCGTCGCCGCCGCCGACGACCTCGCCCGGATCCTGGTCGCCGAGCAGGGCAAGCCGCTGGCCGAGGCGCGCGGCGAGGTCCTCTACGGCGCCGGCTTCGTCGAGTGGTTCGCCGAGGAGGCCAAGCGCGCCTACGGCGACCTCGTTCCGACCAACGTCGCGGGCAGGCGGATCCTCGTCCTCAAGCAGCCGATCGGCGTCTGCGCGGCGATCACCCCGTGGAACTTCCCCTCGGCGATGATCCTCCGCAAGGCGGCCCCGGCGCTCGCCGCGGGCTGCACGATGGTGCTCAAGCCGGCGACCGAGACGCCGCTCTCGGCCCTCGCCCTCGGCGAGCTGGCGATCCGCGCCGGGCTGCCGCCCGGCGTCCTCAACATCGTCCACGGCCCGCCCGCCGAGATCGGCGGCGAGCTGACCACCGACCCGCGGGTGCGCAAGCTGACCTTCACCGGCTCGACCGAGGTGGGCCGCCTGCTGATGCGGCAGAGCGCCGGGACCGTCAAGCGCCTCTCGCTCGAGCTCGGCGGCAATGCGCCGCTGATCGTCTTCGACGACGCCGACCTCGACGAGGCGGTGGCGGGGGCGATGGCGGCGAAGTTCCGCAACAGCGGCCAGACCTGCGTCTGCCCCAACCGGATCCTCGCCCAGGACGGGATCCACGACGCCTTCGTCGAGCGCCTCGTCGCGGCGACCGTGGCGCTGCGGGTGGGCGAAGGCCTCGAGCCCGGGGTCGAGCAGGGGCCGCTGATCGACGAACGCGCCGTCGCCAAGGTCGAAGCCCACATCGACGACGCCGTGCGGCGCGGGGCGGCGGTCGCGACCGGCGGCGCCCGCCACGCGCGCGGCGGCACCTACTTCGAGCCGACCGTGCTGACCGGGGTCGAGGCCGGCGCGATCCTCTGCGGCGAGGAGACGTTCGGGCCGCTGGCGCCGGTGCTGCGGTTCGGCACCGAGGCGGAGGCGATCGAGCTCGCCAACGCGACCGAGTTCGGGCTCTCCGCCTACCTCTTCTCCCATGACCTCGGCCGCGTCTTCCGCGTCGCCGAGGCGCTCGAGTTCGGCGTCGTCGCCGTCAACACCGGTGCCTTCTCCTACGAGGGGGCGCCCTTCGGCGGCGTCAAGCAGTCGGGGCTGGGGCGCGAGGGCTCGCGCCACGGGCTCGACGACTTCCTCGAGATCAAGTACCTCTGCCTCGAGGGCATCAGTGCCCCCGGAGGACCCTGAGAAAGGACCGAGAGAGATGGAGCGACTGGACGGACAGGTTGCGATCGTCACCGGCGGTGCCCGCGGCATCGGTCGCGGGATCGCCACGGTGCTGGCGGGCGAGGGGGCGCGGGTGGCGATCGCCGACCTCGACCGGGATGCGGCGGAGCGGACCGCCACCGAGCTGCCGGGAGGGGCGATCGGGGTCGGCGTCGACGTGGTCGACCGGGCCGCGGTCGAGGCGATGGCGGCAACCGTGCTGGAGCGATGCGGGCGGATCGACGTCCTCGCCGCCAACGCCGGCATCTACCCCGCGACGCCGCTGGAGCAGATCGACGATGCCGAGTGGGACCGGGTCATGGACCTGAACGCGAAGGGCGCGCTGCACGCCGTCCAGGCCTGCCTGGCGACGATGCGCGAGCACGAATACGGCCGCGTCGTCCTCACCTCCTCGATCACCGGGCCGATCACCGGCCACCCCGGCTACGGCCACTACGGCGCCTCGAAGGCGGCGATGCTCGGCTTCATGCGCTCCGCCGCGATCGAGCTGGCGGGGGACGGGATCACGATCAACGCGGTGATGCCCGGCAACGTCCGCACCCCCGGCCTCGAAGAAGCCGGCGAGGAGCACCAGCGCCAGATGCTCGCCTCGATCCCCCTCCGCGACTTCGCCGACCCGACCGACATCGGCTGGGCGGTCCGCTTCCTCGGCTCGCCGGAGGCCCGCTACATCACCGGCCAGAC
>JAFDWF010000104.1 GCA_018268575.1 Actinomycetota bacterium
GCGGAGGCCGAAGTCGCCGCGATGCGGGGCGCCGGCGATGTCGCGCTGAGCACCGAGGAGATCCTCGCCTTCACTCGTAGGTAGCGTGGCCGGCACCTTCGTCGACAGCAGCGTGCTGCTCGACGTGTTCACCGAAGATGAGCGCTGGCTGGAATGGTCAGAGGCCGCGCTTCGGGAGGCGCTCGCCACCGGGCCACTGGTCGTCAACGCGATCGTCCTCGCCGAGATCGCGCCCCGCTTCTCGAGGATCGAGGCGATGCGGGACTCGCTGCCTCCTCGGCTGCTGGTCGAGGAGCTGCCGGACTCCGCCGCTTTCCTCGCGGGCCATGCCCACACTGCCTATCGTCGTGCCGGGGGAGTGAGGACCCGGATCCTCGCCGACTTCCTGATCGGTGCCCACGCCGCGGTGACTCACCGAGCGCTGCTGACCCGCGACCCCCGTCGCATCTCGCAGTATCTGCCGGGCGTGGAGTTGATCGCGCCGTAGACGAGTTCCTCGGAATTTGAATCTGGCCGCCTGGCCAGGGGGCAATGAGCCAATTCGCGACCGGTAGAGAACCACTCCCGATTCTCTCCGCCGAGGGGTTCTGGATGGGCACGGCTGGTTTCGAACCAGCGACCTCTCGCGTGTGAAGCGAGCGCTCTCCCACTGAGCTACGCGCCCTAGAGCGCCAACGATATTACGGGCGGGCGCGTCGTGACCTTCCTATGGGCACTGGACGGTCGTTCGGCTTGGATCAAGTTCATGTGTCCAAAAACTAGTCAGATCCCTAGACATTTTTGGGTAAAAAACCGATTGTCCAGACGCAAGGTGAGCAAAGGTCGCCCTCATGAGAGGTCTGACGTGGGGATGGCCTGGGCTCGCGCGAATTGACAAAGGAGCAATAAATGCGATCTGGAAGACGACGTCTGCGCGCCCTGGCGCCCGTCGGGGCCGCCCTCGCGGCCCTCTTGATGTTCTCGGCCACGGCGGGGGCCGCCACCGTCTATCCGAACGGCGGGAGCGGATTCAGCGGCAGCCAGGAAGGGTGGGAAGCGAGCGAAGGGCAGTGCAACATCGGCGTCCTCGGCCTCTTGGGGGTTTGCAAGACGAAAGGCTTCTATGACGCCGGAACCGGGAACCCGAAGGGCTCGCTGGCCGCCGAAACGGAAATCTTGGTCAACCTCGGCGGTCTCTTCAAAGCGAACGAGAACTTCGTCTCGCCGAGCTTCACGGTAGGAGAAGGGGGCAGCGGCACGCTCCACCTGGATCGTGAGCTCGTCTCGAAAAACATCCTCAACCTCACGCCGTCGGCCACCTACACGGTGAAGCTGCTCGACCGGACGGCGAAAACCACCACCACCGTGTCCACCGAGACCGTGACCGGCTCCGAAGAAGCCTTCGTCGGCAAAGACAGCGCGGTTACGCTCGTCTCCGGCCACGCCTACGCGATCGAACTGGCGACCGAAACCAGCTCGTCCGTGGCCAGCGTCGGACTGCTCGGGTCCAGCACGCTGCGCTTCGACAACGTCGCGATCACGATCGGCACCGCGAGCAATGGCGGCGGGTCCGGCGGCGGTGGCAAGGGGGGTAGCGGTGGCAACGGTGGTGAAGGATCGGTCGGCGCAGGCGGAGGCAAGGGCGGCGTCTCCGCTGCCCGGCTCGAAAGCCTGCTGCGGTCGAGCCTCGCCGGCCCGGCCGTGCTGAAGGGCAATACGCTCTCCGTCAAGGCCAAGTGCCCGGCGAAGGTCAACGCCACCTGCAGCCTCGGGCTCACCGGAATGCTGAACCGTCACAAGGCGGCGACGGTCGGGCGCAAGGCCAAGGTGAAGAAGGCGAAGGTGAAGAACTTCGTCCTCAAGGTCAAGCCGGCCGCGCGGAAGGGATTGACTACCAAGTCGAAGCTGCTCTTCAAGGAGACGGCGAAGGTGGGGAAGTCCCACGTCACCGTCTGGAAGACTCTGAAGCTGGTCCGTAAGTAACGGCCCGGAGCCGCGCGGCCCGGGCCTCCGAGGCCTAGGCCGCCGGCGCCGGCCGGACGACGGGCTCTCCTCCGAGCGGAGGGGCACCCCCGTCCGGGCCCTCCCCGACGTGCTCCTCGCGGTCGGCCTCCTCGTGGCGCCGCAGCGCCAGCCCGACGAAGGGGAAGACGAGGGTGGAGAGCATCGCCGCGCCGACCAGCCCGGCCGCGGTCGAGGCGAGCATGTGCTCGGTCTCGGTCGCCAGGGTGGTGATCGCCACCACCAGCGGCAGCTCGGTCGCGCAGTAGAAGGCGAGCGCGGCGCGGTCGCCCGCCCCCAGCACGCCGCGGTAGAGGAGCAGCGCCGGCACCCCGCGCACGACCAGGAAGAGGGCGAAGAAGAGCGCCAGCTTGGCGATCGCGCCGGCCGAGCCGAGCGCCGCGAGGTCGAACCCGATCCCGCTGACGACGAAGAAGAACGGCACGAAGAAGCCGAAGCCGACCGCAGTCAGCTTCGACTCGAAGACCTGCAGCTCGTGCCCCTGCAGGGCCAACCGCACGATCATCCCGGCGACGAAGCCGCCGAGCAGCAGGTCGAGCCCCAGCTTCGAGGCGAGGAAGACGAGGCCGAAGACGAGCACCACGGTGAGTCGCACGGCGAGCTGGCTCGACGCCTCGAAGGTGCGCTCGAGCAGCGGCCAGCCGCGCCACGCCCAGCGCATCGAGCCGAGCGCCAGGATCAGCGCCAGGCCGACGAAGGCGAGCAGGATGACGGACTCGTGCAGCGGGTTCTGGGTCGAGAGCACCAGCGTCACCAGCAGGATCGGCCCGAACTCGCCCGCCCCGCCCGCCGCCAGCAGGTAGGTGCCGAAGCGCGTCTTCAGCTCGCCGTTGTCGCGGAGGATCGGGATCAGCGTGCCGATCGCGGTCGTCGCCATCGCCGACCCGGTGTAGAGGGCGGAGACGATGACGCCGGTCGCCGCGAGCACGCCGCCGAGCACGTAGGCCAGCGCCACCGACAGCAGCCACCCCCAGGCGCCGAGCTTCATCGGCGCGCCCTTGATCCGGTTGAAGTCGATCTCGTAGCCGGCGAAGAAGAAGAGCATCCCGAGCCCCAGGTTGGAGAAGAACTGGATGAAGCTGTCGGAGTGGGCGAGGCCGAGGACGTGCGGGCCGATCACGATCCCGAGCAGCAGCTCGAGCACCACCACGGGCGGCGCGTAGCGCTTCGGCACGACCGCGACGGTGGTCGCGGCGATCGCCGCGACGACGACGATCGCGAAGAAGGATGCGGTGTCGACATCGATCAAGGCGGCGCGAGCATATGGCGAGCGAGTAGGCTTCGCAACGGACCGTGCTAGGCGGGGAATCAGCGGTGCCCTGTAACCCGCAATCCGCTCTAGCGGGGCCGACTACCGTTCCGAGGGACTGACCGTCGGGGTCAGTGCGTCGCGGCGGCGTTGACGGCCGGGTCCCGCGCGACGTGGGCACGCGAACCAGGTCAGGTCCGGAAGGAAGCAGCCTTAAGCGGATGCCGCGGGTGCCGCGGGGAAGCCCGGCCCGAGCCACAAACGACGGACACGCCCGGTGACCAGATCTCGAAGGCGGGTGCACGGTCCACTTCTTCACCCCGGCGCGGGAGCGCGCCGGCCGGCAAACTGCCGCCGATGCTGGACGAGCGCTGGATCCGTTCCCTCCACGTCGAGTCGATGCGCCACGCCGACCTCCACGCCGAGCGCGAGGCGCACGTCCTCTTCCAGGCCTCGACGATCGGGGCGCTCCTCGAGGGGGCCTTCGACGGCGACCTGACCTTTGCCGAGCTGGAGGAGCACGGCGACCTCGGGCTGGGGACGCTGAACGGGCTCGACGGCGAGATGATCGCGATCGACGGCGAGTTCCTGCGCGCCGACGTCGACGGCAACGTCACCGCGGTCGGGCCCGAGGAGCGGACCCCGTTCGCGGTGGTGACGGAGTTCGAACCGACGGTCGAGGGCGAGATCGCCGCCGGGCTCGACCACCAATCGATCCTCGCGGCGCTCGACTCGATGGCGCGGTCGGGGACTTCCTCCTTCGCCGTGCGCCTCGACGGGCGCTTCGCGACCGTGCGGGCGCGCTCGGTGCCGCGCCAGGAGCCGCCCTACCGGCCGCTTGCCGAGGTGGTCGCCGACCAGCACGTCTTCGAGCTCACCGACGTCGAGGGCTCGATGGTCGGCTTTCGCTTCCCCGCCTACGTCGAGGGAATCGAGGTGGCGGGATACCACCTGCACTTCGTCGACAGCGAGCGCCGGCGCGGCGGCCACGTGCTCGGCTCGGTCTCGGCGGGGCGCCTACGGACGCGGATCGACCTCAGCGACGACCTCCACGTCGAGCTGCCGCCGAGCGTCGACCTCGGCGACCCCGACCTCGCCGCCGCCACCCACGCGGCGATCGACTCGGCTGAGCGGGGGAGCTAGGGCCGGGGACGTCGCCCGCCGGCGCCCGGAGAAGGGACGGGGGTACGCCGGCGGGACCCGGGCCTTTTCGGAGGCGACCCTGGCAGGCTGTGGCCGCCTCCGAAAAGGCCGGGTCTTGGGGAGAACGGCCCATGTTCCGGGCGAGGGGTGGGGAACGTCACGACTCCACGACAGGCGCCGTCACGCTCGTTCACTTGAGCACCCTATGGCGCGCTCAAGTGAACGAGCGTGGGTAGGCCTGAGGTGGAACCGCACGGAACCCTCACGAAGCGCACGGAAGCCTGACGAACGCGACATCTCCCTCGCCGATCTCGTCCATCTCCGTCACGGTCGATCCGCATCCCGTGACCTCGGCACTCCTCCGTCCTTCCTCCTCCGCAAACCCCGTCCCCGGGGGCTCAGTCCGGACCGCAATGGCCCCGAGCCTTTCTCGGGCGCCAGGCCTTCTCGGCCCTCAGCGACAGCTCGTGTAGATCCGCCAGCTGTCGTTCCGCGCGACTTCGTGGAACCCCTTCGGCACTTTGTCGATTTCGAAGTTCGTCTTGTCGTTGGGGTCGAGGATGTAGTTGTGGATGACGAACTCGCTGGCCGGCTGCACCCAGTAGCCGACTTCCGCCAGCTTCTTCCTTTCCTCCGCCGAGACCGCCTCCGAGGCGCTGACGATGTCGGTCGGCTTCACTTCGAGGCCGTAGGCGAGCCGCGGCACGGCGCGATGGTTGGGCACCGCGATCGGCCCGCATGCGGGTGAGAAGGCGCCTTCGTCGACCAGGTCGGTGAGGTCGTTCTCGATCTTGCCCTGGTTGGTCAGGTCGGTGTGGACCTGCTTGTCGAGGTTCCACTGGTTCGGCAGCCAGATCAGCACCATCGCGAGGACGATCCCGGCGAAGATCTGCCAGCGCCGCCGCCAAGGGTTGCCGCGGTCGACGAAGCGCCAGCCGAGCAGTGAGAGGGCGAAGAAGATCGAGAGGATCGCGCCGGCGAGCATCGTGTAGCGGGCGATGATCGCCAGGCCCGCCGCGGCCAGGAAGGCGAAGGCGAGCAGGGCGAGGACGACGGCGGCGAAGCCAAGCGCGGCGCGGCGCGGGAGCAGGAAGATGCCGAGCAGGAGGCCGCCGAAGCCGCCGATCATCCCCGGCCACTGCATCACTTCGCCGAGCCGGCGCGGGCCGTAGAGGACGAGGTCGACCGGCCCGGTCTGCCGCTTCAGCGATTCGACCGTCTGCTGGGTCCCGGTCAACGAGTAGAGCGGGTTGCCGGTGGTGATCGCGTCGAAGAGGACCCAGATGACCGGCCCGGCCAGGGCGAGCGCCGCCAGCCAGGCGAGCTCGGTGGTGGATCGCTCCGCCCGCCAGACGGCGCGCCAGCCGAAGACCGAAGGGCTGCGCCAGCGGGTGTCGGTGGCTGGTTTCGAACCAGCGACCTCTCGCGTGTGAAGCGAGCGCTCTCCCGCCGCCCGCTCGACGTCGAACGCCAGCCAGAGCCAGTAGGCGATCGCGAAGCCCCAGGCCTCGGGGCGCAGCAGGCCCGCGGGTACCAGCAGCGCGAGGACCGGCCAGCCGGCGCGGGGCTTTCGCGCCTCCACGTAGAGGGCGCCGAGGCAGAGGGCGATGTAGGGGAGGTCGACGTAGGCGCGCAGCCCGTTGGAGAGGAACGGCGCCCGGGTGAGGACGATCACCGCCGCCAGCGCCCCGACCCAACGGTCGAACCAGGTCGTCCCCAGCCGGTAGACGAAGTAGGCGATCAGGCCGAGGCTGACGTAGGCGAGGACCATCGTCACCGTGATCGGCGCTTCGCCGAACGGCGAGGTGACGAGGCCGAGGAAGTCGATCAGCGGGTGCGGCGTGGGGGGCAGGGCGGCGCCGTAGTCCGGGCTCATCCCATGGGCCAGTTCGCGCCCCCAGACGAGGGCGTAGATCGTGTCGTAGTTGGGGAAACCGACCGGGAAGATCAGCAGGAGCACGGCGGTGACCCCGGCCACCCAGGCGGCGGGCGTGAGCCATCTGGCGACCCTCGGCGGCACGTCGGGCAACCTACAGAGCGCCTCTGAAGGGCGCCCGCATGGGCCCTGGGCGGGGGCAAATCTGCCCCGGATACACTGGCTGGACGCCCTTTATGAGCACCGAGTCCACGTCCCTCTACCGCCGCCACCGCCCCGGCTCGTTCGACGAGGTGGTGGGGCAGGCCCACGTCGTCCGCACGCTGCGCAACGCGGTCGAGCAGGACAAGGTTCACCACGCCTACCTGTTCGTCGGCTCGCGCGGGACCGGCAAGACGTCGATGGCGAAGATCCTCGCCCGCTCGCTGAACTGCGAACGGGGCGGGCCGACGGTGACGCCGTGCGGCGAATGCCAGTCCTGCGTGACGATCGCGGCGGGGACCTCGATCGACGTGATCGAGATGGACGCCGCCTCGAACCGCTCGGTCGACGACGTCCGCGACCTGCGCGAGCGGGTCGCCTACGCGCCCGCCGGCGGCCACTGGAAGGTCTACATCCTCGACGAGGCGCACATGCTGACCAAAGAGGCCTGGAACGCCTTCCTGAAGACGCTCGAGGAGCCGCCGCCGCGCACGGTCTTCGTCCTCGCCACGACCGAGTCGCACAAGGTGATGGCGACGATCGCCGACCGCTGCCAGCGCTTCGACTTCCAGCGCCCGAGCCTCGAGCAGATCTCCGAGGTGCTGACCCGGGTCGCGGCGAGCGAGTCGATCGAGGTCGACGATGGGGCGGTGGCGATGATCGCCCGCTCCGCTCAGGGGAGCTTCCGCGACGCGCTGGGGACGCTCGACCAGCTGGTCGCCTTCGGTGGACAGCGGGTGGGGCTCGACGAGGTGCTGGAGATGCTCGGCGCCGCCGACGCCGACCTGCTCTTCGAGGCCGTCGACGCGGTGGCCGCCTCAGACCCCAAGGCGGTGCTGCTCGGGGTCGAGAAGATGGCGCGCTCGGGTCGTGACCCGTCCCAATTCGCGCGCGATCTGCTCGCCCACCTGCGCCACCTGCTGGTCACCCAGACGACCGGCGAGGTGCCGACCACCTTCGTCGTCACCGCCACCGACACGGCGCGGATCGAAGCCCAGGCGCAGATGGTTGGCGCGGCGGCCCTGGTCCGCACGATCGACGAGCTGGCGAGCGCCCTGACCGCGGTCCGCGAGGGCGACGACGCCCGCATGGCGGTCGAGATCGCCCTGCTGAAGGCCGCCCGGCCCGACTTGGACCCGAGCACCGAGGGCCTCCTGCGTCGGATCGAGCGGTTGGAGGCCCAGCTTGCCGGTGGCCCGCCGCCCCCTGCGCCGGTGACGCCGCCCCCGAGCGTCCCCAGCCGCCCTGCCGAACCGAACCCCTCCACGCCCCATCCGTCGCGTCCCGAACCCCAGGCGGCTGCACCCGAGGCCCGTGCGGCCCAACCCGCGGCAGCCGAGCCGACGCCCGAGCCGCAGCCGCCCGAGCCCTCGCCAAGCCAACCCTCCGCCGCTCAGCCGGACCCGCCCGGACCCTCTCCAGCCCAACCCCAGTCGGTCCAGCCGGACGCGCCCGAACCCTTGCCCGCGACCGACGACGCCCCTTCCGCGGGTGGCGCGCCGGTGGGGCCCCCCCGCGGCGCGCAGGCTGCGGAGCAGCCGAGCACCGTGGGGGAAACCGGGGCGACAGGACCCGCGGCCGGAGCGCCCTCGTCCCTTCCCGAGCCCTCGGAGGCCCCCCCGCCGACCGGCGACCTCGCCCAGGTCCAGCACATCTGGCCCGCCGTCCTCGACAAGCTGGCCGAGAAAGCGCCCGCGCTCGCGGCAACCTTCGACGGCGCCCGCCCGATCGCCTTCGCCGGCGACGACCTCACGATCGGCTTCCCGCCCGACCAGCCCTTCAACAAACGCAAGGCCGAGTCGCCCGACCGCCGACAGGCGCTGGTCGAGGCCTTCGAAGCGGTTACCGGCGGCCCGGTCGCGCCCCAGTACGTGCTGCTCGAGGAGGAAGAGGCCGCGGCGGCCGCGCCGCCGGACACCCCGGCGCCGGGCAGCGGGGAGATCGACGAGGATGAGCTGCTGCAGCGACTGAAGAGCGAGTTCGACGCGGAGGAGGTCAGTTAGGTGGCACGAGGCGGTCCCGGGGGCTTCGACGTAAACGCCCTGATGAAACAGGCCCAGCAGATGCAAGAGCAGATGCTGCAGGCGCAGGAGAAGCTGAAAGACGAAACCGTCGAGGCGAGCGCCGGCGGCGGCATGGTCAAGGTGACCGTGGGCGGCGACATGACGCTGCGCGCGATCGCGATCGACCCCGAAGCGGTCGACCCCGAGGACGTCGAGCTGCTCCAGGAGATGGTGCAGGCGGCGGTCAACGAGGGCCTGCGCGCCGCTCAGGAGCTGGCCGGCTCGAAGATGGGCGACGTCACCGGCGGGCTGGGCGGCGGCCTCGGCGGGATGCTCGGCGGTTGAGCGCACGCCGCTCTCACGAGGCCCGCGTACGGGAGGCGGCAGCTTGAGCACCGAGGGCCCGGCACCGCTCGCGCGCCTCGTCGCCGAGCTCTCCCGCCTGCCCGGGATCGGCCAGCGCACCGCGCAGCGGCTCGCCTTCCACCTGCTGCGGGCGCCCGACGAAGAGGCCTTTGCGCTCGGCGAGGCGATCCGCGAAGTGAAGGAGAAGGTTGGCCTCTGCGAGGAGTGCTTCAACCTCGCCGAGGGGCCGCGCTGCCGGATCTGCGCCGACGAGACGCGCGACCGGACGACGATCTGCGTGGTCGAGGAGCCGGGCGACGTGATCCCGATCGAGCGCACGCACGAATACCGCGGCCTCTACCACGTGCTCGGCGGGGCGCTCTCGCCGATCGACGGGATCGACGCCGAGGACCTGAAGATCGCCGAGCTCCTGGCCCGGGTCGGGCGGGGGGGCGTCGACGAGGTGGTGCTCGCCACCAACCCGACCACCACCGGCGAGGCGACCGCCCTCCACATCGCCGAGCGGCTCCGCGGAGGTGCGACGGTGACCCGCCTCGCCAGCGGCCTGCCGGTCGGCGCCGACCTCGAGCATGCCGACGAGGTGACGATCGGCAAGGCCCTCGCCGGCCGCCGCAGCCTCGACTAGGACGCCGCAGCGCCGCCCGGCCGCCCGCTCCCACCGCATCGAGCGCCTCTGCCCGGAAATTCGGGCGGAAATATGGACGAACGTCAACCCGCAATTTGCGGATGAGTGCGCCGTCGTTGTCCGGGCGGTCCGCCAATCTGCCGCCGTGGTCGGAACTCCAGACGACACGACTGATCATCCGGGGGAGGCAAGCGGGCGCCTCGAGCGGCCGGGCCGGATGGCGATCGAGGTCGCCGAACGGCATCGCTCGCTGCTGGCGACGCTGCACGAAGAGCTTGGCGACGCAGCCGGCGCCCAGTTCGCCGCCGCCGCCGAGCGGCTCGCCGAGGACTTCGGCGAGGTCACCGCGACCGCCGTCGAAGCCGCTTACGAGACGGTCCGCAACGAACACAGGGCGGGCGGCCCGATCGAGTTCATCCGCTCGCCGCGCGAAGAGCTGCCGAGCCTTTATCGGCCCGGCCACATGCGCCGGCGGCTCGACCAGCTGATCGAGACCAACCGCCGCTACGGCCATCCCTTCGGCCTCGCCGTCTTCGACACCTCCGGCCCCGACACCAAGGAGGCGAGCGACGGCGAGATGGCGCTGGCGGTGGTCAGCGCGGCGCTGCGCGACAGCATCCGCATCGTCGACGAAGCCTTCCGCCTCGAGGAGGAGGCGATCTGCGTCCTCGCCCCGAACCTACGCACCGTCGAAGGGATGCAGATGTGCGAGCGGCTGCTCGGCCAGCTCGACGAGCTGGAGCGGGTGGGGGGGCTGCGGATCGCGGTGACGGCAGGCGTCGTCGCCTGCCCCGATCACGGCGCCGACGCCGATCAACTGCTCCACAAAGCCGACGCGGCGATGTGGCGGGCCCGCGCGGTGGGCCAGCCCGTAGGGGTAGGCGGCCTCTCCGACCGGGCTTAGACGAGGAGCTCCACGATGGTGCTCCGGGGGGCGGCCGCGGCACGCGGCCGTCGCCGGCTGGCGCCCGGACGCCAGGGGGACGCGGCCTTCTCGGAGGCGACCCTGGCAGGCTGTGGTCGCCTCCGAGAAGGCCGGGATTCGAGGAGACGGCCAAAGGTTCGGGCGAGCACATCAGGCCTGGCCACGAGTGTGGCCGGAGGGGCGGGAGGTCACGAAGACGCCGGGAAGTGCGCGGGTGACGTGAGGGAGACGTCACGGGCTCCACGCTTCCTCCACGGTCACAGAGACGTGACCACGGTCTGACCCCACCATGGTGTGGTGGATCCACGCAGCGCGAGATGGGCCTCCGAAACTCCCCGTGAAGGCATACGCCTTCCCTGCGATCCCGGCGTCCCTGTGACGTCCCCGGCGTCTTCGTGACGACAGGGCGCCTCGTATCCCGTCGCCCGACCGGTCAGGGACCTGTGTGTGGAGTTTCGGTCGCCGTGGGACCGAA
>JAFDWF010000105.1 GCA_018268575.1 Actinomycetota bacterium
CACCACCGGCCCCACTCGGGGCTGGGCTACCGCACGCCGAAGGAGGTGAGGATGACCTGGGAGGATGCCCAGGAGCCGGAAGCGTCTACGAAATCACGCGGCCTCGGGTGACAACGTCGGAGGGGAGCGGTCCATCGCTTTCCTCTGCCATTCCACTCCCTCCAATCGCATCCCCTGTCGCTATCGCAAGGAAGGCCGTATAGCCCATCCGCACCCGTCGCCCAAATTGCCTTCGCGGCCATCGCGACCAGCGTGACGCCCACTCAGGGCACCTCAATGGTCGCCGCGGGCGGACGTGGCCTCATTCTCACCTTCGATAGGGGCCTCGGCCAGGCAATAAAAATGCTCGACCGCGCCTCGGACTGGTTTCTCGTCGGCGAGAACGATCAAGGTCGCCTTTGCGAGCTCAGTCACGTGATAATTGACGGTGCCGAGGGAAACTTGAAGCTCCTGCGACAGATCGTTGGGGGAAAGGATTCGTCCACCGTCTAGGCCCAGGACTTCTAGGATCGAGATCCGTAGCGGGTGCACGAAGGACCGCGCGAGGTCCTCCCAGGCCACCGGGATCGACTTCGGATCGCCCCGGTTTACCTTGCCCCTTACCGCTTTCAGGCCCTCGGGTGTCAGGCAGGCGTGCTCCAGATCGGTCAGTGCTTCGCGCCAGGCAGCGGTGACAAAAGCCACCTTCGGTCCGACCCAGCACCGGTCGGCGCGGGCATCCAACAGAAAGAGCGGCCTGGTCTTCCACCTGGCATTACCGCCGCGGCGCCAGCCGGGCTTAATGGCGAGCCGTCGAGCTGGCTTCTCCGTCAGGGCCGCCCAGATCGTCTCTCCCGAGTCGTCCATGACCTCCAGGCAGACGAAGGGAACGATCCCGAGGAGCTCGCGCTCCTGAGGAGCGCAGACCCGGTCATCGTCGAGCAGGAGCGACGGGTCCATCCGTAAGGCCACCAGACCGGGGACAATCTCGTCGGGGTCGAGTCCGGCTCCAGCCAATGAGAGTGGCGGCTTGCTTCCTTTCGGCAGTTCATGGGGCTGCAACAGGTTCGGGTCGACGGTTCGGTCAAGACCAGCCACCTCAAATGCCCGTTTCATGGTGTTGCTCACGTTAGGTGGCCTCCGGCGGAGTTGGATAGAGGCACGTCACCGCTCCCAAGGGCTCGACCTTCCCTGCGGTCGGCGCCAACGGCAGGACGATCTCGTCGGCGCCTTCGCCGGCGACCAGGTAGCCGACGTTCTCGAGCGGCGCATCGGACCCGGAGCCACGTCCGAGAGTGACCCAGAACGGCCGCGCCGAATGCCACCTCCCCCTGCTGACACGCGCCGTCAGTGAATAGCGTGCCTCTTCGAGACTGTGCCCCGGCTCGAACCGCTCACGGAACCGCTTGACCGCATGATCCGAAATCCATACAACCCCGGAGAGATCCCTGCGGGCCAACGCGGCCTTGAGTTCGAGACGGAGCGTGGGGTCAAGATCGCGCGTCACCTCTCGCCAGGGCGGACGAATCGTCGACGCAGGTCGTCCCCTCCGGGGACGGCTCGGCGGATTTGACCCGCCCAGACCGGCCGCTCGCAGTGCCGCCTGAATGGTGTCAGCCATCGGCTGTCAGACCCCCGCCGCGACCCGAAGGGCCGGCAGCCTGGCCCGTAGCCCCGCGACCAGTGGCGGCGGGACCACCAACCGGATTGCCGCGAGAATCGCCGCTGGATCGCTTGCGCCATCGCATTCGACGTCGACCCGGCACCTCTCGCGAGGTCCCCCCCATGTGACGGCTGAACCGCCGCCGGAGGTCGCCCCCCATCGTCCGGCGTCCGCATGGTCGACCCGGAGCTTGAAAGCTGCGGTCTCCGCGTCGTCCTCGCCGCCGCCCCGGTGGGCAGCGGTCGGGAGAGGCTCAATCTCCGCATCCCGTCGCGCGATCGCCAGCGCGGCCGCATCCCATTGCTCGGCCTGCTGGTCGGACAGCAGGACATATTCTCCGGCCGTGCCAGCTACGCTCGGCCGTAGGAGAACGGGGTCGAACGCGCCCATCGCCGCCAACCGCGCGGCGACCCCCGCAGCTCCCCCTTGATGAAGAAAGGCGACGATTCGGTGGCGAGGCGGCCAGTCGTCAATGTCAACGATCGGACAGCCGAAACTCACGCCACGGTCCTCCATGTCAGGACCTCGGTTCGGGCTTCGATCGCCAGCTCGAATGCCGAACCTGCCGCAGCTTCGGGGTTCGGGAAACGGCCGCATGTGTCGCTGACTCGCTCGACTGCCCCTATCGACACTCCGTGCCTCTCGCACCAGGCCTCGTCGATCGCGGCGGCGACTCGCTTGCCCATGAAGAGATTGCCCATGAACAGGGCAATCTCAAAATCCAGATCGCTTGACAGGGGTGGATCACCTTCGGATTCGGGTAGTTCGATGCCCAGCTGGAAGCCGGCCCGGGCGGCGAGCGGCGAGTCGGAGGCGACTCCGATGTTTTCCCTCACACGGCGGAGGGATCCAGGCTCGATCCCGTAGAGGCGACACCACGATCCGTACTGCTGCAGAAGGTGGCGAGGATCGACGCGCCGAGCCAGCAGTTCGTCGATGAGCGATCGGTCGATCTGGCTGCGACCAGTACCAGTTCGACTACTCATGTCCCACCTCGCCGTCCAACCGTTCCGGAGCTATTCTCCGTCGCCGGGCGCGCGGGGAGTTGTCCGGCGCCGGGGGCGCGACCAAAGGCCGGATCGCTCCACCGGTTTACTAGTCCGGTTCCCGCGCGTCCGTCCACTCTCTTCCCTAACCGTGGGCATGGGCCCCGTTGGCCATCTACGCAGGGAGACCAACGGGGCCGAGAATGCATAAGGCAACGGTGCCTGGGATGACACCGTATTTTATTCTTTAGGCGCCTCCTTCCTTCGAAAAGACCTCCAAGAATTGGGGTACCACACCAAAGGAGTTGGCGGTGGTCATATCGAGCGGCTCGCCATGCCGCGTCCCCTTTCCGCCACAAAAGGTCGGGCGCGACTACTCCGGCAGGACAGGACACACCTTTCCCCCTTTCAGCACAACCAGGTCTTCCCGTAGCAGTTGCGACACGGCTCTGGAGACCTGTGGTACTTCGTCGTTCAGCGTTCGACCGCCGAGTGCCAGGCGGGCGATCTCCCCGACCGTTGCCCCGCGCGGCCGCTCGGCGATGAGATAGATAGAGATGGCTGAACACAGAGCGACGTCCAGTTCCTCCTTCTCCTCCGCGGTCACCCTTCGAGTGTCTTTCCGTAGGAGCCCCACTCAGTCTTCCCCCGCCGTCAGTCGCAGCGCCGTCCCGACCCACCGTGCCCGGGACGCCTCGGTCGGGGCATAGACGCTCTCCCGGCCCGCGAGAGGCTTTTCCTTGGTTGCCATTCCACTGGTAACCAAGAAGTCCATGTGGAACCTCACGGTGCTGGGGCCGACATAAGGCATCCGGTGTGCTACCTGCGCCGCACTGGCCGGACCCTTCTTCAGGAGATGACGGAGACCCGAGCGCCGGATGGGGTGATTCAGCGCGCTGATGATCTCTGCTGGTCTCGGCCCTGCCTCGACCTCGCGGGAGGGTGTCGCGGTCGCCATCGGCCTCACCGCGAGGCCCTGGTCCGACCCTGCCGCAGCACCGTGAGGAAGCTGGCAGCAGGGGGCTCTGCCGCCGTCACCAGGCGCCCGATATCGAGAGCACCGACTTGTGATCGGGTGGGCACTTCAGCCTGTCCTCTGATCGGCCGTCGGCGACAGCGATTCGCCTACGCCTGCCGGCAGGAACGCAGCAGTCGAGGCCGGCGGGGGCGGAGGAACCGCACCCCGCCGACCTCGGGGGGCCGCCTTGGGGTAAGTCCTTGCGAGGGCCGCTGCCGTCGCCACGAGGACCGCGAGGGCGAGCATTGAGGCGAGCGCGCCGATCCGGAAGGTGCCGGCCGCGCCTAACACGGCGATCGATCCGCTGGCGCCGATGATGCCGACCGAGATCCCCCCGTAGTACACCGCTTCGCCCGCGGCGAACACGCGGCTCCGGATTTCGTCCGGGGTGATCCTCTGGACAAGGTTTTCGTGGGCGACCGTCCAGACCCCGTCGGCCGCGCCGGCCACCGCCATCCCTGCCAGCACCACCATGAAGACGGGCGCGAGGCCGACCAATATAAAGCCGATCGTCAATGCGGTGGACGCTGCGATCAACATCGAGATCGGCTTGATCGAGAGCAGCAGCAAACCACGGCCCGCCAGGAGGGCGCCGGCGATCCCTCCCGAGGCGAATGCGCAGGTCAGCGCGGCGTAGCCCGTCGCCCCGGCGCGGAAGTCGGCACTCAGGGCCACCTCGGCAGGCGCCGGGAGGCCGACGCCGATGAAGACGATCGCGCAGGCGAGCGTCACCGGCCGGAGAAGGCGATGGCGGCCCAGATACCGGAACCCCACGCCGAGATCGGACAGGCCCGGGTTTTCGCTGTCACCTCGGTTCGGGCCAAAGTCCGCGTGGATGGAGATGAGGAGCGCGGCCGAGATCAGGAAGGTGACCGCGTTGAAGAGGAAGACCGAACCCGGTCCCGAGACGGCGATGAGCCCGGCGGCGAGAAGTGGTCCGACCAGGCCGCCGGCGATTCCCGCGGCGGTCAACTTGGCGTTCGCCGCGGGGAGCGCGTCGCCGGAGCGGACGACGCCCGGCAGAGCCCCGGCGGTCGACGACATCAGCGGCGCCCCGGCGAGAGAGGCCAGCATCCGAAGGATCAGCAGCTCGGCCGGTGAAGACGTGACTGCCGCCGACAAGAGGAAGCAGACCGCGCCGAGGATCTCCGAAGCCACCATGACCCGCCTTCGGTCGAAGCGATCGCCGAGCCAGCCGGCGACCGGGCTGGCGAGGGCAGGAACGGCGAACGACGCCAGCGCGCCGAGGGCGACCACGCTCGCAGAGTCCGTCTCGCGGAAGAGGATGAATAGAAGGGCTATGAAGGCCGCGTTCCCGCCGGAAAAGGTGACAGCCCGCGAAAGTGCGATCCGGTTCACCGCCGACGTCGGGGACGTCCCGCCGGGATCCTCCCCGTTGCGGCGATCGGGGTAGAGGGGGGCCATTTCCGCGTTTTCTCCGGTGATCACAGCGATCAGTTCCCTGCGGCGCCGGTCCGCCTCCCGTTCAAGACGGCCGGGAGCGCACGAAGCGTTTTGACCGCGCCGATTCTCAATTATTTTTATCGATGAATCAAATGCGAGTAGTGCAAATAACCTCAAGAGATCGCCTGCTACCGCCGCGGTTCGCGTTGAGGAGCCTGGAAACTCGAGACCAGGAAGGCGGCCTGAAAGCCGCTGAATCCTGCGCGGCCGCGACGCTTCGCAAGCTCGACCTCCAAGCGCTCCAAGGTCTCCTCAAGGCCGCGGAGGGCCTTCGTCACCTGAGCCCACGCGATCCCGTCGAGCAACAAAGGGGTCATCGTGAGATGCGGATCAAAGCGGTTGTTGAACGAGCCGGCGTTCACCGCCGCGATCGTCGTCTCGACGAAGGGCTTGAAGGCTTCCCAGGTGCGCCCCATTCTGACCGGCCCGGGAATCAGCTCGTAGATGTCCGACTCCGATACGGCGGGAGCAGCTGCGCGAAACCGGTAGGTGCGTTGTCGACGATCCGAGCCGCCGGTCTCCGTATTCACCACCCAGCCTAGATCCGTAAGGCGCATGCATCTTCTGAGGAGGAAGAGATTGCTTGACCCTCCGAGTCTCGCCCGAAGTTCGGCAGGCGTCAGAGTGGAGCGGTTGAGTTCGTCGACGATTTCGAGGTCGAGGCGATCCGCGAACACTCTGCCCACCCGTTGCGGCCAAGGGGGTGGCGGCGACGTCACACTTGCCCTCGGCAGCGGGCGGAAGCCCTCGAGCGTCCGTCCGGGTGCTTCGAAAGCGGCCAGATTGACGACCATCAGGAGGGGATCCTCGGTACTTCTATCAAGGCGGATTTTTGCGTCGGTCTGCTCGTCCAGCACGACCTTGAAGCACCGCTCGACAGCGCGCTGGGCCTCGCACCAGGCACGCTCGTCGACTTCGATGGTCCTAAAGACCGCGATCCCGTCGGGCCGCGCGTCGGAAGTCCGCTGCTCGAGCGCTTCGCCAAGGCGGCCACCAATCTCCTCGAGGAGCTGCACCATGATGGCGTCTCGGATCGAGACCGGGATCTCGTGCCAGGTCTCGTCGTCGATCACCGCGAGTTCCGTGGAGCGATAGAGCGCTTCCGGTCTCCCTCCCAGCGCTCCGGCGGAGGCGGTTCTCGCCTTCCGAAGCCAGCCGTGCTCGACAAGCTTCAAGAAGTGTCGGCGGACGCTGGCGTAGGAGCTGCCTCCGATCGTCTCGTAGAACTGGCGTGCCCCCATTTCCCGCATGTAGAGCTCGGCGACGATCGTCAACCGGGTCTGCTCCATGTAGAGGATGCCCAGCCGCGCAAGATAGCTCTGGCCGGAGGACGGTAGGCGTCGGCCTCCGCGTGTATCGGCCTGGCTGGGCCGCGACTGCTCGACGTTAGACGACCGCATCAGTACCAGCTAGTTACCAGACGCAGCCTCGGCGGCGTCCGCTCGCCCCCACCGCGACGCTTACCGGTCAGGAAGTCGAGACTGACACCTCCTGCAATTAACCGGGAGGGGGTGAGAGCATGAAGATCGTCGTCGTCGCGCAGACGGTTCCGGCCGTGTCGACCGTCAAGAACGGCTGATGTGAAGCCAAAAGTGCGGGGCGCTCTGTCCCGGTCAGCGTGCCGGTGAGAGCGCCCCGCTCTCGGTCCGGGTTGTTTGCACCGCCTGCCTGTTCGCCGGCACCCAGTCCGCTCTCGGCCGGACGAAAATTTTCCGCTTGCGCGCCCGGCGACGCCCCGCTTAACGTCGATCTCGGTCTCGTCCACGGTGGCCTCCCAGCCGCCCCTGATTGATCAGTCATTTACCGTGCCCAGGCTACCAAGCTCGCGATTGTATTCGCGCGATTACATTCGCGCGAATTTACACCGTAGACTCCAGACCGCAGGGTGGAAACGATCCGTGAATGCCGACCGTCCCCGACGCCTTCGCCGCCCTACTCACCAAAGAGCGCGAACGGGCGGGTCTGACCCAGGAACGACTGGGCCAGATCGCGGGGATGGACCGGTCCTCGGTGGGCGCCCTGGAGCGAGGGCTGAATTCGCCCAAGCTGGAGACGGTGATGAAGCTCGCGAGCGCACTGGAGATCGACACGTGCGAGCTGATCCCGCAGATGCGCTGGCGTATGACGCCCGCGGGACCGCCGGTCGGCGAGTGGGTCGAACAGTAAGGCGGCAGCTGAAGCGCCTCCCAGAGTATCTGAAACCGCTCCCACATCTCAGGCTGCTCAACCTGCCAGCGCGAGCTGGAGCGCGGCATCGCCTACCCGACCGCGCCAGCTTGATCCAATCCGACCCGGAGAGGGACGCGGAGGTGCGGCTGGGCGAAACCCCGCGAGCCCGACGGAGATGCTCCACGGCGAGAAGCGGCGCTGAGGCCAAGCGCCGGAGGTCGCTCGATCAGCGAGAGGCGGCGCCGATGAACACGAGCTTGTAGTCGCGACCTTCGTCAAGGGGGTCGGTCAACACGACCTCGCCGTCCGCCTCGCTCATGCCCAGGGCCGCGAGCGTCTTGAGGCCGGCCGCCCCCATCGCCCCTCGGACCTCCCTGGCAGATCGAAATCGCTCGAGTTGGCGGATGGGCTCGGAAAGTCGGTCGCCCGTGATCTCCCACCCGAAGATCGACGGTTCGACCTCACCCCGGCCCGTCCAGACCCAACGGCCACTCTCGCCCTCCACCACCCTCTCACCGGCGAGCCCGGTCGAAAAGGTCGAGCCGGAATTCACGTCGAAGACGAGCAAACCGTGCTTCGCCAGATTCGCCCGCATCCCGGCGAGGGCGACCTCGAGGTCGCCCTCGCCGAGCAGATAGTTCACGGAGTCGTTGAGGGAGAGCACCAGATCAAAGTCGCCGATGTAGGGCAGCGTGCGCATGTCGGCGAGCTGCAACTCCACCATGCCACCTGCCTCCTCGGCCGCGATGCTCAGCATGGCCGGCGAGAGATCACATCCGTGGATCCGCCAACCCCGGCGCAGGAGCGGGTCGAAGGCGCGCCCGGTCCCGCATCCGACATCTAGTGCCCTTCCCCCTTCGCGGAGCCCATGCTTCCTGAGCTCCGGCAACAGGGCCCGCCCGAGCCACATCTCATAGTCGTTCGAGGCGTTGACCTCGTTGTAGATCGGCGCGTATGCCTGGTATGCCGTGAGGGCTGGGTCGTCATTCACGGAGGCTAGACATTAGCCCAACAGTTGCTGATCGCTCCAGGAGAGTCCTGGCCGCAGCTTCACCTACCGCCACCGACCCACCCGTGATCCACCGCGCGCCGCCGCTCGCGCATTCACCGACAAATCAGCGACAAGAGCCGACGGCCAGGAAGATGGCGGCAGGACCGCCGCCCCGACACCTCAGCTCAGCACCCTTCGGGACGCCCGGCGGCGAAGGTCCGATGGGTTCCGACCAGCCCGCAGACTTCCCGACATTTTTCCGCTATCGGTTCCACCAGGTAAATCGCCGCCGCACACGCCCGTCCGGGGTCGAGTTCCACGCTTCAATGTACGCGGATCGATCCCTCGCCGCGACGTCGCACCACAGATGCGGACCCGTCTCGTCCCTGCATCGGCCCTGACAACCTGCATGCCGACCTTCGCCCGTTCGACCCCGTGGATCGGCAGCAGCGAGTTCGGGGGGCCATAGTAGATCCCGTGGGAGCGGATCTGTTCAGGGATGTTCACGCCCTCGCCGTCCGCCGCCCATTCGCCCGGCTTGCCGAAGGCGTACTTCTTGACGGAGCCGATCTTCGCGGTCCCCGGTTCGTAGGCCAGCACGCCGCGATAGACCTTCGCTCCGTCGTAGAAGCAGTGCCCCGCCGTGAGGACGCAGTAGTCGTAGATCGTCTGTCCCCGTTCTTCTCCCGCCGGGGCCCTGGCGCCGAAGCCCGCGATGCAGTAGGTGAGGGGTTGTGCTGAGACTGTCCTGCTTATGGCGTCGAGCTTTCCTGGCGCCGCCGACGGGTCTCCCGCACCCCGCCTCCTAGGTAGTGGTAGTAGCGACCCGTTCCATCCTCCCCGCAAGCCAACACCTTCGCCCTGGTCAGTCGGACCCGCCGTCTTCCGTTCCAGGCGACCAATGCCGGTGAGGCGGGATCCACCTCGAGGATGCGAAGCCGCACCCCGTCCCCGAGTCGACGAAATTCCTGGCCCACCGCTACGTCGCCGGGATGACCGTCCAGCGAGGCGCGAGAAAGGCCGCGAGGCTCGGTCGTCCGGTACGAGTGGGCCCCGATCCCAGCGGCACTGGGAGACGCCAGGTTCGCCATGCACGAGCCTGTGGCGCCGATGGCCCGCATCGTCGAGGGCAGTACGCACAGCAGCTCCTCGACCTCGGTGGCTGCGTCCCATTCCGGCAGGACGAGGCGGCAGCGCCCGGCTTCGACTTCCACCCCTACCACGCTGATCGCAGTCCGATAGCCGCGAGCTCGAGCCTTCCAGCCCTGAAATCGATAGTGGACACCTGCGCCGGCGCCGTCGACGGCCAGGAGCCTGTCAAGCGCAAGTCGCCTCTGGGACATGTCGTCAAGCGTGACGTGCACCCACTCTCCCTCTACCCTCGTGACCGTCATTGGGCGGCGTCGTCGACCGACACGAGGAAAGAAGACCTGGCCTGGACGGATCCGCTCGGGATGCCGGGCGTCCCGTGGCCCGGGACCCTGCTTGAGCCCTAACGTGTGCCCGCCGGCCATCCCCCCATCTGCTCCATTTCGAGGTCGGCATACCCCCCGAGAGGAGAGCCCTCAACAAAGCCCATGGACCACCCCGAAGGCAAGGTCGATCACCTCGACCAGACACGCGGTGACGGCGCCGCGGTCGGTCGGCTCGCCCATCGGCAGATCCTCCTCGCGCAGCCCGTTGGCGATCGGCTCGAGCGCCGCGGTGCAGCCGACCAGGGCGACCAGGACGTCCGACAGTGCCACAGCCGAGGTACCGCGGTTGCGTGCGCCGACCAGCGCGAGGATCTCGTCCCGCGTCTCGGGAGAGGGGCCGCCGGGCCAGAGTTGTGCCGCGGCCCTGATCGCCTCCGCGCAGATGTCGGCGTGCAGACCCGCCTGCTCCGCGGCGACATCCTGCTCCCCCAGCCGGCGGCCTTCCGAAAGCCGCAGCAGCGTGACCCGGCAGGCCACGCAGATCGGCTCCTGCACCCGCGCGAACCAGACGCCCAGACTGGCGCCCGGCTGCACCAGGTACTTCTCCTCGGCCTGCAGGATCCCGCGCCGGACGAGGCGGATCGCAGCCATTTCCAGGTCGGGCAGGGCCGACCCGCCCCGGCCTGCTGCGGTGGCCCGCCCCCGTCTCGCTCCCGACCCCGGTGCGCGCTGCACGGGAGGGAATCGCCTTCGCCCGGTGTCTCGTTCCTGGCCCATCCCCACCACGATCACTTGGCCGGGTCCACCAGCTCGCGTGGATCGATGAGCGTGAACGGACGGGGCACGGGCTTGCCGGCCCGGCGCCGGTCCTGGGCGTTGCGGGCTTCTTTGATGCGCTCGGCCGGGGGCTCGGCCGGAACCCGCCACGCGCGCAGCGTGCGCTGGCTGACGTCGCGGCCGACCGCGACGAAGACGTTTCGGCGGCCGAGGCGTAGCCTCTTGACCTCGGGCGTGACGCCCTGTCGGTGCTGCTCGCGCGTCTGGGTCGACGCGGACCCGAGCAGGTAGCTCGTCAGGGTTTCGTCGAGGAGCTCGACGAAGCGGGCCGCGCGTTTCGCGTCGGAGACGACGAAGAAGACGATCGGGGGCCGGCCGAGGGCCTTGTAGCGGGGGTGGGCCCGCCACCAGCCGGTGAGGAGGCCGTCGTAGGCGATCGCCTTGCGGCGTATGGTCTCCTCGTTGTTACCCCATTCGATCTCGACCAGCAGGTCGGTCTCGACGCTCTCGCCGCTCGGCCGCCGGAGCACCAGCTCCAACGTCAGGTCCGGGACGAGGTTCGCGAACTCCTCTCCGGCGAGGTCGATCGGCGCGTTCTCGCGCAGGTCGCGCGGCACCAGCGGCCGGGCGGGGCCGCGACCCTCCTTGATGAGCGGCAGCTCGACCTTTCCCCTTCGCGGCCCGCGCCAGTCGGCCAGCTGCCGCGGGGCGAGCGCACGGAAACCCCAGAGCCACTCGTTGCGCGCCAGGTCGTGGACGAGGTGCTGGGGGCTGTTCAGCTGGGGCGCCCGCCAGCTGCCCGAGGCGGGATGATCGGGCGCGTCGCGCAACAGGGCGAACCCCTCCTCGTCGAGCACGTAGATGCGCTTGCCTTGTCCCCTGGTCTTGCGCAGGCCGAGTTGACCGCGTCTGATCATCCGCCGCCGCACGAGCAGGGAGAGCTCACGGCGGACCTGCCGCTCGCCGGTCGAGACGAGGAACTCCCTCTGGATCTGACCGGCGCTCAGCACGCGCAGCTCATATAGCGCCTCGAGGATCGCCCGCTGCTCGGCGTTGATCGTCTTGTGGCCGAGCTCGGGAGGCTCGGCGCTCGCCTTCTCCCAGCTGATCCCCGCCGCCTGTTCGCGCATCAGCTCGACTTCTGCGTAGCCTGCGCCCAGGGCCTTGTCGGTCGGGGTCCCGAGCGGGGCGACCTCGGCCTGGCGGCGTCCGCGGCGCTGCGGCCGCGGGCTTGTTTCGTCCGCCGGCGACGCCGATCGACGGGGCCCGGCCTCACGATTTGGCGGCGGCTCGACTCTCGCAGGAGTCGGCGCCGCGGGTGCCGGCGCCCGCCCGTGCGGTTCGGGCTCGGCGGAGTCGGACCCAGGCGGAGTCGGCGCCTCGCTCTCCGCCTTCTCTTCACCGGGCGCGCTCGATTCCTCGCCCCCGACGTCCCTCACGTCCTCGTTCTCGCCTCGGGCGGTCAGCTCCTTGGGCGGCGCGATCACCTCCGGGTCATAGCCGCCTTCGGCCCGCACCCGGGCCTCGAATTCCGCGAGCCTCCGCGGGTCGCGACTCCAGGGGATCGTCTTCACCGTGAAGGAGCTGGAGAGGCGCTCGCCGGCCTGCAACACCGCGACGCCGTGCTTCATCTCGAGGCCGGTCAGCTGGTTGACCTCGACCCGGGTGCGCTTCAGGTCGCCGAGGCCGCCCGAGACCCGTGCCTCGTAGGCGGGGTTCAGCCGGTTCACCGCCCGCAGCGCGTCCTGCTCCGCGGATCGGAGGTAGATCCGCGAGTTGCACTGGGCGTCGACGGCTTCGGCGAGTTCGGGCGTCATCTGGCCGCCGTGCTGCCAACCGAGTGCGAGATCGAGACCCGCCGAGCGGTCGTTCTCCATCATCCGCGCGATCGTCGGCGTGAACAGGTTGCCGGCGTCGTCGATGATCGCCGCGACCCGCGCCCGCTCCTCCTCCGGAAGGGCCTGCTGGGCGAGGATCGCCCGATGGAGTACCTGTACGGCGAACTTCAGGAAGACGAGGGCGTCGGGGTGGTCGGGGGCGCGACCGGCGATCAGCAGGATCTCCCTTCTGCGGATCACCTCGGCGAGGCTGACCCTGACCGGGTGGTGGAGCACGGCGTTCAGGCGCTCGTCGCCGAGCAGGGTCTGGATCTTGTTGTAGGGGGCCTCCAGGCGCATCACCGCCTGGCTCGGGGATTTCTGCAGCTGCGCCGGCAGGATCCGCGCGAAGTGGTCCCAGACCCCGTGCCACCTGGGGTCGCCCGCGAGCTTCGCGATCTTCTTCGCCCGCCACTCCGCCGCGTCGTCGTCCGATGCCAGCCAGCGGGCGGTGTGCCAGAAGGTCGGCTCGGCCTCCAGCGCGAGGGTCGCCCCGCGGGCCATTTTGAACGAGCGCTGGGAGGCGTTCAGGGCCTGGCTGTCACCCTCCTCGGTCCGTGAGACGTCGACCATCGCCTCCGAGAAGATCTCGGCCTCGACCGTGAGGTCGCGATCGGGGGTCTCCAGGGCGAGGCCGAAGAGGGGCCGGGCGACGTCGAGGAAGCGGACGGTGCGCCAGGCGGGGGCCATCGCGGCGACCGCTTCGGCCAGCTCGCCCTTCGGATCGAGGACGACGAGCGCGGTGTTGGGCTCGGTGGCCCGGACCGCGCCGACGCGGGCCAGGACCGAGGTCTTCCCGCCGCCCGGGGCGCCGCTCACCTGGAACCCGTACTTCCAGTCGCCGGGGCGCACGCCGACGTAGTTGCCGCGCAGATCGGTGGCGATCGCCTTGCGCTCCTCGTCCGGGCGGTAGACCTCGGGCGGCGTCGCCAGCTGGGGCACGCTCGATCGTTCGACGGCGACGTTCTTCGCGTGGGCGGTCGGGATCTGCCAGAGGCCCGCGATCTCGAGGCTCGAGTAGACGCCCCGCCACCAGGAGGGCAGCGGGTTCGACTCGGCCCGCACCAGCCGCTCTATATATAGGGCGCGTCGCACGAGCGGTCGCCGCTGCCGCAGTTCGTTCTCCCCGCCGAGCGCCTGGCCCTCGATCGCGCCCGCCACCTGCCGCGCCGCCCGGTAGGTCTCGGCGCCGACCCGGATGTCGCAGAAGCAGAGGGGACGGAAGACGACGGCGTCGGTCGAGGAGCGTTCCTCGCGCTGCTGCACCGCGTCGGGCACAGCGGGCTCCCGTGCCGGGTCGCGACGCTGCACCGAGACGCCGCGCGCGGTCCGCTGGAAGCGGTCGGGGACCGGTGAGACCGTGATCTGCACGAGGACCCGCTCGCCGACCTCCGCCATCACCGCGAGCACGGCGTCGACGGCCGCATCCTGGTAGGGCTCGGCACTGGCCAGAGCGCGCTCGGGCGGACGGTCGAGCGCCCGGGCGAACGGCTTTGCCTTCTTCAGGCGCACCACCTCCCGTAGCCAGCCCCGCAGCTCCTCGCCCGCCTCCTCATCGACGACGGCGATCTCCGCATCGGGGTAGCGACTGGCGAGCGCCCCGCGGAGCGCCTCGATCGACCCCTCCGCCCGCGGCACGGCGATCCCGATCCGCTGCTCGGCCGCGCCGCCGGGACGGGACCCACCGACTAGCTCGAGGGTCGCGACCGGGGGCGAGCCCTGCACCAGCCGCACCCACCAGCGCTCCCGGGTGATCCGCGTCAGCGCCTCGATCAGGCCTGCCACCTGGGCGGGCGAGGCCTCCGAGGATCGCCCCGGGGTGATCAGCACCCGCTGCATGACCCGTTCGCGGCGGGCCCTGGTGCGGGCGGCGACGATCGCACAGGCGCCGAGGGCGAATGCCACGAGGGGCCAGCGCAGGACCGACCAGGCGACCCTGAGCACACCCCCGGGCGGCCGGGGACCGACCACCTGGGGTGGGGCCGTGCGGGCGCCCGCGCCTTCCTCGCCAAGCCCTGCCGCCCTGATCGGCGCGGGTCGCGCGAAGCGGGCGCCCGGTGCCGCCGCCCCCGCGCCGCGGTCGACCGGCAACGAGCTGAGGGGACGATGCAGGCTCAGCAAGCCGACGATCAGCGCCACCGCGGCGACCGTCCCGGCGATCACGAGACAGGCGTTCCGTGCCGCTGCGCTCACCTTGTGGCCCTCCCACGGTGTTGGCGGATGCCGCTCCGGAGGCTCACAGCCCCTCCGGGTGGCTCGGCATGAAGCCGGCGGTCGTGTGTTCGGCGAACCCGGGTCCGCTGGCGAAGTTCGACGCGGAGGTCCCCCAGGTCTGCCCGGCGATGTCGATGAAGACGTGTTCGACGTTCGACCAGATCGTCACCTCGGCGCCGGGGCCATGCGGGTAGGCGTCATAGAACTGCCCGGAGCCGATCCCGCCCGGGTCGGGATAGCCGGCGAGGACGAGCAGCCAGCGCACTGCGCCCGAGCAGTCGAGGCCTTTCGTCGGGCTGCCGAAGACCTGTTCGCCCGCCGCCGTCCAGCAGTAGCTGCCGGTCGAGGGTCCCGGTTCCGCCGCGTGCCCCCCGCCCCAGCAGTAGGGGATCTTCTGCGATTCGATCCACCTGGCGACGTAGAGGAGGCGGGCGACCGGCGCGCCCGGCAGGGGCCCGATCCCCGCCGGCTCGGGGCTGCATTCGGTCGTGCCGAATCCGGCGGCGATCCGTTCGACCTTGCGCACGTACCAGTCGGCGTGGTTGTAGTCGAAGATGGCGCCGTACCAGTCGCCCGGCGCGCCGTCGACGTGGAGGAGATGCGCGGCGGCGAAGATCGCGTCTTCGGGGTCGTAGGGGTCCTTGACCCCGTCGCCGTTCCCGTCGACGCCGTAGGCTTCCCAACTCGACGCGAGGAACTGCATCGGCCCCTCGGCGCCGGCGGAGTTCGTCCCCGACCTCACCCCGGGCAGGGTCGATTCGCCGTAGTCGGACTCGACGTAGTTGATCGCCGCCAGGATCCCGGCGCCGCGTGGCCCCAGGTCGTATTTCTGGGCGGCGGAGGCGTAGACCGGCAGGAGCCGCGCAGGCGGGCTGTTCGCGCCTTCCCCGGCAGGCAAGGTGCAGCTCTGCGCTTCTCCTCCTACTTCCGGCGACCTGGCGCCGACGATCGCCGCCAGCAGGACCAGGAAGACGAGGAAGCAGGCGAGGACCGCGGCGCCGAGCATGGCGAGCTTCGCCATCCCGACCCTGGTGACGATCCGGCGGGTGAGGCGGGCGCGGAGGTAACGGGCGAGTGATGACGATCGCTCGTTCACTCGCCGAGTCCCGTCACGAGCCAGCGGCCGTCCCGTCGGACGAGGGTCAGGGTCAGGACATGGGAGCCCCCGGTCCCGACGACGACGACACCGACAAGGAGCGCCTGGCGACCCTCGAAGATGCCGACCCGGACCGCCACCACGCGGGAGACCCATTCGGGGGGCGGTGCGCGCCCGGCGGGTATCCGCACGGGCGCCTGCAGGAGCCGGCGGGCGAACGCCGGGGTGCTGAGGCGGGCGAGGGACCGCCGGTCCCCCCGCCCGGGCGCTCCGCGCTCATAGCGAAGGTAGGCGGCCAGGAACCGGAGCGCCGGGCCGGCGGCATCCGGGCGCGGGGCCTCGGCCGCAGGCGATCGGGACACCCTCGTCAGGTGGGTGGGCGCGCCGCCCGCGGCGCCGGGATCCGCCCCGCCCGCAGCGGGGCCGAGCAGGGCCACCGTCGCGCCCCATGCGATCAGGACGGCGAGGGAGAGGACGAAGAGCGCCCTGCGTGATCTGTCGGGCGGCGCCATCGTCCCTCACCTGCTGAGCCAGTCGCGGGCCCGCGAGCGCCGGCGCGCGCGAGGGACGGCCGGCTCCTCGCCCGCCTCGGGGCGGCGCGCCTCTCCGCCGGAGGGACGGTCCGGGACCGCGGTGCCCGGGTGGCGGTCCCCGGCCGCCGCGGCCGCGGGGGGCTCCCGACGCAGGCCGCTGGTCGGCCGGCGCTGGTCGCCACTGCTGCGCAGGGGCCGGTGGAGGTCGACCTGCTCGAGGCGCGCGGCCGCCAGCTCGCCGCTCGCCGAGCGCGCCTCCGCCACGCCGGCGGCGATCGCCTCGCGGCCCTCCGGGGTGGCCGGATCCCGGCCCGCGGCCTGGGCCCGCCAGCGATGCTCCGGCGCGTCGAGCGGCAGGTGCGCCTCGCGCCGGATCGCCTCGCGGGCGCCCTGGAGCTCCGCCTTGCCGTGGGCGGGCAGCCCGGCCGCCTCGTTGGCGCGGACGTGGTCGACGAGACGGCGGTCCGCGCGTGCCTGGGTGCTCGTCTCCTCGAGCCGGCGCTGCAGCTCGTTCAGCCGCACCTGCTTGGCGCTCGCGCTCCGGTGGGCCTCCTCGGAGAGCGAGCCGGGGTCCTCGCGCAGCGCCTGCACCTCGCGGTCCTCGCGCAGCGAGCGTGCCTCCCGCTCGGTGCGCTCCCGCGCGCCCTGGCGCTCGGTCGCGTTCGCCGTCGCCACGTCCAGCCGTTCCTGCGCCTGGCGGTCGAGGCCCCGCTCGGCGCCCTCCTGCCGCCTCCTCGTCTCGCGCTCGCTGCGCTGCACGGATCTGGCGCGGTGCTCGGCGCGGATGTTGCCGACCGCACCGCTCGCCGCCCTGGCCACCCGGTAGCCGAGGTAGCCGCCCGCGAGGGTCCGGTAGAGCCCCGTCCCCCGCTCCCCGATCGGGTCGATCTGGAAGACGGCCAGGTAGCGGTCGCGCGAGAGGAAGACCGCCCACCAGAAGGCCATCACCGCGACCAGGCCGAGCGGCGCCGAGGAGCCGCCGATCGCGGTGCCGAGGATGGTCGAGCCGAGCAGGACGATGCCGAGCAGGGCGCTGTAGATCAGCTTCGCCACCACCGCGCCCAGTAGCGACGTCGCCCAACGGGTGAAGATCGCCCGGCCGGTCTGTCCGAAGACGGGGAAGAACATCGCCAGCGGCGCCGCGAGGACGAGGACGAAGGCCGCCGCCGTGGCGGTGACCAGTTTCATCGCCAGCCAGAGGAGCAGGAGGAGGCCGCCGAGCAGGCCGAGGGCGAAGACGAAGACCAACACCATCCGGGTCAGGACGCCGCCGCGGCCCTGCATCGAGACCTTGTCGGGCGCGTGGCCTTCGGTGCCGCCGCCGATGTCGAGCTGGGGGCCGATGTCGAGCGGCAGCCCGATGTGTTCGTCGGTTTCGCCGTTGTAGTAGTCCCAGAGCTTGTCGCGGGGTCCGCTCTCCGGGCTGAAGCGCAGATAGAGGTCGCGGATCGTCGGCGCCCTGCCGAAGAGGCCCGAGAGGTCGTGCGAGAGGGCCGCCGTCGCCGCCGCGGGGGCCGCCGAGGGCAGCCCGGCGAGCAGCTGTTCGGTGAACGCGTCACCTTCGCCGAGGCCGCTGCGGGCGGCTTCGATCGCTTCCTTGGAGGGTTCGGCGTTCATGCACCAGCCGACCGAGCTGAAGTCCATCGCGCAGAAGGGGACCGCGGTCATCTGGTTCCAGACCGCGGCCATCGCGTCGTCGTAGGAGCGGATCGGGGCGCCGACGCCGCCCGAGGAGGGGGCCGAGACGGCGACCATCGAGGCGCTGTCGATCGCCCACGCGAGGCGCCCGACGGTGTCGCGCGGGGAGTGGATGATCCAGAGCGCCCCGAGCATCATCGCGAGCGCCATCGCCATCCCGGCCAGGGTCTCCCCGGTGCGCCGACGGACGAGGCCGTTGTAGAGGCCCCAGGCGCCGAGGACAACGAAGAGGGTCATCAGCCAGGGCGAGGTGAGCTGGTCGTAGAACCTCGTCAGCCCGGTCGAGATCTGCCCCAGCATCCGGTTGTCGGTGAAGGGGCTGAGCGAGAAGGCGAAGCCGAGCACGATCAGGCAGCCCTTCAGCATCATCAGAAGGAGCAGCCAGACGACCGAGAGGATCTGCAGGACGAAGGAGACGGCGGGGACGAAGAACGATTCGATGAAGCCGCCGGCTTCGACATGGATGTCCCAGCCGTAGTTGCCGACCGGGTAGGCGGCCTCCGGGGAGTGGGAGGAGCGGCAGTTGCGTTCCTGCTGGGCCGAGAGCCCGGTTTCGCCGCAGAGCGGGTTGGTGATCCCGAGCACTTCGGTCGGGTCGAGCGAGCCGCCGTAGGGGACGACCGGCGTCGCGGCTTCCGCCGGCCCTTCGGCGCCGGTGGCGACCGCCGGTTCGCCCGCGCCTTTCCCCCCGCCTTCGCGGCCGGCGCCCTTTTCGCCTTCCCCGCCTTCTCCGCCCCCTCCCACGCCTTCGACGGATTCGGCGCCCGGCCCGTGGGCCGTGTTGTAGGCCTGCCAGCGGGCCTCGCTCCAACGGCCGATCTTCCCTTCGCACCAGGCGGGGTTTTCGGCGTCGGTGACCGGCGGGTCGAACCGGCCCCGGCAGACTTCGAACACCATCCCCGTCCCGCCGCGGTAGACCCGAACCAGGGTCACCGCGGGATCGGCGTCGGCGGGCGGCGGCGCGGCCGTCGCCAGGAGCAGGGCGGCGAGCGCCCCGACGATCGCGAGGCGGCGGACGGCGCCGGCGCGCTCAGGCCATCGCATCGGCGGGCTCCGGTTCCTCCCCCCGCTGCGGTGCCGCGCCGCGTGGCGGCGGCGTCCCGAACAACGAGAAGAGCCGCGGCTCGCAGGGGTCGACCTGCAGGAGGACCGACTGGCCGTCGGTGTCGCGGTAGTAGAAGCGCCCTTCGCCGAGCGCCTGGAAGCGGCGCAGGAGGGCCGGGTCGTCCGCGTCGAGGCGCTGCAGTCGGGCGGAGCGGCGGGCTTCCTCCTCGGTCTCGACCCCGCCCGAGAAGAAGGCGCCGATCAGATCCGCGACCTCCTCGGCGTCGACCACCTGCTGGGTGGAGAGCAGGAGGCTGAGGTTCTGCGAGCGGCTCCTGCGCGCCGCGTGGTCGAGCAGCGCCAGACCGACGGCGGAATCGAACAGGACATAGGCCTCGTCGAGGGCGATCACCGAGTGGCGGTCGGGGTCGCGGCCGCAGAGGTTCAGCGCGTACATCGCCACCAGCCGCAGGAGCGCCGAGCCGACCCTCTCCTCGGCGGTCATGTCGGCGCGCGGGGTTCCCGGCCGCGGCAGGATGAGGTTGCGGATCTGCAGCGAGACCACGCGGCTGGTCCCCACCTCGGCGACCTCGCGTCCGGGGAGCCCGTAGGCGAGCTTGGCGAGCCCGGCGCCCGCGTGGACCGAGAGCGCCCGCCCCGCTTCGCGCGCCGCCTCCCCCCCGGCCTCGAGCATCCCGACCACCTCGCCCAGCACGTGGCCACGGCCCTCCTCGGAGCAGACCGCCTCGACGGCCGCGCTGATCTCGGTCTGCCAGGGGGGCGGGACGGGTGCCGGCAGCACCTCCATCGCGAAGCTGATCGCGGCCTCGGCCCGGCGCTCGGGCGGGGCGATCCGCAACGGGTCGATCAGGCCGCGGTAGCGCTCCTCGGGCGAGAGCACGATCTGCTCCATCTCGGCCGCCATCTCCGGGATCAGGTGGAGCTTGTGGTCGGGGTGCTCGGGCGTGCCCTTGGGGTCGATCGCGACGATCGGCCCCGAGCCCTGCAGGAAGGCCTGGTAGGCGAGGAGCTCCATCGCCACCGTCTTGCCCGAGCCCTGGGAGCCGGTGAAGAGGATCGGCGGCGGCCGGTTCTGCTGGGAGGCCTCCGCCAGGTCGAGGCGGATCGGCTGGCGCGAGGCGGTCAGCGTGTAACCGATGTAGGGGCCCATCTCAGAGCCCGCGTGGCTGACCGCGGTCGGCACCATCGCCGCGACCTCCTCGGGGAGCAGATGCTCGCGGTAGGCCGGGAGCCCGAGGCGCTGCGCCGGCAGCGTCGAGAGGAAGACCTGGTGCTGGGCCCCGAGCGGGCGGTGCAGTTGGATCCGGGGGCCGACCTCGGCGCGCAGCTGCTCGATCCGCTCCTCGAGCTCCTCCTCGGAGCCCGCGGCGGAGACCACATAGGAGAGCGTCGAGCGCAGGAGCGGCGGGTGGTCGTTGCCGCCGAGGCGGCGCTGCAGCTCCCGTGCCTCGGCCGGGCGCTCCTCGGCGTCGGGCGAGGGGCCGTGGTCCCCCGCCGTCTCCTCGCGCCACATCTGGTCGGCGTCGACCATGCGCCTTCGGGCGAGCCTCTGCGCGTCGCGGTTCGGGAGGACCTCGCAGTGGAGGCAGGCGTCGACCGGGAACTCGAGATCGAGCGGGGCGAACATCAGCTCGGCCTCGGGGCCCGGGAAGTCCCGGACCTCGGGTAGCGAGCCGCAGACGAGCATCGCCTGCAGCGAGACCCCCTGCTCGGACTCGATCTCGAGGTGACGGGCGGCGATCCGCACCCGGTAGTCGGAGTGCAGGCGCAGGAGGTCCCATTCGGCCGGCTCGAAGCCGACCTCCTCTCCCTCCTCGCCGACGATCGCCAGCGCCTGGGGGCGGAAGGCGGCGTCGAGGACGGGCTCGCCGAGCCCGCGCACGTAGGCGTGGCGCACCAGACAGACCGCCTCCGAGGCGAGCGCCCGCTGTGCCTCCACGCAGCCGAGGATGCGCTCGTGGGTGCGCCGCTCCGAGCGTTCGAGCTCGACCAGCTTGGCGTGCCGGAGGCCGCGCGGGTCCTCGATCCCGACGATGCCCGCGAGGCGCCTCCACAGCGCCCCGACCCCGCCTTCGCCGAGCAGGCCCGCGAGCCCGCCGCCGGCCTCCTGCAGGCGGACCGCCAGGTAGATGTCGGGGCGGACCGTCTCGCGGTCGGCGAGGACCCGGACGTGCGAGCGCAGATGCGCCTCGAACGCCTCGCGACGGCGGCCGATCTCCTCAGCCCCGCCATGCCTGCGGTCGAAGGTCTGCCAGGCCGAGGCGAGGTAGGCGCCGGTCGAGAAGCGACGGGCGACCCGCAGCACCTGGAAGTCGGCCCCGAGGCCGTGGACGAGCGCCTCGAGCTGCGCCATCACCTCGAGCTTGCGCCCGACCGAGAGCCCGGCGTAGCTCTGGGGGGCGAGGCGATAGAGCCCCCAGGCGTCGCCAAGGTCCGAGCCGAAGACGATGTTCCCGTAGATGAACGCGGGCCGCGGTCGCGGCGCGCCGAGGCGGGACCGGCTCACTCGATCACCACCTCGCCGCCCGGCGGCACCGAGATCACCTTGCCCCGCAGCATCGCCGCGGCCCCGCGGCGCCTCCGGACCCGGTAGCGCCGCGCCCGCGCCCGCCGCCGGTCCGGGTCCCTGACCCACGGAGGCGCCCCCTCGGCCCGCACCTCGCCGGGATAGCGGAAGGTCAGCTGCGCGGGGCCCCGCACGCGGCCCGGCACCGGGAAGGACTCGCGGGCGTCGAAGGCGACCGTGATCTCGACCACCGGGACGATCGCCGCACCGCGCGGAGGACAGGGCTCGAGGCCGGCGAGGTCGCGCGGGCCCAGGCGCCAGCCGACGAGCGAGGCGAGGGCCTGGTGCGGCGGGCGACCGTCGACGCGGCCCTGCATCAGGACGAAGGCACCTGCCAGCGGCAGCCCGAGGAAGGAGATCAGCGGCCCCGGGACGCCGATCAGCGCGCCCAGGGCGGGCAGCCGCGAGAGGACGACGACGCCGAACTCGAGCGCCAGGAAGTAGCCGATGCCGCGGAGGGGCACCCCGTGCGGGTAGGGGATCCGCCAGCGGTCGAACTTGTAGAGGCGCCGTTCGATCCGAAAGACGCGGCGATAGCCGCGCAGCTGGATGCCCCGTGCGCCGTCCATCACGCCGTCCCGCCCGGGTGAGGGCCCCCCGCCCTCACAGGACGAAGTTGTAGAGCGTGCGGAAGGTCTGTTCCACCAGGTTCGGGACCAGGAGGAAGGCCCCGATCACGAAGGCACCGACGAGCAGGGCCACCGCGGCCCCGGCGTTCCGCTGGCCCACGGTCACCGCCAGGCCGATCGCCACGGCGATGTAGAAGATGCCCGCCACTTCGCTCTGCAGGAACGAGCCGAGCCGTTTCAGCACCCCCGGTCCGCCGGCGCCTTCGGCGCCTGATCCTTCACCCCGCCCGATCGCGGCTTCGGCCTGGGAGATACCGGTGATCGCCTGCGTGAAGGGGCCGACGTCGGCACCGGGGGTCGCGGCCGCGACCCCCAGGAAGCCGACGAGGAAGATGGCCCCCAGCGCCGTCAGTCTGCGCATGGTGCATTCGCCTCCTCGAGGTTGTCTCTGTTCGTGGGTGTCGCCGGCCGCCCTCATCGCGGTCAGCTGTCCTGGGAGATCGCCTGGACGTAGGTGACGCGCCAGCCCGGGCCGAGGCCGGGTTCCGCCGCGGCGGACCGCCGGACGCCGACCTCGTAGCGCAGCGTGTAGGAGCCGCCGCGGGGGTCGGTCGCGCTCACCGTCGCCAGCACGGCGCCGCCGCCTTCGCCGTCGACCCATTCCAGCTCTTCGACCCCACCGAGTTCGAGCCCGACACCCGGCAGGGTCACGGTGGCCGCGCCGGCGAGGTCGGCGGAGAGATCTTCGGCGTCGCCCGCGAGGTAGTTGCCGAGTGCCCGCCTGACGAGCGCGGCGACGGCTTCCTCGGAGACCGGCTGCCCTGCGCGTCCGGAGATGTGCCCGGCGGTCCGCAGCGGCTCCCCGACGAAGGACGGGTAGCCGGCGAGGAAGATCGCCCCGCCCCGGCCGCGCTCGACCGGCACCGAGAGGTAGACCGGTTCGGAGGAGTCGCTCAGCTGCGCGGCGACCGTGATCGCGATCCCTCCGGCGAGGGGGCGCTGCACCTGGGCGACGTCGGCCCACCAGACCTCCTGGGAACCGTGGTCGGGCGGGGTGAACCCCGCCCCGGCTTCGATGCCCGCCCCGACGAACGGCCTGAGCGCCGCTTCGCGCGCTTCGGGGCGGGCGGCGTCGTAGGTCAGGTAGGCGCGGGCGAAGCCGACGGCGAAGTTCTGCTCGGCGTAGTCGACCGGCGGCCCGCTCCGGGCCGGCACCGGCGCGGCGGACGGCGGGGCGAAGATCGAGCGCAGCCCGGCCAGGCACAGGACAAGGACGAGGGCCAGAAATGCGTATCGGGGCGCCCGCGCCCTCGCCCGCCCGAGGCGCGCCGAGGCCCCGATCCGTCGCCGCGGCCCACCGGAGGTCTTGTCGGCGAGGGCCGGCACGGGTCTACTGGAGGCCGAACTGCGACGAGTGCGCGCCGTCGCGGACGTGGGCGGGAGCGGGCGGGGCGGGTTCGGGGGCAGGCTCAGGGGCAGCTTCCGGCGGCGTATAAGCCGGAGGCGCCTGGGCGGCGGCGGACGCTTCGGTCGGATGGATCGCTGGCGGCGCCTCCTTTTCGGTCGCCTCGGAGGTCGACTTATCGGCCGGCTGCTGCACGGGCCGCGCGGGGTCGTCGCGCCGCTCCGCCGGCCGGCGGTCGCGGTGCCGCCGAGAGTGGGGACGAGTCTGGGAGCGCGTCCGCCGGGCGCGACCCTGCTCGACCTTCTGTCGGCGAGGACGGTGTTCGGCCCCGGCAACGATCCCAGCGTGAACGGGCGCGAGTACGCGCGCCGCGGTCCGCCCGGCGACGCTACCCGCACCGGCCCCGCCATGGGAGGCGCTTGGACCGCCCTGAAGTACCCCGGCCAGCGCGCGCCCGAGCAGGACCAAGGCCACGATCAGTGCGAGTGAGGTCGCCGCGCGTGCCGGAGTCATGGACGCACGACGGCGCCGGGTCGGGCGATGCGATCGCTGCGCGGCGTCCGGCCGCCCGGCAAGGAGGTGACCCCTGGGACCGCGACCGCCGAGCGAGTCCCGAGCGGGATCCGGCCCGCCGACGGCGAGGGGGGCGTCGGGTTCCTCCTCGCCAAATGAGAAGTAGGCGTCCCTGGGCATCACTCCTCGCTCCCTCTCTCGGTGGTCGTCGCGGATCGCGGTCCCCGCACATCGCGCGGACCTCAACCCACACACGGCCGAGCGCGCCCGCGCGCCACCCCCCATCAGGTCGCGGGCCGACGACCTCCAGGAGCTGACCCTCCCCCCGCCCGGGCGCAGCTGCCGGCCATGGACGGGAGGACGGCGGCGCCCACACGCGGCAACGCGGATCCGATGGGCGCCCCCATCGCGACGACGTCCATCGGCCGGTCGTTCGTGTCGCCGCGCTCAGGTGGTGCGGAAGGGGAGTTCGGTCAGCTGCATGATCTGCGCGCCCGCCTGGCCGCCCGGATCGCCCGTCCCCGCGATCCTCACGGCTCCGGGAGGTGGCATCCCGGCCGTCAGTTCCCGGTCGATGATGCGTTGTGCTTCCTCGCGTGGCCGACCATCACGCCGTGCGAGGCGCCGAGCTCGTCCCGCGGGCTACGCTGTCTTCGAGAGCATCGCAAGTCTGATTCATCGCTGTCCCTTCCGCGGAGCAGCCACCCGGCATCGTTTCCGGAGAGTCGTTGGTGGCGGTCCTCCCTTCTTCGTGGTTGGTCTCGCTGCCCGTGTCTCGGGTCCCGCGGTCTCGCGCGCTCACCTCTCCCGTCGTCGGACGCCTTTTCCGGCCTGTCGGCCGCCTTTCGGGGCCTGCCGGCCTTGCCCTCTTCGCTCTGTAGGTCCTGACCGCGATCGCCGAAGGGCGGCGAGGTGACCGACCCGCTCACCCGGCCGTGGCGAAACGCCACCCGGAGGATCGCCGAGGTCCCGGCATTTACGTGATGACATAGTGGGGATCGAGATGCCCGACGCCGTCGACAAGGCGCTGTCCGCCCTGACCCCCCGATCCCTGGAGGCGTCGGTCGAGGAGCTGCTCGCAGGCGCCCAGGGACAGCTGGATGCCGCCGCGACGGAGGTGCGACGCCACCAGGGCGACCCGGAAGTCCGTCTGCTCGCCATCGCCGGCCTCCTTATCGCCGCGATCGTCGCCACACACAGGCAGACGGGTCGGAGCGTCGACCCGGAGGAGGCCGCCGGAGAGATCCGCGACGCCGTTGCCCTCGCCGAGAACGAGGTGAGCCATGAAGTCCCGGGGCGGCTGCTCTACCTGCACGTCCACCTGGAGCTGCTGGACCTGCACCGTCGCAGCGGCCGCTTCACCAGGCTCGAGGACGACCACAGCGCCGCCGCTCTGATCGAAGGCGCAGCCGGTCTGGGCGGCGACATCATCCACGCCGTCCAGTCGGGGCGACTCGAGTTTCTTGTCCAGTCGCTCTGACTCGGGCCCTCTCCGGCGAATCGCACGGCACCGTGAGTCGGACGGAACCGCCGATCGGGCGCGCGTTCCACCCATCGCCGGGGCCGAGCGGTAGGCTCGGCCGGACGGTCCTCACGGCGGGGAGGCACAACGGATTGGCGGATCGGGTACCCGCGGTTTGCGACGTGCTCACCACGATCGAGCAGCGAAACTGGGAGCGGCCGCGCCGCATCCTGCATCCGGACGTCCACTGGACGACGGCGGTCGAGGAGCACCTGTACGGCCCCGACGCCGTCGTCGCATGCCTCGAAGGCGACCCGCCGCCGGCGCCGCCGGCGCCGCCCGCGTACCACGAGCTGCGCGACGGCAGGATGATCCGTTGGATCGACACGCCGGGCTGAGGCGGTCGGCGGCGAGCGAAGGCCGGTGGGTCGGACCCCGGGAAGTAGGGTTGGGCCTCCAGTCAACGTAAGGGAGGTAGCGAGTTGGACCCAGTCACCAGGGTCTCGCAGGCGATCGAGGAGCGTCTCGCCGAGATCCGCGAGGAGGAGGAGAAACTGGGGCGCGCGCTCGTCCACCTGCGCGGTCCGTCGTCGGGTGGGCCAAGACCCCGAAAACCGGCCGGGCGCCGCAGGCAGGCGAAACGCGGCCAGCGAGGGAGGGAAGTGGTCGAGGACGTGCAGGCGCACCCGGGCTCGAAGCCGGCCGACACCGCATCCCGGATCGGAATCAGCGCGAACCAGGCATCCGGCATCTACATCCGCCTCAGGAAGGCCGGCCGGCTGAAAGGAGCCACGCGCGGCGGCTACGTCGTCGTCGGATAACGCGACGGGCAAGTGAGTGGCGACCCGCCGTCGGGCACGGGCGGCCGCGGCCGCAGCCGCTTCTCGGCGGGGCGCGTTCCCGCCCGGAGGCGGCCACGTGCCGCGACGCCCGAAGCTGTGTCCGGCCGGCACCACCGCCCGCAGCTCCGCCACCGCCAACTCGCGTGCGGGGCGAGGGGCGGCGAGGTCGTCGCGATCGTGCGTCCCCATCAGGGCGCGGCCCGATCTTCCTCACATCCGCCGGAGACTCGCTCCACTGAAGCGCGTCGAGGTCGAAGACGAGGACGTTGATCACCCCTCCCGCCGCTCGAGCCTTCCCTTCGCCTGCGTCAGCGGCGCGGAGCGCACCACCGCCCTCCTCCTCTCATACACCGCCGGGGGCACGATCAGGTTGACCGAGCCGCGCTCGTCTTCGACCAGCACGAAGGTGCTCCCCTTCGCGGATGCTGGTCTCGATTCGGGGCCACGGCCCTTCGTGATCGTTCGCTCGATCCGCTCTAGCTACGTGGCCTGATCGCGAAGGTGCTCCACCGCTCCGTGGACCTGCTCCTCCGGCGTGGCCGCATAGGGATCGGGGCCGATGAGGGAGGCGACCACCTGCCGGACGAGCAGGGGCTGCGATTCGCGGACCTCGATCTCACGGGCGTGCTCGAGGCGCCAGGGGAAGTCCCATTCGCCACGCGAGCCATCCGGTTCGCGCCAGCGCCTCGGCGCGAAGGCGACCTCGAACTCGCGGTCCTGCCAGTCGGTCTCCGGGAAGGTGATCACGGTGGCGTGCGCCTCGGGTATTCCGGGCTGCGGCTCGCACTCCGCGCAGATCCCGGCCAGGTCGACGGGACGACCGACGGCATTACAGCTGTAGTTGAGCGGCGTGCCGAGATAGCCGACGATCACCTCGCCCGTCGCGAGGCCGATCCGCGGCGCGAACTCCAGATCCTGCTGCACAAGATCCCTGGCCACCTGCAGTGCTTCGCCGAAGGGATCGATGCTGCCGAACTCGGACGAGAAGAAGGCACTTAGGCGCGCGGAATCGCATCCCCCGACGATGCCATGGCTCTGCTGGAGCGGCTCGGAGCCCACCCAGGAGAAGAACTTGTTGAGCAGTGCCAGGGTCTCCGCCGCATCCAGTTGCGCCGCCCGTCCCGGAACGACGCGTGGACGGGCGACCAGCACCGCGGCCTCGATCTCGCGCCCGATCAGTGGGGTCTCGGCCCAGCCGTCGTTGATCTGCCCTTCGATCGACGGCGCGCAGTCGAGAAAGAACTCCTCCAGTGAGCGGAACTTGGCCACCCGCTCAGAGTAGAGGCCTCCCTGGCTGACCTTGTCTGCCTGGCGAGCCGCCCCAACACACCCAACCACCCCCGGACAGCCGGACCGGGCCGGCCGCGAACCCCGGAACCTGACCTCGCGCCCGCGCGACGCCGTGCCCCGGCGGGAGCCCGCCTTTGTCAGAGCTCCATCGACGCGTCGGATCCGGTCCAGGGCAAGGCCGAAATACGGCCCCCGCAGCTGGCCAACGCTCGAACGCGGCGACCTGCCTCTCGTCGCGGAGCCTTTTCCCGATCGCCAGGGGACCGACGGTCGGGGGAGGCGAACCGGACGCGACGGTTTGACCATCCGTTCGCCTAGCCCGCAAGCTCCGTCTGGACCGCGTGTAGAAAAGATGGACGGAGGGAAAGAGACTCGCGATGAGGCGTTACCCTGAACCGGCCCGATCGAAGGGGGCGACGATGTGCTCACCAAAGACCCTGACCCGTGGTGCGGCTGTATCCGCCATCGCGGCCTTCTGCCTCGCATTCAGCGCGGTCGCATCGGCCAATCCGCCGACCGATCCCTGCGGCGTGGTGACCGAATTCGCTGCCGCCCATGCCTTCGGCTTCAGACATGCGCGGAAGACGAGTGTCGCGGTGCGGTCGCCCGGAAACAGCGCGGGCGTCGTCCATGTGCGATGCAAGTTGATGGTGTGGAACGGACACTTGCCCTCCGGCCCCCGTCAGCAGCTTTTGAAATTGAGGGACCGCGAGATGGCCATACTGCGGGTCGAATCCTGGGTGCCGGATCAGGGAGGACAGGCCGAAACCTGGCTCGCGAACTTCCCCGCAAAGATCCATGGCCTGACCGAAAGGGCCCGGTCACAGTTCGTCGGCTCGCCGCTCCACGGTTCGCCTCTCCCTCTCCCGAAGGAAGGAGTCCCCCACGCGCTCGCCTTCGTCGCGGATCCTGCGGGCCTCGCGAAGGCCCGCGCCTTTTGGTGGGACCGCCGGGGGACGATCCTCTCGATGAATGTGCTGCAGGGCGCGGGCGGCTCGGCCATCCCGTCGCTCCGGCGCTTCGTCGCGGACCTGGTCCACCCCTTCTTCAAGGGTTAGGGCCGACGCGAGCTGTCCACCCCCGCGTGCGATAAGCCTGTCGCCGGATCGCTTCGGGTCCTCCTAGAGGCCTAGTTCGGCCCCGCCGTCGACGGGGGCGCCGCCACCTCCTGACCCGCCTCCACCCGAGGAGGTTCCTCCCGAGCCCGCGGAGCTGCCCGTCGCCGAGCTGGACGAGGCGGACGCTGCCGCTTCACCAGATTCGGGCGCTGGTTCGCTTTCGACGCCGCTCGGAGCCCGGCCGGCGCCTTCGAGCCCTTCCACCAGTTCACCGCCCGCCGCGCTCGCTCGATGAACCGCTTCGCGCTTCGTGGCACTTTCATGGTGGGAGGGTTCGCCGGAGGACTTCCGGGGCTTGGGCGCAGGCGGCGTGGGGGCCGGGGTCGCGGGCTCCACCGGAGCTTCGACCCATTCATGATCGACTGCCGACGGAGGAGTGACGACCCGCCGGGTCGGGCGCCTTTCCGCCTTCCGCTCGGGCGGCCTCGGCGCCGGCGCTTCGTGGGTGACCCCGACGACCGCCAGCGGACTGACGCCCAGCGCGACGCACGCTGCGGTCGTCGCCGCGGCACCGGCGACGCACCCGGCCGCGACCTTCACCGCCGAGGCCCCGATCACCTGACCGGCGGCCGCGTCGCCTCCTGACCCGGGGACCGAGGTGGCGGCCCTCAGCGCCTGCTCCCTCAGGCGATCCCGGATGGCCTTCGTTCCGGCGACGAGTCCCTGTCCGGCGTCGAGGATCCGGGCCATCGCATCGACGATCCGGTCTGCGTGGGCGCGGACTCCGGCCGACGCCGTCGCGGTGATCGCCAGACCGCACGCGACGTCGAGCAGGTGACCGCGCAGCCTCGCGTGGGCAACCTGACACCGGCGGCAGTGAGCGAGGTGCACCTCGACGGCTGCCTGCTCGGCCTCGCCGCATGCCTCGGAGACGTACCGTCGGAGCAGACCGGACTCCATCTCCTCGCAGCGCTCCCCGGCCTCGATCCGCGCGAATGCGCTCAACACCCGGCTGTTGGCGCGTTGGATGATCTTGCGGTACGTCCTCAGGCTGAGGCCAGGTGTCCGCTCGAGGATCTCCTCGGGGCTCAGGTCCATCTCGTGGCGCAGGCAGAAGATCAGCCGGTCCCGCTCGGGGAGCATCTGCAGCGCCTCCCGGCCCATCGCCACCGCCTCCCTCTCCTCGGCGGCCTCGTCCGGACTCTCGGCGCCTGCGTCGGTTATCGACTGCACGGTGCCGAGCTCGACCTCGATCCGCCTGCCGAGCCTGCGCCGCTCGTCGATCATCGCCCGCCAGGCGGCCCGCTTGACGAAGTTGACCATCTGCGGGACCGCGAAGGACCGCGCGATCGGGTCCACGGTCCGCATGATGTTCTCGAAGCTCGCGGCGAAGAGCTCCTCCGCCTCCTCCTCGGAGCAGCCGGCCTTGCGTAGTTCGTTCAGGCATCCCTTCCTGGCCGGCCCATAGACCTGGGTGTAGAACGCCGACGCCTCGGCACTAAACCCGTCCTCGCCCACCCGGGACGACGGCCGCTCGGGGCTGGCCTCCATCACCCGACCCCCGATCCACCCGCGGTCGCCGCTTCCGCGGTCGTGGAGCTCGGGCGGGTGCGGGGGGCGCGATCATGGCCTCCACGGACCCCTCGACCCTCCACCGCCGTCGAGGTGCCCGCGGAGAGGCTCATCTGCGTCGTGCCGTCCTCATCGCGCCGATCCCGCCCGATCCGCCGGATCGCCTAGTGACCTTTGCCGCCCTTGTTCCCGCCACCGGATCCCGCAGCCCGGCAGCCTTGCGGGCTCCGATGGTCGGATCGGCCGGTGCACCGATCACGCTTCTTATGATGGCCGTGCCGATGGCGGCTCTTGTGCTTCTGCCCCTTGTCGGCCTTGCCCGGGTGGCGGTGGGATGACGACGATGAGGAGTGTTGTTGGCGCTCACGGTAGTTGGCCATGTGACACCTAGTTGGCCATTTGGCTCTACAGGCGGGCTGGGTTCACGTAGGGGCTGGCGTCCCGCGGGGCCGTCCCCCAACTCCGGCTGACTTCCATGATCCCCGCTACCGAAAGAGGATCGCGACTTGACAGCACGAATTGGCTCTGTGACGCGCCTCGTCACTCTCAGTGGCCAACTAGGTGTCATATGGCCAAGTGTGGGGTCAATTATCCGCCGAACGGTCATCTATCGTGAGCACCTACAAGTGTTCACGGTGGGGGTAGACGATCAGCGTCTGTTCTTTCGAGGTCCCGCTGGCATACGGATATCCCGGTTGTTTTTTCACCTCCGCCCGCATCACGTATTCGGTCGGGGCCAGGGTCTTGTTGAACCGGTAGGAGCCCTTGTAGTTCCCTTCCTTGCCGGTGCTGAGCCGCCGGAAGACGATCCAGCCCTTCCCCTTCCTCGCCTGGAGGACGACCTGGACGTGTTCGTTGTCGGGGCCGGGGACGGTGCCGTGGAACCGGGCCACGTTCCTGGCGTCGACGACGGTGTTTTCGACTTCGAACGTCGGTCGGACGCGGGTCACCAACGTGACCTTGTTGTCGATTTCGCGATCCTGGGAGCGGTAGGCGACCATCAGGTCCCGGGTCGCGCCGGGCTTCACAGCGAATTCCCAGCTGCCGTCGGCGCCGGTGATCGCGATCCCCAGGAACTTCCTCACCGAGCCGGTCACGACCTGGCTGAACACGCAGATCGGCGCTTCCGCCACCGGGGCGCCGTTCGCGTCGAGCAGCCTGCCCTGCAGGAGCCCCCCTCCACCCTGCCGGACGATCCGGCTTCCGGCTCCTTCGGGGCCGATCGAGGAGCTGAGCGCCGCACCGGCGTCGGCTTCGTCGCGCACGCATTCGTAGACGAGCGGGACGCTGGTCGGCGCGCCGACGTTGCCCTCGGCGTCTTCGAGCCAGAGTTCGAGGGTGAAGCCGCCGCGCCCGCTCGGGGTTTCGAGGTCGGGGATCGCCTGGATGTTTTCGCCGTCGACCGTCTGGTCTTCGACGACCGTGGCCCCTTCGGAGTCGAGGACCCGGTAGTGGGCGGCGTCGATCGGGGCGCCGGAGTCGACGATGTTGTGCCAGGTCAGGTCGAAGCCGGCCGCCCCCTTCGCGCTCTTCGGCGCGACCGCCGTCAGGTCCTGGGGCGCCGCCGGCGGCGTCGTGTCATGGGGGATCGGAACGCTCGCGGGCGGGCCGACGAGGCCGACTTCGTCCTCCAGCCAGACCCGCAGGAAGTAGGCCCCATACTTTTCAGGCCCGACGATCGCGGGGATCGACGTCGGGTTGACGGCGCTGTATTCCTGCGTCGGCGTCACCACGTTGCCCGCCGCGTCGACGACGTCGTAGAACGCCTTCGTGATCGGGGACCCTTCGTTGGGCGGCAGGGTGAACTGCGCCCCGAAGTGGCTGAGGTAGCGGGCCGGGTTCGGGGTGACGATCGAGAGTTCGCCCGGCGCGGCGGGCGCGATGTTGTCGGTGGCGATCGTGCGCGAGGTGCAGGTCTGCCCGCCGGTCCCGTTCAGACCCTGGAACTGCGCGAAGTCCTGGGTGCATACCTGGACCGTGTGGCTTCCGTCCTTGAAGGCGGCCGTGTTGAAGGCGATCGAGCGGTTCCAGGGTCCGCCGGTCGGGCACGGCGAGTAGGAGCGGGCCCATTCGCCGTTGCTCGGGGTCACCGAGGTGGCGCATTCGGGCCCGTGGTCGAGGTTCCAGATTTCGTCTCCGTCGACGTAGACCCGCTCCTCCCGGATCCCCGAGCCGGCATCCGAGACGCTGAAGGTGATGTCCTGGTTCCCCCGCACCCAGTGGTCGGAGAGCAGCGGCGATTCGGTCTGCGTGAATTCGGGATGGGAGGGCGAATCGTCGGAGAGGATGAAGACCATCCCGTTCAGGTCGGCGGCGTTGTTGCCGGCGACTTCGCAGCGGGCGGCGCGCACGCACTCGAGCTCGAAGACGAACCGGTTGAAGTCGAGGTAGCCGCCTTCGGGCCAGATGTGGGGGCCGAAGACGCTGGACGACGGCAGTTGCCCGTTGCCGGTCGCTCCCGCGCCCTGGGACATGATCTGGGTCGTCGAGCTCTGATTGGCGATCCAGAATCGGGCCCGCCAGCCTTCGGCGAACTGGTAGGGCTCCCTCGTGAAGCCGCCCGCCGCCTTGAAGTGGATCGACGGCGGAGCGTCGAAGTAGACGTCCTCATAGGCCCCCTGTCGGACGGTATGGGGCGGTTCCTGGGTCTCGTGGATGCGCAGATATGCGCTTTCGCCGGGGGGGTCACCTCCTTCGCCGCCACAGTGGTTAGCGACTTCGAAGACCCCGGGGGCGTTGGTTTCGACCTGGTACGGCGGCGCGCCGTTGTTCGCCGAGCAGGCGACCATCTTGTAGTAGGAGGCGGCACTCGCCTGTCCGGCTGCCGCGAATGCGCAGCCGAGGAGCGCGACGAGTGCGATCAGAACCGCGAAGGCAAGCCGCCGGGGCCGTGGCGACCAAAGTGATTGGGGCATTTTGCTTCTCCTTTTCCATCCGCACAGGAGTGGCTCACGGGGCCCCGTCGAGGCCCCCTCTGCCTCCTCCACGGACGGACGGGACCTCGCGCCACCCCCGGAGGAAATTTCCTGTTCGGCGCAGTGAGACTCAAGCACTCAGGCACAGTCATTAGATCAGCGGTAATACCCGAGTTTGTTAAGAATATTCGGCATCCGGGTGGGCCAAAATTGACTAGGCCTCGGGTCGAGGTTGAGGCGGACTCTCAACGCCCCCTTGAGACATATCCACGGCGAGCCCGATTCAGAGCATGCGAACCGGACAGAAGCCGGTCGCGGGCAAAAAAAGGGAGAACTCGATTCTGGAGAGGCCCCCACGCGAGCGGGGCACCCAGATAGGTGCCCCGCTCGGGCGTCGGCCCGGCTCAGCCGGGATCCACCGGCCGGGCCTCGGCGGCCGTGATCTCGATCCCGTAATCGGCGGGCGAGGGGTTCTCGTTGGACACGACCAGGGCCTCCAGGACCGCCGCAGCGAGGCTCTCGGGCGACCACCTTGAATCGAACCAGCATGCGGCGAAGCGGCGTCGTGCGTAGTCCAGCAACGCCTCGGGGTCGCTGACCTGGACACGGACGCTGAGATCGACCTGGGCCGGCTTGCCCCCGGTGGGGCCGTCCATCAGTTGCCTCCCTTCGCGAAGAAATCGGTCCCGTCCCAGTCGGCGTCTCCGCCCGGGATGCGGACCGGCTCGCTGCGATACCCGGGGCAGTAGGCCTCGCCGCCGGTCGCGTCGCGGGCGAGATGCTCGAGCTCGACCTCCTCGCCCGGGTACTCCGACCAGATCACGATCGTCGTCTTGAAGAGCGGCCCGATAGCCGCCGCGCCCTGCTCAGACATCGAAGTCGAGGATCTCGCGCCCGGTCCGCGGCACCAGCTGGCAGACGAATTCGACGAAATCCGCGCCCTGGCATTCGCCGGGCTGGTTGATGTAGGCGGCGATCGCGTCCATCGCTTCCTCGCCGTCGACCGCGCTCTCACCGGCCGGCAGATGCTCGATGCGCCAGTCATCCCAGCGCAACCCGGTCTGCTCCTCGCCGCAGCCTCGGCAGGTGATCTGGACCTCGTCGAGCACTGCCGTGACCGGCGAGCCGTCGAGGATCAGGACCTCGTCCTCGACCCGCAGCGGCTTCGCGAGAACAAGAGCGTCCCGCTCGTAGGCGAGATCCTCTGAGCCGCAGTGTTCACACCTCACCGTTCGCCTCCAGCCAGTTCAGATGATCTTCGAGCCAATCGACCGCGGGGCCGCCGAAGCGATCCCAGAATTCGTCGACGTTGACCCGGGCGAGCTCCTCGGGTGTGACGACGCGGACTTCGCGATCGACGAGGACGCCGGCGATCACCCCGATCAGGCAGGCCTGGAGCGGGCCGTGCTCGCGAAGGCAGTTCGGGCACCGCGCGCAGGGGGAGGCCTCGATGCGGACGACCTCCGACCAGGGCACCCGAATGGAACCGACGCGCGACGCGCGCGGGCCCAGACCGCGCAGCGGGCCGGCGGCAAGTGGGCGATCGTCCTCAAAACTGCGGTAGAGGGCGACGTCGCGTCGAGCGTGCCTGCTGATTGCCCAGAGCTCACGCGCGAGCGCGAGCCGTCTCCTCACCTCGTTCATCGGGATCCTTTCGATCGAGAACGGCACGGCGAGGAGACCAGCGTCGTCGGGGCAACCGGCGTGCCGGATCGGCCGCGGAGTCGGGCCGCCGGACCCTCCTGGGTCGCGGCCGTCAAGCCACGGCCCTGCCGCTCGCCTCTACCAGCGAGAGGATCTCGGCCAGCAGCTGCGCGGCATCGGCGCCCGTGGGCAGGCCCGCCGTCGGCAGCACCAGTTCGGCGATCTTGTCGAGGATCGCCGAGTCGGAGCGGTGGAATCTCGCCCGGTCGGACCGCGCGTAGAAGTGCTCGACCGCGCCGCGCCGGGGCTCGGTTTTCACGAGGTCGAGCCAGCCGTATTCCAGCAACGTTTTTACGTGGTAACTGACGTTGCCGAGCGGCTCGTCCAGGACGCCCGCGATTTGATTCGGGCTGGCGATGCCCCCCGATTGCTCGATCGTCTCCAAGATCCTCAAGCGCAACGGGTGCGCCACCGCCTTGGCGTCGTTCGTCGGGGACGGTTCGTTCTTCATTTCATCCTTTCGAGAGCATGGACTCGCCAAAAAAGGGGTTCCTTTTGATTCCTCGCGGCTCACCTCCACCCTGGCCTCGGAGGCGACCGACCGCGAGTAAAGCCGCCTGCGGCGGAGAACGCCAGCGCTCCGCGAGCTCCCTGGAGCGGCTCGTCTTCGCCTCGCGCCACCAGGTCGTTCGGGCGCCATTCAGGCACTCCGTTCACCTCGGGCGCCGGCGAGGACCGGGCCCTCGGGCCCGAGGATGTCGTCGACCTCCTCGCCGCAGGCGAGGCAGAAGATGTCGGTCAGCTCACCCCCCTCAGCCAGAACGGGCAGCCCGTCACGTGAGAGACCGAGCAGGTCGTATCGGTACTCGAAGCGCAGGTGGTCCTCCGCTCCGCAGCTCGGGCAGCGCGCCGCGGCGCTGACCGCCTGACCGGCACCGCGCGCCTCGAGTTCGCGCACGGTGTTGATCTCGCCGTTGGCGAGCCCGGCGAGCGCCTCTTCGATCTCCTCGACCGCCCATGCGGCGGGGACCTCGAACGCGCGGCATCCGTCGAGCTCCGAGAACGCTTCGCCGTCGTTCAGGACGAGGATCCGCTCGGTCTCCCCGCCGGGCGTCGCCGGTGCCGGCATTTCCTCGCCGGGGCGGGCCTCCGACGCCTGGAAGGCGGAGCGGATCTCCGCCCAGGCCTCCACCGAGGCGAAGACCTCGCCGGGTTCTACCTCGTCGGTGGGCTGGACCAGCCCGCATATCGTGCGGTGCGCCTCGGTCCCTAGGGCCACCAGGCGCACCTCTTCGATCGAACTGCTCATCTGCGTCCTCCTCCTCTCGCGTCGACTTGGCCGGCTCATGGCTCTCCTCCGGAGATGACAGAGAGCAGCTGCTCGGTGCAGGGGCCCGCGGCGGTGTCCTGGATGTGCTTGGCCCACTCGTGGGCTCGGCGCAGCGCCAGGCCCTCGTCGATCCCGACCTGCCCGGCGTTGTCGCGGACGTCGGCCTCGCCGTAGACGAGCGAGATCAACGGCACCTCGGCGATCGCCTCGAGGAGTCCCGGCTCGTTCAATTCAGCCACCTCGTTCCTCGCGCCGGCGAGGTGCGCGGACCGCCTTCGTATCCGGGCGCCGCACGGGCGTGGTGCCGTTGGAGCGGGCACGGGCAAGCTCCGCCCGCACCAGCTCCAGCCGGCGGCGACGTGCCACCGGGCTCTCGGGCGAGACGGATGCGCGCGCGCCCCGATCCGCTTCGCTGCGGCGTTGCGAGGTTCAGGTCGACTCCCCCGCCAGCAGCGCCTTCATCGCGGCGAGAGTCTGCGCCATCTTCATTCGCGAGCCCTGGGCCTCGATGGCCTCGCGTTGTTCGCGCAGCGCCCGCACCTCCCAGTCGGGCTCGGCGAGACTGTCGGCGCAACCGATCACGACCTGGGGCCCGAGGCCCCAGATGTGTGCGTTGACCGCCAGCCCGGCGACTGCGACCGGAGCGATGTCGCACCCGTACCAGACGTAGTCGTGAGGGTCCTTGCCCTCGTCGCGGATCGCCTGGGCGGCGGCGCGCAGCAGGCCTCCGGTGCCGGCCGTGGGATCGCAGATCGACTGTCCCGCGGCGGATCCGGCAAGCGACATCCGGGCCATCGCCTCAGCGACGCCCGGCGGCGTGTAGAACTCGCCACGCGCCTTCCTGCCGCTGTGGCTGCGCATCGTCGTGTAGGTGACGCCGAGGAGGTCGACCTGACGGGAGACCTCGAGGTCGAGCGTCAGATCGAACAGGCCGGCCTTGACCGTGGCGCGGGCCACCGCGCCGGCGCCGGCGAGCAGATGGCGATCGGGCCTCTCGGCGTTCAGCCACCCCCCGAAGGGCCCGCATCGCATCGCGAGCTCGGGTCGGCCGATCGTGAACAGGCACCAGACCTCGCCGAGGACCCGAGCGACCTCTTCGTCCTCGAGGGCGAGGATCTTGTCGCGAGGGTCGGGGCCCTCGGGGTCCGCCCGGCCGAGGAGGGCGAGCGCGGCGACCACGCCTACGCATACCCCCTCGTCGGTTCCGGCGCCGGCGCCGTGCCAGGCGCGGTCGGCTGCCTCGGCGACTCGCTGGGCCGCACTGAGGGGCACGCTCATCGGCGGGCCCGGGCGCCCCGGGGCCTGCCCGCGGGCACATGGTGATGTTGCATGAATGCTCTCCTTGTCGTAGGGGCGGGCAGGGCGCGACCCCTGGGGCGCGCCCAGCCTCGGGATCTGGGGTGCCGTCGCACTCAGTCGCGCGAGCCGGCCGCGCGACACCGGTGGGCAACCACCTGGTTCGCGCTCAGGAAACGGGTCGGGACCGGACGCCCGATCGGTGAGCTGACCGTCGGCACCCGCCGGCTCAGGACCTGGTCATCGCCACCGGATCGGTGGCGAGTCACAGCAAGCAATCGCTCCGCACGTCGGCGAGGACGCCGTCGCGGGACTTGATCGCGGCCGGCTTCAAGAGGGGGGCTCCTGCCCGCGGCCCTCTGGATGGCGGGCGCTCCAATCGGCACGGACCTCGGCCTCGGGTCGCGGCCGGCGTTTACGGGCGTTGCGGCGCACCGCGCACTCCTCGCCGTCGGCGCAGCGCCAATGCCAGTATCGGCGGGCGCCGCGGAAGCCGCCGCCATGCGATTTGTCAGCGGTCCGGTGGCCGCAGACGATGCAGGCTCCTTCGGCAGTGGGGCTGGTCATCTCGCCCCGCCCCGGCGCGTCCGTCGCCGCGCTGATCGGTCCTCCCCGGCAATCGACTCTCCCTTCGCTCCTTCCACGAGGGCTAGGCCGCCCCTGCCCCGGCCGGCTCTGCGTCCGCCGGGTCGGGCGCGTCGTCGGGATCACCCTCGGGCATCAGCTCGAGTGCCTCGCCCGAGAGGTCCGCACTGCGCGCGAGGCGGTCGCGGCCCGGCTCGGCGCCGGCCTCGGGCGAGGTGAACAGAGGCGCCAGCTCGGCGGCGCGTTCCTCGCCGAGGCAGCCCTCGGCCTCCCGCCAGAGCGCCGCGGGCGCCAGCCCCTGCAGCTGCTCCTCGCGGCCCAGGGTGTAGGGGAGCTCGAGGTTGGGCCGCGCGGCGGCGCCGAGAACGCTCTGGTCGGCGAAGATCGCCGAGACGCAGGCGGCGAAGATCCGGCCGATCAGCGCGGGACCGCTGCTCGCCTTGCGCCACTCGGCCTCCAGGAGGCCGGTGATCTCGTCGACCGAGGGGTATTCCTCGACCATCCGCGGGCCGCCGCGGGCCGGCCGGAAGTCGCGTTTGAGCCACGCCTCGCGCACCACCCGGTGCCCGCCGGCGATCTCGCGGCCGAGGAACTCGAGGAAGAGCACCGCGATCACCCGGGCCTGGTCGAGGCTGACCTCGCTCTGGTGGTCGAAGCGGTTGGTCAGCTCGCGGTCCAGGTGGCCGTTCGCGGACTTGCCACGCAGAGCTTCTTCCTTGCGGCGTTCCCGGGCGGCCTTGGGGTCCTCGCGTTCGGCGGGCATCTCCACCGGCTCGCCACCGCGCTCGGTCTCTCCGCCGTTCTCGGCCAGCTCGGCGGCCGCGCCCCGCGCCCAGTCGGCGGCGAAGGCGGCGTCGATCAGGACGCCGGAGCGTCGGTAGGCGCCCTCGCGGTACTCGATCAGGCCGCCGAAGGCGCGGGCCCTGTCGGTGTCGGGCTCGCTGACGTGGGCGGTCCGCAGTTCGGCGGGGACCGAGGCGAGCGACTCCTCGATCGTCTTCAGCGCCTCCTCGACGTCCGCGATCTGGCCCTCGGCGACGAGGCCCTCCGCGGTCGCGGCACCGATCCGGGCCGTTACCTCGTCGAGGTTGACGGTGTCATGGGGGCCGAAGGGGATCAGAAAGGCCCGATCCGACGCCTGCTCCTCGTCCGCCAGGCGGCGCAGGGCGGCGGCGGGGTCGCCGTCCAGGGCGCTCTGGCTCTGGGCGCCGCTCGCGACCCGCTCGCCGAGGGCCTCGGCGACGCCGGGCGACTTCGCCGCGATCGGCGCCAGGGTGGCCGCATTCCGCAGGGTCAGCTCACCGGCGGCGAGGCGCTCGCGCACCCGCCCGGGGAGCTCGAGGAGGGCGATCCGCTCCTCGGCCAGCTCGCGGCTCATTTCGAGGTGCTCCGCGGCGCCCGCGAGACTGAGACCGAAATCCGAGACGAGCCCGGCCAGCAGCATCGCCTCCTCGAGCGGCTTCAGTTTCTGGCGCACCGAGTTCTCCGCGAACGCCATCGCCCGCAGCGTCGGCTCGTCGAGCTCCTCCTCGAGCCCCAGCACCATGGCAGGGACGCGGGGCCGCCCGGCGCGGCGGGCAGAAAGCCACCGCTGTTCGCCCGCAACCATCTCGTAGCGGTCCCCGTCGAGCTCGCGGACGAGCACCGATTGCAGGTTGCCCATCCGCCCGACCGAGCTCGTCAGCCTCTCCAGGAACTGCTCGGAGCGCTCGCGCCGCGGGTTGCTGCCGGGCGTGATCCGATCGACCTCGATGTACCGCAGTGGACGCTCCAACTCTCCGAGGCCGGGCTCGATCTGCTCCTGACCCTCGATGTGAACCGGGGATCTCTCCATGACGGTGGCGGTGCTCATCGCCACCTCCTCTCTTCTCGTGTCCGCGGCGCAGGGCGCCGCCTTCCCTCGCTCAGCGGGCACCGAGCGCCCCGACCGCGGCGCTGCCGATGACCGCGGCGATCTCCAGGGCCTCGCCGACGGCGACACGGGAGCCCTCCCCGTGGGGCCGGGGCTCGGACCCGATCCCGATCGAGACCACGCCACACCCGCCCGCGCGAAGCTCGGTGATGTTCCGCTCGCCCGCCTCGGCCCATGGCGCGGACGTCCAGCAGCCGTCGCCGACCAGGAACAGCAGCCGCGGGCGGCGACGGTCCGACAGCGGCAGTACCGCGCGCAGCAACTCGATCCCCTCGCCGACGTCCTCCGAGCCGCCGACCGCCGAGACCTCCGGCACCTCGCCGAGGCGACGGCCGGGGCGGCAGAGCAGCTTCGCCTCGTCGCCGAAGAGCGAGACCGCGGCGCGCCCGCCGACCTGCTCGACGGCCGAGTGGACCACCCAGGCGACCGAGGCGATCGGCCCCTCGAAGGGCCTCATCGAGCCCGAGACGTCGACCGCGATCCCGACCACCGGCTGCCAGAGCTCGGCGAGCACGGTCCGCCTGGTGGCGAAGGCGAGGCCGCGGACCGGCGCCCCGCGCTCGAGCTCCGAGGCCTGGCGCATCGCGCCGCGACCCGAGAAGCGCCCCGGTGGGTTGACCCGGCCCTCGCGGATGAGGCGCTTGGAGCGCGCCCCGCGCAGGGCGTGGGCGAGACGTCGCGCGGCGGTCCGCTCGATCGCGACAGGAGGGTGCCCCCCGGTCTCGGGGATCCCAGGGCCGAGGCCGAACCCGTGCCCGCCGCCGAAGAGGGCGAGGCGCCTCGCGGCGGCGAGGCCCCCCTCGGCGATCTCGCGGGCGATCTCGCGCAGCTCGGGGTCGACCCCGCCTTCGCGGGGGTCGAGCTCGACCGCCTCGGCGCGGGCGCTCCGCTCCGCGGCTGCGAGCGGGCCGCTCGCCTGCTCCCAGCTCGGGGCCTCGGCTCCTGCCTCGCCCTCGCCGCCGCCTGAGCCCTCGCCGGCCCCGCCTTCGCCGCGTTCCTCCTCCTCGGTCGGGGAGAGCTCGGCGAGGCGCCGGGCGCCCTCGGTGAGCGCCGCGACCGCCCCGGGGTCGGGGGCGGCGCAGACCTCCGCCACGATCTCCTTGACCGTCTCCAGGTCTTCGGTGCCGAGGACCGCGGCGAAGCGCGCTTCGCTGTCGGCGACGTCGGCGGCGCGCAGGGTGCCGGCGGGCACCCGCGAGCAGATCAGGACCGCGGCCTTCACCGCCCGGGCACGACCCATCGGCGCCAGGGGGTCTTCGGGGCGGTGCTCGAGGAGGATCTTCGTGATCGCGGCCCGCAGGTGGCGCGCCACCCGCGGCACCCCTTCGATCAGCCGCGCCTCCATGCGCCCCTCCTCGAGCCACCTGGCACGCTCGAGCAGCTCCTGGGGCACCTCCTGGTATTGCCGCGGGGTCGGGCTGTGTTTCACATGCCCGCACTCGTGGTCGAGGACGCCGAGGACGACGACCAGCGCCTTCAGGTCATCGCCTCCGGGCTCGGCGGGGATCTCCTCGGGCGTGCAGCCGAGCAGCTCGCCGTCGATCAGGATCACGTTGGTCACCCGGTTGACCAGCCCGGCGACCGGCGCCGAGGCCTTCGGATAGCACTTGACGAGGACCCCGCCGACGATCGAGAGCGCCGCCTTGGTCAGCACGGCGCTCGCCCTGCCCCAGCCGCCGGGCAGGGCGGAGGGCTGGACGCGTTCGGCGGGCAGCCGCCGGAACGCCTCCTTCCAGCCCATCGCTATTCGACCCGCAGGGGATCGAGCTCGACGCCGCCGCTGACGTGGGCCTGGAGCGCCTCGCTCATCGCCACCCGCGACTCCTCGGGGCAGAGCCCGAGCAGGTTGCGGGCCGCGGTCAGCGGGTCGAAGACCCGCGCGACCGCCTTGAAGGCGAGGAGCTCGCGCAGCTGCGGCGCCCAGGTCGCGGGTCCCGCCTCGCCGGGGGCGATGCCCGCCAGCGGGTCCTGGGCCTCGAGGTGGCGGTTCAGCTGCTGGGCCGCGGTGACCGCGTCCGCCGGGACGCCGAGGCGCCGGGCGGTGGGCGCGTCGAAGCCGACGTAGACGTGGATCGCGCAGCGCGAGGCGAGCGCTTCGGAGAACGTCGTGCCCGGCAGGTTGGGGTTGTAGGCGATGATCGCGCCGAAGCCGTCGTCGGCCTCGACGACCTCGCCGCCGCACTCGTTCAGGGTCAGGCGGCGGCGCGAGTCGAGCGCCGGGAAGACGCGGCTCTGCACCCTGGGGTCGCCCTGGGTGATGTCATCGCCGAACCAGAGCTTGCCCTCGCGCAGGGCGCGGGTCAGCGAGCCGTCGCCCCACTCCCATCCCTTCTCGGGGGCGGGGAAGAAGCTTCCGGTGATGTCCTCGACCTGGGTGCCCTCCGAGAACTCCTGGGTGATCACCCGGCCCTCGCCGAGGGCGGCCTCGACGAGCGTCGTCTTGCCCGTCCCCGGCGGCCCGTAGAGGCAGACGTTGAAGCCCGCCTCGATCGCGGTGCGGATGAACTCGACGTCATCCATGCCGGCGATGCGCCGCACGGTGTAGGGCTCGCGGCCCCTGCCGAGCGGGATGGTGCGTCCTCCCGAGGATCCCTCCCCGGGACCCTCGAGGGCGGTTGCGTCGATGTCGACGCCTGCGGCCCCGGCCGCGATCCGGCGCAGGGTTGAAACCCCACCGTCAGGCGGGCTTGCCGTTGCAGTAGCCAAATCGTGCTCCTCCTAGAGTTGTGGTGGCGAGGGCGCCGGATGGCGCCCTCGCGCCAGGTATGCGCCCGGACCTCTCGGCCGGGCGCCGTACGCCGTGGGTCGAGGCCGCGCTCAGGCGGCGCGCGGGACGGCCTCCCGCCGCGCGGCGAAGATCTGCGCGGCGACCTTCATCTTGGTCGAGGCCCCCTCCCGGTCGGCGAGCTCGGTGGCGAGGCCTGCGAACTGGCGCGCGAACTCCTCCGAGCCGCCCTCGCCGGGTGCCGCACTTGCGTCTTCGCCGCGGTTGAGGACGCCGTCGACCTCGGCCGCCCGGGGGATCAGGATGCCGGCGCGGTGCAGCTCGCAGGGGTAGTTGAGGAGGGCGAGCAGGACCCCGACCGAGTCGAACTCCGAGCCGGTCCGCGTCGCCCGTCCGATCCGCTGCTCGAACGGCCGCGGAGTCCAGGGCAGGTCGTAGTGGCCGACCAGGGAGGCGGGCAGGTTGTGGCCCCGCCTGCCGACCGGGCTCATCAGCATCACCGGGAACTCGCCGAGGCGGAAGGAGCGCTTGAGGCGGGCCGCCTCGCGCTCCCCGATGCCACCGATGAAGAGCGGCGCCTCCACCCCGTGGGTCTCGGCGAGCTCGCGCGAGAGCAGGCGCAGGAGCTCGACCGACTCGGCGAAGAGCAGCGTCCTCTCCCCGTCGGCGGCGGCGGCGGCCGCGGTCCCCGCGATCCAGGCCCGCTTGCTGGGGCCGGTCCGCACCACCGCGTCGATCAGTCCTTCGGACTCGAGGAGCGCGGCGGCCACCGCCTTCGACGCCCGCAGCGCCTCGGCGTCGGAGGCGGCGAGCAGCGCCACCTCGGTCGCCGAGAGCAGGAGGCCCCTGGTGGAGGCCATGCGCCCCCGCAGCACCTCCAGCTCCGAGTCGTCCGGCGCCAGGGCGGCGGCCCGCTCGACCTGCTCGCGCAGGGTGCCGAAGAGCTGTGCGATCCGCTCCTCGGCGGCGTCGAGCAGCGCCAGCTCGGCGAGCGTGGGGTCGACGAGCTTGAACTCCGGCTCGTCGAGCTCGGGCATGTAGGCCTTCATGTCCTCGCGGGTGAGCCGCGCCACGGTCGGGCCCATCGCCCGGCGCATGCGCCGCTGGGAGACCTCGTCGAAGGTCCCGTAGCGTCTCGAGAGCGGCTTCTCCCGGAGCGCCTCGCGATCGTTGCGGGTGAATGCCTCCAGGGCGTCGTATTCCTCGTTCGTTTTCCCGCGCGGGGTCGCCGTCATCAGGACCGCGACCTTGGCCCGCTCGCGCAGGCGCCAGAGCGCCCGGGCGAGCTGCGTGCCCGGGTTGGCGAGCGCCTCGTCGGCCTCCTCGACGACTAGGTCGTCGTAGGTCAGGACGCGCAGGTCCTCGACCGCGGTGCGGACCTGCTCGAAGGTCGCGATCACGATCCCGGGGTCGGGGCCGACCTCGCGGTCGAAGTCGATCAGCCCGGCGGCGATCCGCCGATCCTCGGCGACGTGGACGGCGACCCCCGGCCAGAACTTCGGGATCTCCCCGTCGACCCATTCGGAGCGGATGTAGCGGGGCAACGCCACGCACATCCGGTAGGCCGCGAGCTCGGCGGCCTTGCCCCGGCAGGCGATCAGGGTCATCGCCGTCTTGCCGGTGCCGACTTTCGAGAAGTTCAGCATCCCGACCTCGGTCGCCCGGTGGCGGCCGACCGCGATCCGCTGCGGCGGCAGCAGGTCGCCGTCGAGGGCCGGCCGCGCCGCCGCCATCGCCAGCACGTCGGCGACTTCGGGATCGAGGACGACCTTGGCGCCTCCCTGCCGGGCGGCCCCCACCTCGCGTCTCGCCTCCTCGGCGCTCACCTCGCGCGCGACCGCGAGCGGCCACCCACTCTCCTGGCCATGCACGACCTCGGCCAGGCCCGGCAGGCCGGGAACCCGGCGGGCGACCAGGTGCCCGCGGGCTAGCGCCTCCAGCGGCCCGAGGATCCCTTCGGGATCGTCGACCTCAACCTCGGCCTCGCTCATCCGGTGGGCGAGCCCGAGGGCATCGTGGGCGAGCAGGGCCTCGGGCGGCCGGGGGGCCTCGTAGGGCCAGGCGTTCGCCGGGCACTCCTCCGGCAGCCAGCCGACCGGCCGGGTGAGGATCCGCCCGAAGATCCCGCCGCCGGCGCCGGCGCGCAGGACGACCGCCATCTGCGCGAGCGGGCCGTCCTCGTCGTGCTCCCAGACCTCGACCCGTGGCCTCGCGGAGCCGAGCTCGGTGGCGAGCTTCTCCTGTCGGATCCTGGCAAGGCGGTTCTGGGCCGCCCAGGCCCCCGGGGTGTAGGGGATCCCGGGAGGGATCAGGTCGAGGACCGCCTGCACCGCGCGGGCGTCGGCGCCGGGGACCTGGAAGCTGCGCTCGCTGCGCCAACTGCCCTCGCAGGCCGTGATCCCCAATGCGAAGACCTCGCGGACGTAGGGACGGACCAGGACCGAGCGACGCAGCAGCTGCCGCGGCCCAGGGGTGGTGCGCCCGACTCCCTCCAGGGTGAAGCGGAAGCCGAGCGGGGCCTCGTCGCGGGGGCGGGCGCTGCCGAACCGCGCGGCCAGCTCACGCCGGGCCGCGGCGGCTTCTCGGCCGCGCTGTTCGCGGCGCCGCTGACCCACCGCGCGGCCGCGCGCGCGTGGCGGCGCCGCCGGAATGCCGGGAAGGCCGGGCGCCGGAGCGGTCGGGATCTCCCTCAAGGTGCACCTCCTTGTGTGCTGGGCCCGGGCGGGCGTCGACCGGGTATCTGCAGGCGCTCCAGGAGCGCCGCCGCGAAGGGCACCGCGTCGGCGACCCGCGGCTCGAGCCAGCCGCGGCTGTTCGCGAGCCATCCTTCGGGGCCGATCTCCGTGACCCGGTCCCATCGCGCCTCGAAGGCGCGTTCGGGGTCGGGTCCCCCGAGGCGCTCGTCGACCCAGCCACGGGCATCGAGATCGCGTCCGGCGATCCGCACGAAGACGTGGCCTTGGACCTCGCCTTCCTCGCACCCCTCGGCTCGGCGGTCGAAGGCGAAGATCAGCCGTACTGGGGTCAACCGCCGCAGTGCTTCGGCGAAGGAATGGCAGTGCCCGCTGGTGAAGACATGCTCGGCGTCGGAGTCGAGCACGCCCGCCCGCAACTTCCTGACTTCGCGGAAGCCGAAGATGATGTCGAAGCACTCCCACCCGGAGGCCGGCGCGATCGTCATGCGGTCACCTCCGAGGCGCTGCCGAGCATCGACTGGGCAGGCGCCGCGACCAGCCGCAGCCCTTCGGCGAGATGGGCGTCGCGCCGGCGGACCCACTTGGTCCCGTCGACCGAGTCACAGCCGATCGCCTTCGCGTAGGCGATCCGCCTGGCGGAGTTGACGCGGCCCATATGGACCCGGCGGCCCCGGCGCCTGGCCTCCGCGCCCAGGGCGCGCGCCCGGTCGCCGAGCTTCCAGCCCGTCGAACCCCCGATGAACAGGGCGTCGATCCGCGGCCATGCGGTGCCGAGCCGACGACCGAGGCCCTCGAGGCCGTCCTGGGCGACGAGGGCGACGGGCAGCCCGGGCCGGGCCGGTGCCTGCCACCAACGCTCGAACCGACGCGCGGTCTCGTAGGCGTCGCCGACCACGTCGGGGACCGTCACGAACAGGCACCCCTGGATGTCCCGCAGCCGATCCAGCATCGCGCAGTAGGCGTCGATGTCGAGACCCTGGAAGCAGTCGTTGTCCGCGGCCCACGGCACACCCCGGGCAGCCGTGTCGGCGATCCTCGGGAAGTGCCGTGGCTGAACGAGGCGGCCGAGGTTCGGGTGCTCGAAGGAGAGCATCTGCGGCTCGGCCTGCGTCGCGAGCAGCAGCATCTAGGGCCGCCCCGCCCGCGGCGTCAGGTCGGCAGCCTCCACCGGCCGCGGACGGATCCGCATGGCGCGAGGGCGCCTGACGTACTTCTCTTCGTAGTCGGCGGCGAGCGCCTCGACGGCCTCGAAGTCCTCCTCCGGCCAGAAGGCGCCGATCAGCCGGACGACCTTCTCGCCGCCCTGGTCGGGGCGGTCGAGCAGGACGCTGACCGTGCGCTCCGCGGTGTAGGCCCAGATCAGGCCGTGGCGGGCGCCGTCGATCCGCACCGTGCCGACGCGCTCCTCGCCGAGGGCGCTCTCGGCGGCCTTGACCTCCGGCGTCGCGGCGCTCATGGCGCCACGCCTGCGGGCTTCTTGACCGAGCCGGGGTCGGCGATCGCCCGCTCGGCGATCTCGATGCAGCGCCGGCAGCTCGGGACGTGGTCCTCGCCGCCGCGGTTGAGGCCCCAGAAGGACCAGCGCAACTTGCAGAGAGCGTCGCGCGAATGCCGGTGGATGCGGCCGATCCGCACCTCCTCCTCGACGACGACGTGGTTCGCGCCGCCGTAGAGCGCGGTCTCCCGCGGGGTGAAGGCATGCTCGATGTGGGCGGCGAAGGGCAGCTGCTCGAGCAGCGTTTTCGAGGGCCGCCCGGGCCCCAGTTCGTTCATCGGTCTGCTGTCTCCTCTCGCTACGTGGCCCCCGTTGCCGCCTTCGCGGCCGGGGGATGTCCTCGTCTCGGTCAAAACGCGACCTCCTCGTGGGTCGGAACTCGGGTCTGGGACGCCCATGACCCCGGTGGGTAAGTGCCGAGCCGGGCGTACCCCACGGGCTGCGCCGGGCCGAACCGCTCAGGCGTGCGCCTCGTTCGCCTTCTGAGCCTCCGACTCGGCGACGCTCTCGCTGAGTTCGATCGCGATCAGCCTCCCGGTCAGCCCGTCCCGGACAGCCCAGCCGCTGATCAGCTCGACGGCGTAGAAGCGCGGTCGACAGTCGAGGATTTCGTCTTCGAGCTCCTTGTCGGTCAAACGTTCGATCCGCGCGCCGCGTGCCGCTCCGTAGGGACTCCACCGGCCCTGCGCTTCGCCAGTTCCAGGGCGAGGAGTCGGCGCTGCCGCTCGGTGAGAGCCCCGAGCTGGCGGGTCTCCGCGATACGGAGCGGGGTCAGGAACTTCCGGGTGCGGGTGCGCCCCCACCGCCGCTGGCTGCCGAGAAGGTCGGCGACGGTCATCGTCGCGACCTCCGGGGGGCAGGAGCCGACGATGGCGGCGGCGTCGATCTCTCCGTGCGCGACCCCGCGTTTCAGTCGTGCCCGCGCGAGCCGCACGGTGTTGGCTCTTTCAAGGGCCCTCAGATGCTGTGGGAGATCGTCCGGGACGACCTTCGGTACCGGTGCTGCGATAGCAGCGTCCATCGGGTCCTCCTTCGTTGAGTCGAATAGGTCACCTGCCGCGTTCCAGGCGGCGGATGGTTGGCCGGTGTCCGGCCCGGATGGGCCGGAGTCAGGCCGGGATCGGACCGCCGCCGACCGGGCAGCGATCCCAGTGCGGGCAGCCCTCGCCGCCGACCCGAGGCGCACACCACCAGCCGAAGTCGGCCGCGAGTGGCCACTCTGCGGGCTCGGTGGCGTCGAGATGGGCGATCATCCGCGCGACGCGGGCCACGCGGCGCTGGAAGCCGAGCAGCTGGCGGATGCTGCGCGGCGCCCGGACGACCTGCCAGCGAGGGCCGTCCTCGGGCCGCTCGAGGGTCGCCGCGTGGAAGACGAACTCCGCCGGGTTCCGCTCGGCCCAGCGCATGAACGTCTGCGCGGTGGCCTGCAGGTCCCGGTAGGCGCGATCCTCCTTCACGGTCGAGCGACCGAATTTGAGATCGGCCAGCAACCGCTCGCACTCGACGTCGAAGTAGCAGACGAAGCGCCACTCCTGCTCGGCGTCGAAGCGGAAGCTGGCGCGGCGCTCGACCGAGACCGGCTCCACCGAGGGGGCGATCTCGGTCAGGTAGTCGGCGACCGCGGCCCGGCACTGGGCCTTGCCGAGGTCCGGGTCATCCTCGAGGCCGAGGACGGTATCGCCGATCTTCGCGGCGAAGAGCTCGAGCACCAGGTCGTCGAGCTCGGCCGCTCCCGGCGCCCGCCCCACGATCCGCCCGGCGAAGTAGCGGGCAAGCGTGTCGCCGACCACCGAGCCGAGCGTCATCGAGAGGTTCGGCGGCACCTTCTCTTCGAGAAGGTAGGTGCGGCGAAAGGCCTCCGGGCACTTCTCGAAGGCCCGCAGGCTCGCAGGTGAGAGCGACTTCAACCGCAGCCGCCGCCCGTGACGGCGGGCCGGAAGCTCCAGCGGGACCGAGAGCGGGTCGACGAAGGCCGGAGCGGAGGGCGACGCGACCGCGCTCATCCAGACCAGCCCCCGGCCGCGACCGGCTCGTCCGAGCGCCCCGCCTCGACCACCTCGGCGATCGAGCGGTCCATTCGGAAGCGGCGCCCGGTGACCTCCTCGGCGCGAAGGTCCTCCAGGGCGAGCTTGCTTCGGGCGTTCTCCCCCACCAAGACCTGGGAGTAATCGACTGGCTGCCCGAGCAAGGGTCAGTCCTCCTCGCCTATCCGGTCGGACAGTTCGGAGTTGATCGTGGCGATGCAATTTTCGGTGATCGCCTTGGCCCAGTCCTGCGCGCGCTCCCATGCGAGCGCCTTGTCGATGCCCTGCGACTCGGCCATCGCGTCCACGTCGCCACGCAGGAAGTCGATACGGATGAACGGTTGCTCGGTCTGCGGCTCTGACGGCGGGTGCACGATCGTCACGGCGTCGGCGAATTCCCAGCAACCGCCTTGGCTGTCCTCGGCGCCGCCCTTGAGGACGAGGCGGTCGTCATCACCCTCCATCGCGCTCACTTCCGACCCCCTGCCGATCGCGGTGACGGTGAAAGCGACCCGGTCGTCGCATTCGACCTCGCAGCCGATCCAACCGTCGTCGGGGTCCGGGCGCCATCCGTTGCGCACCGCGTGGAAGTGGTCGAGGATCGTCGCCAACCCCTCTATCGCGTCGCCCACGTCCTCGGCGGCGCGGTACTCCTCCACCACCTTGCTCGCCTGCTCGCGCAATTCCTCGGTGCGGTCCCCGGCCGTCGCATCCTCATGGACGGGACAGGTGGGCCCCCTACGGTGGATCGACGGGTGGCCGGCCGGACTCACCGACACGGCGCCCGTGCAGCCCTCCGGCGGCTCCAAGGTCGATCCCTCCCCCTCTTCGTCCTCGCGCCGCACCTTGATGAGCATCTCGGCGAACTCGACGGTCGGGCGTCCCGATTCGGCGATCGAGTTGACCGCGTTCAGCGCCTCCGTGCCCTTCTCGATCACGCTGCCGAGCGTGGCGTTGGCGCCCGCGTTCTCGATCTCGATCACGGCGCCATAGGCGATGTGCTGGCACTGCGTCAGCGCCAATTCCGCGAGCTTGCCGTCCTCGGGGTGCGGGACGTTGCCGGCGGACTCGAGTGCGTCGGCTCCGAGCACGTAGTCGACGGTCTCACCGTCCCATCTTCGCGGCACGTCGTAGACGTGGGTGCCGAAGAGGTCGAGCACGGTGCCGTCATCGCCGACCAGGATCGGGGTCGTCTCCGACGGGACGAACGAGGACAACTCGCGCAGTGGCACGACGTCGTCGCGCGGCTCCGTGTCGTCGTCGCGGATGATCCGCGCGTTGCCTGCGGCCTTGTCGATGCGGGTCACCGTCACGAACTCGGTGCCGCCGTCGGCGAGGTGGTACTTGGCCGAGTAGACGGCCGGTCTGTCGGGAAGGTGTGCTGCGAAGGTGGTCATCGGGTCTCCTCTCGGGTTGCTGAGCTACTCGGGCCTTGCTTGCCGTGACCTAGTGGATCGCGTCCGGCTCGCCGCCGACCACGGCGTGCTCGCCCTCGATTACGCCGACGATCCGTAGGAGGTCGTCGCCGGTTTCGGCCTCGTTGTCTTCGCGACAGACGCGCTGCGTTATCTCTTCCGCCGCGTCGGTGCCGTTCCAGGTGTAGACGCTCGTCGCGTAGAGCTGACCGTTGTCCTCGTAGATGCCGAGAACCGTGTACGCCGGTTCGGGCTTCTCGGGCGGCTCGACCGGATCGGTGAACGATGCCGAGCAATCCAGGCAGCCCCAAGGCTCCTCGTCCTCCCGCGTCAGCTCGCAGATGTCCTCCGAGAAGCACCGCGGGCAGAGCGGCGCGTCGGGCGGGTCGATGAGCGCGACCGGGATCGCGATCCGCAGGTCGTCGGCGGCGACGATCGGATGGCTCTCGCCGTCAGAGTTCGCGTTCGGCTCGCAGGTCAGTGGGTGGAATTCGGTCGGCTCGGCGAGGATGCAGAGCGTCCCGTCCACGTCCTCCGGTCCTCAGATGCGGAGCTTCGCGGATACCTCGTTGCTGTCGGTGTCGAACACCTTGCCGGTGACGGTGGTGATCGTTCGGTCGGTATCGGCCATGGCTTCGCTCCTCTCTTCCTTGCCGGCTCGCCTAGGCGGCCGTGGTGGTGTGGGGGCGATGGGCGGCGTCGATCTCGATCCAGTGCTCGACCGTGGCCAGCGCTTTCTCGGTGTCCTCGTCGCCGCCCAGCCCGATCGTCTCGCGCAGGATCTCGGCCACGCCGGCGAGTGCGCGTTTGCCCTGCTCCACGTCTTCCGCGACGCCGTCGAACCCGGTGTCTTCCAGGTAGCGCGCCCGCTCGACCGCGATGGCCGTCGCCGCTTCCGTGGGACCGTTGATCGGGAAGTCCACCGTGTCCGCCTCCCCGAATCCGTCCGGTGCTCCCTCGTCGGGGCGCGAGACGGCATCGGCGTATGCGACTGCATCACCATGGTCCCAGAACGCGCAGGCCTCGCGTTCGAGGGCGAACGGCGGCTCGACCATGTAGACGGGCGGGACCGGCGGCGGGGTGGCGGCGAGGAGACGCCGGGCCAGTTCGCCCAAGGCCACGTAGTCGGCGCCTTCGTCGTCGATCGCGCGGCGCAGCTCGCAGCCGATGCCGTGGTCGATCCAATAGCGGGATCTGTCCTGCTCGGGCACCGGGTCAAGATCGATGCCGACCTCATCGTCGAGCGCCGGCCAGTCCGTGACGCCGCGCTCATCCGTGTGCTCGGCCACCTTGACCATCTGGCCGAAGGAGTCGCGCAGGGCGAGCGACTGCGTCGTCTCCTCGCCGCCGTTCAGCCGCTCCAAGTCCTCGGCCTGCTCGGCGATGCCTTCGGCCATCGCATTCAGGAACCTGACCATGTTGCTCATACCGCACCCCCGATTCCTGCCGGTCCTACCGGCGTCCGTTCGTTCGGTTCCTTGGCCTTGGCGGTCGTTTTCGCCTCATCCATGCGCGGCAGGTCCTGCAAGCCGAGTCCTTGGCGGCAGACGCCCCACCCGAAATCCGTCGTGCCGTCGTTCATGTGCCGGTTGTTCTCGCCCAGATCGACCGTCACGTACCGACCGTGGAGGCGGGGATGCGTCGGCGCGCCCTCTTCCTTTCCCGCCATGTCCAGGGAGGGGCTGAGGGGCGAGCCGTGGGCGCGCGGCACCTTGAGGCTCACCGCGCTGCTCACGCCCCGACCTCGATTGCGTGCTCATCTGGGGGCGCCCCCACCGCGGACCAACTCGGCGGGGTCGAGCCGCCCGCACCCGAGCCAGGTCGCCAAGGCGGATTCGGCCGCCGTGTCGATGGGCGTGATCGTCAAACTGGCGGGATCGAAGGTGCCGACCTCGACCAGCGAGGTGCGCGCGACGGCCATCCTCGCCACCGTCGGGTAGTTCGCGACGAGCCGGCCGTGCGCGTGGAAGACCCGATCGGCCAGTCGGGCCAATTCCGGCTGTTCGTAGATCGCGCCCTCGTAATAGACGGCGACCCGCTCGGCACCAGGCTGCGGGGCGCCGACGATGCCCGAGCCCTTGCGAATGCCCTTCGTCGAGGTGTCCCCCTCCCTGGGGACGAAGACGACATAGGGGCTTGCCAGGCGCGCGATCACCCCGGCCTGGGAGAGCATCCGGGCGATGCGCCTGAGGCGGGGCCGCTCGTGCTCGGCGACGTCCACCTCGGGGTCCACCTCCTCTTCGTCGCCCTCTTCGGCGAGGTGCCGCCGCCCGTTGTCGATCTCCAGCCTGGCGCCGCGGCCGTGGCGACGAAGGACGCCTCCTCGGAGGGTGTAGGCCCGGTTCTCCTCGGGGCAGTCGACGTAGATCCCGAGCCACAGCTCGTCGGCGGGCATTCCCATGACCAGTTCCATCTCGAACCTCCTGTCTTTTTCAGGGGGCACCGGCCCCCGCGTTCTGCGCGCCATGCGGCGCACGGGATGTCGGCGGTCGACGGCCTCGGGCCGCCGCCCGCTCAGTCGCGGCGGGCCGGGTTGGCCGTCGACCGGTCCAGCTCGTCACAGGCGTCCTGCGCCTGCCCACGGCTGCTCCAGACGTCGGCCCGGAGCGCGTCGGTCCAGCTGTCGAGGACCTGGAAGCCCTCGGTCGTCACCTCGACGATGTGGCGGAGGTCCGGTCGATCGAAGTCGAGGAGTACCTCGCGGCACTCCTCGCACTCCAGGGCGACGTTGTCGCCGTTCGCGTAGTCGACGCAGACGACCTCGTCGCCGATGTGGCGGGCCCGGTCTGCGTAGGTGTGGGCGGCCATAGGCCTCCTTTCAGATCTCCTCGCCCGGCGCGCATTCGGCCGGCGCCCCGGCGAGCTCGAACTGGAGCTGCACCCGGGTGCGCTCGTAGCCGGCCTGCTCAAGCAGCAGCGCGGCGCCGAGTTCGATCGGGTCCTTGGTCCCCAGATAGGCGGCGATGTCGGCGAGCTGGGACTTGACGTCCTCGGGGCTGCCGTGGACGCAGCCGCTGCGCCGCACCCGGCGGTAGGCCTCCTCGATGCTCACCGTGATGCGGCACGAGAAAGGCGTCGTAGCCGGCTGAAGCGCCGACGGCGGCCGCGGCCCTCGAGGTCCTCCTCCCCGCGGCGCATCGCCTCGAAGCTCGGCAGCAGGGTCGATGCGCAGTCGAGCAATGCCTCGATCGCGGCGCAGGTCTCCTCGAAGCTCTCGTCGCCGGCGTCGATGACGTACCTGGCCTCGAACGAGTAGGTGGACACCTGTCGCCACGGCAGGCCGCCCGGGGGTGGCACATCCTCGCGCACGGTGACCATCACGGAGTCGGCAAATGCGTAGACCATCACCTCGACCCCCGGTGGTCCGTCGACCGCCCCCGCGTAGAAGGCGTCGTGGAAACGCCTGGCCAGTGCCATGCCGATCCCGCCCTCCCCATCGGCGGCGGCTCCCCTGAGCTCGCCGAGCTCCTCGCGGGTCGCGGCAGCGAAGCGCTCGCGGTCGAGCGTGAAGGGCGCGGCTTCGGCCCTCCGCGCAAACGGTCTCCTCATCTCTCCTCCTTTGGTGGGTTGACGTGAGGGCCCCAAAGCGAGGGGACGCTCAGGGAAGCGGGATGACGAGCAACATCTCCCGACCGAAGTCGGGCGAGCCGAGCTCGCCCGGTGCCAGGCGCTCGAAGGTGACCGTCATCTCGGCGAACTTCGGATGGGTCAGGGCGAAGATCTCTCCGGCCTGCAGCCGGGAGCCGGTGTCGAGCACGTAGGTGCCGATTTCGTGCAGCAGCTGCTGGGCCATCGGGGCGAAGGCCCCCGGGACGTTCAACAGCGCCAGCTCCGGATGTCCGGCCTGCTCGTGGAGGCCCGAGGTGGTCAGGTAGCCGCCTCGTCGCCAGGCCTCGCCACAAAGCCAGGCGCCGCGGCGCAGCTCGGCCAGCAGCTCGGGGCCGAGGCCCCCGCCGGCCGACACCGCCGCGGCCAGGGCGTTCGCGCTCGGCGCCCGCCTCGTGGTCCGGGGCGAGCGTCGCCGGGGTGTGGAGGATCTGCAGTCGGGGTCTTTTCATGTCTCCTCTCGATCTGGGCGAGGGCCGCCGGTTGGCGATGTCCTCCGACCGCCTCGCGCGCGCGGCTCAGGCGATCACCTCGAGCAGCCGCGAGACGATCAGCTCCATCGCCGGCGGGGTCACCGCATTTCCGTACTGGGCCATCTGTTCGCGCCGGTTGCCGGTGACCAGGTATTCGGCCTCGCCGTCGACGTGGTGGTACATCGCCATGGCTTTGGCGATCTCCGGCAGGTCGAACATCCGGAAGAGGCAGTTGTCGATGTCCTCCTCGGTGATCTCGACGGCGGGCAGGGGCTCGGTTGCGAGCCTGGTCGTCGCCGAGCGACCCAGGGCAGTCGGCATATCGCCGGAGTCGGGGACGACGAGTGCCAGGCGATCCTTCGTCGAGAGGGTCGGCGAGGGCGAGCGATCGGGATCCCTGCCGCCGCCGGTCCGGTAGTAGGGGATCACCAGCGACTGGTGGCACTTTGCCGTCAGCGTCCGGATCGGCTCGGTCGCGGGGGTCGACTGCTCCCCGGCCGTGTCGCCGTTGTTCCGCATCACCAGCGCCAGGTGGGAGCCGGTCTGCACCGTCCTCGCCGGCGCCCCCTCGGCGCCGGCGGGCACGTTGTGCGCGCGGTTGGCCATCACCAGTGAGAGCCCGCCTTCGGTGCGAAGCGTCTGGGCCGACTCGCTCCGGGCCGCGCGGGGGACGCCGTTCTCGGTGTTGGCCATGACCAGTGCCGGCCTGGTCGTCGTCGGCTGGGTGGGCGCCGGCGCCTCCGTGGCCGCGCGGGCGGCGACGCCACCCATCGGCGGCACCACCATCGCCCGGTCGAGCGTGCCGTGGACGGTGTCGAGGGCCGCGGTGGCGGCGTCGCGGGCGCGGTTGCCCGACGTCCGCTCGAACGTGTTGCCGGCGTTGGGGAAGACCATCGCCGCCTCGTGACGTGAGGTCTGGGTCATCAGCGGCAGGGTGAGCGGCCTCGGGTTGCCGGTCCCGCCGATCCGCAGGGCGAAGGGCTCACCGAGGACCTTCTGCCAGCCACGGCGGATCCGGCCCCGGGTCGAGGCCTCGAGCGGTTTCCTGCGATCGCCGATCCGCCCGATCGGGAGGCTCCAGTCGATCGCCTCCGCGGCAGGCACCGCGCCCGGGAAGACGGTCCCGGCGCACACCGGGCAGCTGTAGAAATACTGCTGCCCGTACTTGCCCCAGGGACGCCCGGCGCTCTTCTTCAGGCTGACGGCCTTGAAGGTCTGGCGGCCGTCGACGAGCGACCCGCAGGCCGGGCACCAGCTGAGCGGCTCCACCCTCAGGTTCGGGGCCCTCGCCCCCCGCCGCCAGAACACCACGTACATCCGGTCCCGCGACTGGGGAACCGGGCGACCGGCCATCGCGGGGCCCGCGAACATCGAGTTCAGCCAGAGGATCTCGTGCTCGTAGCCGAGCGCCCGCATCGCCTGCAGCCAGGCGTCGAAGAGGCTGCCGTCGCCGTTGGGATAGCCGCGCTGCTCGGGACCCCACCAGAAGGCGTCGGGCACGTTCTCGACGACGATCGCCTTGTAGGGGCGGCCCCTGTCGATCTTCGCCTCGGCGAAGCGGCAGACGTCCCACATCGTCGCGCGCGAGCGTTCGGCCTCGTCGTCGCCGGCCGGTCCGTCGTCGAAGAGCGAGGAGGCCCGGGGCTTGCGCCGCCTCCCTCCCTTTGCCAGCGAGTGGTTCGTGCACTCGGGGCTGGCGAGCAGGATGTCGGAGTCGGGGTAACCGCGGATCCGCGCCGTGCTGAGCGAGGAGACGTCGTTGCAGTCGTGATCGGCGTGGCCGAAGTTGATGGCGTGGGTCTCGATCGCCCGGGGCCAGTGGTTGAGGCCGAGGCGAAGCTCCGCACCCGCCAGCTCTGCGCCGAGCGAGCTGCCGCCGGCGCCGCAGAAGAGGTCGGTGATCTGGGCGCTCACGGTGAGCCCTCCGGGGAGTCGGACCGGGGGCACATCCGAGGTTCCTCTCGGAAGGCGCGCTCGGGGCGCGACTGACCCCCACCGGGTCCGACGGGCGCTGGACGGCGTCTCATGGGGCCTCTTCGGGCCCCGGGTCGGCGTCGAGCAGCGAGGGCGTCCGACCCGGCTCCTCCTCGGCTCGCGACCCCTCCGCCGTGGCGGCCTCGGGCAGCGCCGCGGCACCCTCGGCCTCGGCCTTCGCCTCGGCGTCGGCTTTCCGGTGGCGCTCGGAGATCCACTGAAGGAGCGCCCGGGCGCGGACCTCGACGTTGCCCTTGCCCTGCTTCAGGGCGACCTTGCAGTTCCGCTCGAGCTCGACCGGCGTGATCCCGGCCTGCTCGGCCTCGGCGAGCGCCGTGGTGAGGACGGAGGACTGCTCATCGGTGAGCCGGTCGGGCATCTGGTCGAAGAGCGCCTCGGTCAGTTCGCCGCGCTGCCGCCCGTACCTTCCGTCGGCGAGCGTCTGGGCCAGGGTCCGCCTGGTCGCCGGCCGGGCAGGGGCGCCGCTCGGCTGTCCCTCGGCGGCGTCGACGATCACGGAGGGGGCCTCCGCGCCGGGACCATCCGGCGCCGAGGGCGGGGCGGGCGCCGGCGGGGCGGGGGCGACGGGAGGCGCGCCGTGGGGCGGGGCGGGGGCGGGAGGGACGTCTGCCGCGACCGCCGCCGCGGCACCACCCTCCTCGCCGCCGATCGCCGCCAGGGAGATCCCCAGCTCCTCGGCCGTGTAGAGGCCTGAGAGCTGCGCGGGGAAGGCCTTGCGAAGGGCCAGTGCCTCCGCGCGGATGCTCAGCATGTGGGCCGGCTTGCCGCCGACCTTGTTCCACAGCGAGTCGGCGCCGGCGTCCCCCAAGGGGGCGAAGTCGTGCCAGTTGGCGGTGCCGGTCGTCGGCACCTTGGTGCCCTTGCGGTGGACACGGACCCGGGCGGCTATCGGCGTGTCCTCGCCCGACCAGTAGTCGGTCCAGTTGCCCTCGGAATCGCACCATTCCGGGTCGCTCTGGCCCTCGTAGAGCTCGGTGCGCTCGGCCAGCAGCCGCATGCCGTCGATCGTCGCGACGGCATGCATCGTGCCGTTCTCCCAGACGGCGTAGATCTGCCCGACCAGGGGCTCGAGGTCGTAGATCCGGCATTCGAGCAGGAACTGGTCGACCTCCTTCTCGTCGGGCCTGACACGTTCGGAAACGCCCCCCGGGCCGACGACGTACTTCTTCATCTTCGCCTTGACCGCCTCGCGGTAGCGGAGGACGTCGTGCTTGGCGCCGTCTCCGTTCCGCGAGGGGGCCTCTGCGATCGAACTCATCGCATCTCCTTTCTTGGCGCGCCGCGCGGGGCGCGGGCGCCATTGGTCTGCGGCGCCGGACAAGCCCGCGCCGCTCGGTGTGTGTGGCTCCCACCAGCGAGCCCAGGCGTGCTAGAGGCCGGACTCGGCGACGAAGCGCGAGGTCTTCGCCGGCTTGCCCCAGCGTCGCGCGCAGCTCGACATCACGAGGCTCTCCCGCGCGCGGGTCAGCGCCACGTAGGCGAGGCGCCGCTCCTCTTCGGTGCGGCCCTCCTGCAGGGCGCGCGTGGAGGGCATCACCCCCTCGTCGACGCCGGCGAGCCAGACGTGGGCGAACTCGAGGCCCTTGACCGCGTGGACGGTGCCGAGCGCAAGCGCGGAGGCTATGCGCCGGGTGTCGGTCGAGTAGAGCGCCAGCTCCTGCAGGAACTCCGCCAGGGCGGGGCGACGCCCCTCGACCACGCACTGCTGCTGGTAGGAGCGCGCCGCCCGGAAGAGCTCGCGGACGCTGCCGAGCTCCCGGGCCCCTGCCCGCCCGCGGCGACGGAGCTGATCGGGGATGCCGGAGATGACGATGATGTCGCCGACCAGGGACTTGAACTCGCGCCGGCCGGCGGCGGCGATCTCGCGGATCTGCTCCATCGACTCGCCGAAGGCGATCGCCGCCTTGCCGCGGCTCTCGCCGATGCCCGCTTCCCAGGGCGCCAGGCAGGCCTGCTCATAACCGAGGCCGCGGGACTTGGCGGCCTCGATCAGGCGACGGGCGGTCGCGGGCCCCAGGTCAGGGCGCGACTCGAGCGCGCGGGCGAAGGCCGCCGAGTTGGCCGGGTTGACGGTCAGCGTCAACCAGGCGAGGGCGTCGCGGACCTCCGAGCGCGCCCAGAGCGCCCGCTCCCCGAGGGTGGTGTAGGGGATGCCGCGGGTGCCGAGCGCGATCTCCACGTCCCGGCGGACCTGAAGTTCGCGCATCCGCACCAACACCCCGAGCTCGCCCGGTGCGACGCCCGAGGAGATGTGGGCCTGGGCCCAGGCGGCGATCGCCTCCGCCTCCTCCTCCTCGGAGTCGTAGTGCTCATAGATCGGGTCGGGACCGGCGCCATAGGCGGCTTCGAGAGCCTTCGGACGGCGCCGCTCATTGTGGGCGATCAGCCGCAGGGCCGAGTCGACGATGCCGCCGTGGGAGCGGTAGTTGCGCCGCAGGACCATCGCCGAGGCCAGCGGGAAGTAGCGCTCGAAGTCGACGGTGAACTCCGGGTCGGCGCCGCGCCAGGCGTAGACGACCTGGTCGTCGTCGGCGACCACCGTCAGCCCGGCGCCCTCCGGCGCCAGCAGGCGGATCATCGCGAACTGGGCCTCGGAGACATCGTGGAACTCGTCGACGAGGAGGGCCTTGACCCCCGCCCGCCAGGGCGCGGCGTGGCGCTCGTCGGAGAGCACGATCGCCGCCGCCCGCACGATCCCCTCGAAATCCAGGGCGTTGGCCGCGCGCAGGTCCGACTCGTAGATGTCGAAGGCCCGCGCCGGACCCGCCTCGCCGCGCACCGCCCAGAGCGCCGAATCCTCGAGGTTGGCCTTGGCGGTCCCGATCCTGCGCATCAGCTCGTGTGCGTCCATGCCGGGCTCGGCCCGCTCGACCGCCGAGCGCGCCAGCTGCAGCTGATCGTCGGAGTCGAAGATCGAGAACCGGCGATCGAGCCCGACCACCTCGGGATGGCCCCGGACGACCTGGGCGGCGAGCGCGTGGATCGTCGAGATCCTCACCCCCGCCTGCTCGGAGGAGAGCTCGGCCTCCACCCGCTCCGACATCTCCTTCGCGGCGGCGTTGGTGAAGGTGATCGCGACCACCTGTGGCGGGGCGACCTCACCTCCGCGGACCAGATGGATGATCCGCTGGGTCAGGACGCGGGTCTTGCCCGCACCCGGCCCGGCGACGACCAGGAGCGGGCGCTCCAGCGGCGCGTGGACCGCGGCCACCTGCTCGGGGTCGAGGCTGCGCTCCTCCGCGGGAGCGGGCGCCTGCTCGATCGTCCCCCCGAGCGGTGGTGCCGCGGTTGCCTGGGTCATCTCACCTCCTCTCGGGGTGGGCCGGGGCCGGTCGCGGGTGCGAGGGGGCCCGTGCAGGATCGCTGTACTCCGACCCCATCAGGCGCCGGCTCCTGCAGGCTCGCCGCCGACCGCGACGCCGACGCGGGCCCGCCCGAGATGTCGGCGCGCGGCGCAGCGCAGGGCGCGCG
>JAFDWF010000106.1 GCA_018268575.1 Actinomycetota bacterium
GAGGAGCCGGCGGGGGCGGGCGTCGCCTCGGCTCCCGCGGCGGGCGCGGAGACGGGCGGCGGGGCGACGGCGGCGCCTTCGCCCGCGTCGATCCGCGCCAGCACGGTGCCCACCTCGACCGTCTCCTCGACCCCGACCAGGATCTCGACCAGCGTGCCCGCGACCGGCGCCGGGCACTCGGTGTCGATCTTGTCGGTCGAGATTTCGCAGATCATCTCCTCGGCGCCGATGCTGTCACCGACTGCCTTCAGCCAGGCGATGATCGTGCCCTCCGACATCGACGTGCCCATCGCGGGCATCGTCACGTCGACCAGGCCTTGCTCAGTAGTCGAGGAGCTCACGACAGGCCTCGGCGATGCGGTCGGCGGTGGGGATCACCGCTTCCTCGAGCGGCGGGCTGAAAGGGATCGGCACGTCCGGCGTCGCCAGCCGGCGGACCGGGCCGTCGAGGTGCCCGAAGGCGCGGTCGGCGATCAGCGAGGCGACCTCGGCGCCCGCCGCGCAGGTGCGGTTGGCCTCGTCGATCACCAGCACCTTCGACGTCTTGGCGACGGAGTCGAGGATCGCCTCCTCGTCGAGCGGCGCCAGCGAGCGCAGGTCGAGCACCTCGACCGAGGCGCCCTCGAGGTCCTCCGCCGCCTCCAGCGCGGCGTGGACCATGGCGCCGTAGGCGATCACCGTGAGGTCGCTGCCCGCGCGCGCGACCCGGGCCGAGAACGGCGTCGCGTAGGGGTGCCCGGGGACCTCGCCCTTGATCCGGCGGTAGAGGTGCTTGTGCTCCATGAAGACGACCGGGTTGGGGTCGGCGATCGCGGCGGCCAGGAGCCCCTTGGCGTCCTCGGGAGTCGACGGCGCGACCACCTTGAGGCCGGGCGCGTGCATGAACCAGGCCTCCGGGTTCTGCGAGTGGAAGGGGCCGCCGGCGAAGCCGCCGCCCGAGGGCAGGCGCAGCACCAGCGGCACCGAGAGGCCGACCCGGTAGTGCATCTTGCCCGCCACGTTGACCAGCTGGTCGAAGCCGCAGGCGACGAAGTCGGAGAACTGCATCTCGCAGACCGGCCGCATCCCGGCGATCGCCGCGCCGACCGCGCTGCCGATAATCCCCGCCTCGGCGATCGGGGCGTCGCGGACCCGGTCGGGGCCGAACTCGGCCTGCAGCCCGTCGGTGACCTTGAAGGCGCCGCCGAAGGCGCCGACGTCCTCGCCCATGACGAAGACGCTCTCGTCGCCGGCGAGGGCCTCGCGCAGGCCGTCGGAGATCGCCTGCAGGTAGGTGCGGAGCGCCATCAGGCCGCGGCGGGCAGGGGGTCGGGGGCGGCGAAGCCGCTCCACGGCGCCGCACCTTCGCCCAGCGTCACCGGCTCGCCCACGCAGAAGACGTCGTCGCCGGCGGTGCCGGGAGCGGGCATCGGCGCCTCCATCGCCCGGGCGAGCGCGGCGTCGATCTGCGCCGCCACCTCGGCCTCGACCGCCGCCGTCTCCTCCTCGCCGAGGCGGCTCGCCAGCCGCTCGATCGGGTCGCGGCCGAGCCACTCCTCGAGCAGCTCGGTGGGGATGTAGCTCGCGTCGTCGTGGGCGCCGTGGCCGTGCATGCGCAGGGTGCGCGCCTCGATCAGCGTCGGCCCGTCGCCCGCCAGCGCCCGCTCGCGCGCCTCGCGGGTGGCTTCGAAGACCGCCTCGACGTCGTTGCCGTCGACGCTGACCGCCGCCACGCCGTAGGCCGCCGCCCGCGCGACCGGCTCGCGGGCGAACTGCCTCGAGGTCGGCGTCGAGTAGGCGAACTGGTTGTTCTCGAGCACGAAGATCACCGGCAGGCCGTAGAGCGCCGCCCAGTTCATCGCCTCGTGCCAGTCGCCGCGCGAGGTCGCGCCGTCGCCGAAGAAGCTGAGCGCGCAGCGTTGTTCGGAGCGCAGCTTGAAGGCCATCGCGAGCCCTCCGGCGACGACCATCATGTCGGGCAGCATCGAGACCATCCCGACCACGCCCACCCTCCGGTCGCCGAAGTGGACGTTCCCCTCGCGGCCGTGGCTGAGCTCGTTCTCGCGGCCCATGTAGTGGCGGAAGATTTCGGCGAGGTCGGTGCCGCGGACCAGGTGGGCGCCGAGGTCGCGGATCAGCGGCGAGCAGACCGCGTCGGCCGCCCCGAGGGCCCAGGTGGCGCCGACGCTGATCGCCTCCTGGCCCCGCCCGTCGTAGAAGGAGCCGGGGATCTTCCCCTGCTTGTAGAGGGAGAGGCCGCGCTCCTCGACCGCCCGCATGAGGACCATCGCCCGCAGCAGCCCGCGCCGGTCGGCGGCGTCCAGCATGGCGGCCTCCGGCCTCGGTTCCGCACCCATGGGAGCAGGCTACGGTCGGCCCGAGGGCCGGTCCACGGACAGCGGTCGCCAACCTGCGCCCGCCGGCGCGACCGCTGTCGCGTCAGCCGCGCGGGGCGGATCGTGACGCTTGAGAGAGCCGCCGGTCGACGGCGCGGGGGTCGAGCGCGTGGTCGATCGCCATCACCGCGGCGCTCGCGGGCCGCTCCAGTGGCCGCCCCGTAAAGTGACCGAGTGAGATGGCCAAGCTGATCTACTCGGCGATCGCCTCGCTCGACGGGTACGTCGAGGACGAGACCGGCAAGTTCGACTGGGCGATGCCCGACGAGGAGCTGCACGCGTTCGTCAACGACCTCGAGCGGCCGATCGGCACCTACCTCTACGGGCGCCGGATGTACGAGACGATGGTCTTCTGGGAGACCGCGAGCATGGCCCACGAGCCGGCGATGTTCGGCGATTACGCCCGGATCTGGCGGGCGGCCGAGAAGATCGTCTACTCGCGGACGCTTGCCGAGGTGTCCAGTGCGCGGACGCGGATCGAGCGCGAGCTTGATCGCGACGCCGTGCTCGGCCTGAAGCGGGCCGCGGCGGCCGACCTCGCGGTCGGCGGCGCCGAGCTCGCCGGGCAGGCGATCGGCGCGGGGCTGGTCGACGAATGCCACCTGTTCTTGTTCCCGGTCGTGGTGGGGGGCGGCAAGCGGGCCCTGCCCGAGGGCGTCCGCGCCCAACTCGAGCTGCTCGACGAGCGCCGCTTCGGCAGCGGCGTCGTCCACCTCCACTACCGCGTGCGCGCCTGAGCGGGTCGCCGCCGGCTCAGACCGCCCCGGGCGGCGCGCCGAGCGCCACCCTGGTCGCGGCGGTGCGGTTGTGGACGCCGAGCTTGGCGTAGATGTGCTCGACGTGGCGGACGACGGTGTGGCGGCTGATGCCGAGCTCGTCTCCGATCGCGCGGTTGGTGCGACCGGAGATGAGGTGGGCGAGGACCTCGGCCTCGCGGGCGGTGAGCGGCAGGCGTCGTGCCAGGTCGGCCGCCGAGCCGGCTGGGTCGAGGAGGTCGGCCGGCTGTGACGATCGCGGCGGCGCCGCGAGGCGGGCGTGGGCGGCCCGCAGGTGCGGCGCGAGCAGCTCGGTCAGCGCCACCTCGCGGCCGCGGAAGTCGGGGCCCGCGCGATGGAAGGTGAGGCAGGAGCTCGAGCCCGCCGGGCCCCAGGCCAGTTGCACCGAGAGCTCGTTGGCCATGCCGAGCGGCCGGTAGAAATCGTTGAAGAGATCGCGTCGGCGCCACTCGCGCGGCGCCACGTAGTCCGAGAGCCGGCGCGCGCCGCGGTCGGCGGCGGCTAGGTCGGGGACCATCACCGGGTGGTCGCGCCAGCTGTGGGCGACCGCCTCCAAGAGCCCGGCCGGGTAGACGCCCGGGTCGCCGACCTCGACCTCCATCGCGGCCATCCAGTCGCGGCTGCCGACGAGGATCACGCCGTCGGCGCCGATCAGGCTTGCCAGCGCCTCGACCCGCTCGACGAAGCCTGCCGCGTCGGTGCATTCGGCGACCGCGGCGGCAAAGCCGAGCGCCGCCCTGGCGTCCCGTGTCTTCAGCTCGTTCTCGGCCCCCACGGCACAGCAAGGGTCGCCCATGGGCCCGGGGCTTTCAAGCCCGGCAGGCCGCGGCACTCGCGCCGGCCGCGGGCGCGCAGATAGCAAGGGTGCCCTATAGACAGCCGCGGCTCGGGTGGCGAGGCTCCGAGGATGCGCGAAGTTCGTCGTCGACCGAAGGCGGGGCCGGAGCCAGGCCGTGCGCCGAGGCGGCGGCGCCTTGCGCTCACGAGGCCCGTCGCGAGCGCCGTCCTCGCCGTCCTTGCCGCGCTCGCCGTCCTCGCTGCCCCGGTCGCCGCGTCGGCATTGCCGGGGAGCGCCGACGCCGCCCCTTCCCCGGCGCCGCCCGTCGACCCCTCGGCGGCCGCGGGCGGCGCGGCGCTGACGCTGCGCGAATGCTTCTCCGACGCCCCCGAAGAAGCGTGCCAGAGAGTCCCGCACCGCTCGCTCGAATTCGCCGGCGGCGTCGCGGTCAGCCCCGACGGGACCGGCGTCTACGTCGCCGCGCGGCGGTACCGGCCGGCCGGCCCCGGGGTCGACGCGCTCACCGAATTCGCCCGCGACCCGGACGGGACGCTGCACCCGGTGGGCTGCCTCGCCTTCGGCGGCTCCCGCGGTTGCCGGGCGTCCCCCGTCTCCCTCGAAGGCGTCGGCCGGCTGGCGTTCAGCCCCGACGGCCGCGACCTCTACGCGCTCACCGATTTCGGCCTGGTCGTGCTCTCCCGCGAAGCAGGCGGCCGGCTACGGCCGATCGGCTGCGTCGTCCTCGCCGCGCGGGCGGGCCGCGGCACCGGGGGGTGCGAGCGACCCGCCGCGCGCGCCCCGCTGGCGCCGACCGGCATCGCGATCAGCGCCGACGGCGCCGACCTCTACGTGACCGGGGCGATGAAGGAAGCCGGCTTCCCGGGGCCCGCCTGGGTCGGCGGCCTTTACGAGCTCGCCCGCCGCGCCGACGGCACCATCGCGCCGGCGCCGCTCGGCTGCTTCGGCCCCGCCGACGCACACGCTTGCGCGACGATCGACACCTTCCACCTCGACGAACCGGCGGTGACCCCGGACGGCTCGGCGCTCTACGCCGTCGGCTACGAAGGGATCTGGCGCTTCCCCCGCGCCGCCGACGGCTCACTCGGCGCCCCGACCTGCGTCCTCTGGGCGGGCCGCGGGTGCGGTCTCGCCACCCCCGGCTACCAGTCGCTGGCGATCAGCTCCGACGGGTCCCTCCTCTACCTGGGCACGACCCACAGGACCGCCGCGTTCTCGATCGGCCCGACCGGCGCCCTCACCAAGGTGGCCTCGAGGCCGCTGCCCTCCGACCACCTCACCCTCTCGCCCGACGGCTCCCGCCTCTACGGGGCGGTCTACGACACCGGCCACGGCGGCATCCGCGCCTTCGCCGTGGGCGGCGGCGCGCTCTCCCCGCTCGGCGGGCCGTTCGCCGTCGAAGGGGTCGAAAGCATGGCCGTCACCCCGGACGGGGGCACCCTGCTGGCCACCTCGTCCTGCGGCTGCGGCGGCGCCCTCCTGGCCCTCTCCCCGAACAGAAAGGAACCCCTTCGATGAAGGCCCTCAGAGAGAAGCTCACCTACGCGAACGTGATCGCGACGCTCGCCCTCGTGATCGCCGTCGCCGGCGGCAGCGCCCTCGCGGCGACGAGGATGCTGCCGAAGAACAGCGTCGGCACCAGGCAGATCAAGAACCACGCGGTCACCAGGGCGAAGATCAAGATCGCATCGCTGGGAACCGTCCCCAGTGCAACCGCGGCCGTGCACGCGAGCAGCGCCGACAACGCCGTGCACGCGACCAGCGCCGACAGCGCCGGCCACGCGACCTCCGCCGATAGCGCCGCCAACGCGGAATCCCTCGGCGGCCTGCGCGCCGCCGCCTACGCGAAGGCCGAACTCGAACCGATACACACGGTCGGCGCGCCGGGGCAGCCAGGCTTCGAAGGCGGCTGCGCGAACGAAGGCGGCAACTTCGGCGAAGTGGGCTTCTACCGCGACGGCTTCGGCATCGTCCACCTGGTCGGCCTCGCCTCCTGCCCGACCCTCGACGCGACCATCTTCACGCTTCCCCCCGGCTTCCGGCCCACGGTCGACAATCTGATGGTGGTGGCGACGGGCGAAACGACGACCGGCGAGGTGGCCGTGCTGCCGAACGGCGAAGTCCGGACCTTCGCGGGCCACACCCCGCGCCTCTTCGGGCTGACCTTCCGGGCGGCGTCCTAGATGGAGGCTCCAGGACGGGTGCGGGGGTGCGTGGCCGGGTTGAGCTGGCGCCCGGGGTGGGGGTTCGGGCCTGAGGTGGTTCGGGCCGGACCGATCGGGGTTCCGGCGTCCCGGGCGTCTCGGAGGCGACCCGGGCAGGCTGTGGCCGCCTCCCGAGACGCCCGGGACGGGAGGTCTTGCGGGGGGAGCTTGCGCAGGGACGGGCCGGCGCGGGGAAGGGACGGGTGCGTGGCGGGGAGGATCCGGGGAGATCGGCATCTCCGTGACGGGACAGAGGGATGCGACGTCTCCGTGACGGGGCCGACGAAAGACGCCACGAAGACCGTGCGATCTGCGCGGGTCATGCCGGGAAGATGCATGGATACGGGAGATCTCCGAAGATCCCCGCCCTGTCCGTGACGAAGACCCCACGATCGCAGGGAAGGCGTATGCCTTCCTGCGAGGGCTCCGACCCCTCTCTTCGCGCTGAGTGAATCTGGGCCCCTATAGGGGCCCAGAACCGTGGTCACGTCTTCGTGACCGTGGAGGAACTGTGAAATCCGTGACGTCTCCCTCACGTCTCCCGCGTGGTTCCCGGCGTCTTCCTCACGGACCCCGCGGCACCCTCCCTCCGCTGTTCCTTATGCGCCCGTGGGGCGCATAAGGAACAGCGGAGCGTAGGACCCTCTGCCGTCCCTCCCATGACCCGGCCTTCTCGGAGGCGGCCACAGCCTGCCAGGGTCGCCTCCGAGAAGGCCGCGTCCCTTTCGGCATCGGGCGCCAGCCGGCGACGCCCCCGTCCCTCAGCGTCCCGCCGCACCGCCCACGCACCACCCGGCCCCCGAGCACTATAGTCTCATTCAGACATCGGTATAGCTTTCATATATCTGAACGGAGACAGCGAAATGGCGACCACTTCGGAGCTGAGGACGATCGAACACCACATCGGAGGTCAGGCCACCGCCGGCGAGGGAGCGCGGCGTAGCACGGTCTGGGATCCCGCCACCGGCGCGCCCCAGGCCGAGGTGGCGCTGGCTACCACGGCCGACGTCGACCGCGCGGTCGGGGCGGCGAAGGCGGCCTTCGAGTCGTGGGGGGACGTGTCGATCGCGAAGCGCACCCGGATCATGTTCGCCTTCCGCCAGCTCGTCGACAGCCACGTCGACGAGCTCGCCCGGATCGTCTCCTCCGAGCACGGCAAGGTGTTCGACGACGCCAAGGGCGAGGTGGTTCGCGGGCTCGAGGTGGTCGAGTTCGCCTGCGGCCTGCCGCAGCTGCTGAAGGGCGAGTTCTCCGACCAGGTCTCGACCGCCGTCGACGCCCACTCGTTCCGCCAGCCGCTCGGCGTCTGCGCCGGGATCACGCCGTTCAACTTCCCGGTGATGGTGCCGATGTGGATGCACCCGGTGGCGATCGCCTGCGGCAACACCTTCGTCCTGAAGCCCTCCGAGCGTGACCCCTCGGCCTCCGGCCTGATCGCCGAGCTCTACGCCGAGGCGGGCCTCCCCGAGGGCGTCTTCAACGTCGTCCACGGCGACAAGGAGGCCGTCGACGCGCTGCTCGACCACCCCGACGTGGCGGCGGTCAGCTTCGTCGGCTCGACCCCGATCGCCAAGTACGTGCACGGGCGGGCGAGTGCCGCGGGCAAGCGGGTCCAGGCCCTCGGCGGGGCGAAGAACCACGCGGTGGTGATGCCCGACGCCGACCTCGAGTTCGCCTCCGACCACCTGATCGCCGCCGGCTTCGGCTCGGCCGGCCAGCGCTGCATGGCGATCTCGGTGGCGGTGGCGGTCGGCGAGGCGGCCGACGGGTTGGTCGAGCACCTCGAGCGCAAGGCGCGCGAGGTGCGGGTCGGCGCCGGGTCCGATCCCGAGTCCGAAATGGGCCCGGTCGTCACCCCCGAGGCGCGCGAGCGGGTCACCGGCTACATCGAGGAGGGCGTCGAGGCCGGCGCGGTGGCGGTCGTCGACGGGCGTGAGCTGGAGGTCGAGGGCGAGGGCTTCTTCGTCGGGCCGACCCTCTTCGACCGGGTCGAGACCAACATGTCGATCTACCGCGACGAGATCTTCGGCCCCGTCCTCGCGATCATCCGGGTCGACACCCTGGACGACGCGATCCGGCTGATCAACGAGACCGCGTTCGCCAACGGGACCGCGATCTTCACCTCGAGCGGCGGCGCCGCGCGCAAGTTCCAGCGCGAGGTCGAAGTCGGGATGATCGGCGTCAACGTGCCGATCCCGGTGCCGATGGCCTACCACTCCTTCGGCGGCTGGAAGGACTCGCTGTTCGGCGACCACCACATCCACGGCCCCGAGGGCTTCCGCTTCTACACCCGTGCCAAGGCGGTCACCACCCGCTGGCCGGCGGAGAAGGACATCGGCGCCGAGATGCACTTCCCGACCGCCAACTGACGGTCGGTCAGGGAGCGCCCAGCCCCCGCGAGATCTGGTCGGCCAGGCGTCTGAGGTCGGCCGCGTCGGCGGTGAGCTGGGCGCTCGAGTGCGCCCCCTTCGGCATGCTCACCGCCACCGCGCCGACGGTCTCGCCGCTGTCGTCGCGAACCGGCACGCCGATGCAGATCATCCCCGGCGCCGTCTCCCCGTCGTCGACCGCGTAGCCGCGTTCGCGCACCACCGCCAGCCGCTCGCGCAGCTCCTCCAGCGAGCCGATCGAGCGGTCGGTCAGGTGCTCGAGCTCCGCCCCGTCATAGAGCTCCTCGACCCGCGATTCCGGCAGCGTGCTCAGCATCGAGAGCCCGGTGGCGGTGCAGTGGGCCGGCAGCCGCATGCCGATCTCGTAGCCGACGCCGAGCGGACTGGTGCCGGCGCGCCGGCCGATGTAGACGACGTCGCGCTCACGCAGCACCGCGCAGACCAAGGTCTGCTCGGGCAGCACGCCGAGCTCCGGCACCACCCGCTGGAACTCCGCGTGGAAGTCGGCCTGGCCGAGGAACGCGCGGCTCAGCTCGAGCGTGTGCGGGCCGAGGCGGTAGAGGCCGTCGGGGTCGCGGGTCAGGAGGCCGGTCTCGACCAGGCTGTTGCAGATCGCCAGCGTGCTGCTGCGCGGGATCCCGAGCCCGACCGACAGCGAGGCCAGAGTCGCCCGCGGCGGCCCGCTCGCCAGCTCGTCGAGGATGCGGCCGGCGCGCAGGACCGAAGGCACCACCTGCCCTTCGCCCCGCCTCGGCGTCCCGTTTTCGGTCTGCGTACCGACCTTCGCCATCTGCAGACCCTACTCAGGCGGCGGGGGCGGCTGGCGCCCTGAGGCCAGAGGGATGCGGCCTTTTCGGAGGCGACCCTGGCAGGCTGTGGCCGCCTCCGAAAAGGCCGAGATTTGAGAAGACGGCAGAGGGTCCGGGCGGGCAGCGCGCCCGTGACGAAGACGCCGGGAAGTGCGCGGGAGACGCGAGGGAGACGTCACCGATTTCACAGTTCTTCCACCGTTACATACACGTGACCACGGTTCTGGGCCCCCATGGGGGCCCAGATTCACTCAGCGCGAGATCGGGGGTCCCGAACTCCCCGTGAAGGCATACGCCTTCCCTGCGATCGTGGAGGCTTCGTCACGGACAGGGCGGGGATCCCCTGGGATCTCCTCGGATCCGTGCATCTCCCGGACGGGACCCGCGCAGATCGCACGGTCTTCGTGGCGTCTTTCGTCGGCTCCGTCACGAAGATGCCGAACTCCCGGATCTCCCCCGCCACGCACCCGTCCCTGCGCCAGCCTCCCCGCAAAAACCCCCCGAGCCCGCCGTATGGCCCGGTCGGTGCCACTCAGCCGTTTTGGATCGCCCGTGGGTGCGCTATTCGCATACGCGGGCGATCTATTTCGCCTGACTGGGGCAGGGCGATCACGGCGAAGCGACTGGTGACGATCGTCACCGGGCCCCGGCGCCAGTCGGCGGGCGCCAACTCAACCAGCATCCGACCCTCCGACCCTCGCACCCCGCAGAACCACCCGCCTGACGAGGGATTGGCGAAACTCCCGCGCACGACTGGCGGGAGTTTCGCCGAATCTCTTCTAGGCGAGCAGCTTCGCCTTCGCCTGCTCGAACTCGGCGTCGGAGAGCGCGCCCTTTTCCTTCAGGTCGTTGAGCTTGTGCAGCTCGTCGGCCGGCGAGGCGGTGTGAGCCTGTTCGCGAACGTAGGCGTCGAAGTGTTCCTTGGCGTCGGCCTGGGCCTTGATCGTCCGGTCGCGCATGCCGTTGCCGCGGACGATCAGGTAGATCAAGGCGGTCAGGAATGGGATAAAGACGAGGAACAGGATCCAGACCGCCTTCCACCAACCCGAGAGTTCGTGGTCGCGGAACAGGTCGGCGATGATCGTGAAGAGGATCCAGATCCAGATCACGAAGAGGAACACCTCGAAGACGACGAGCAGCAGCTCGCCGAAGCTGATGTCAGCCAGGGGCAACACGGTTTCCTTCCCGTAGGAGTTGGTGGTGGATCTCGATGCAGCGATCCTGAAGGGGCGGCCGCGCGGTGGCCTCATCCCGATCGGATGAAATCGACCCAACGAATGGCCCCGGCCGCCGCAGGCGGACCATCTCGTTCTGCGGGCTCACGCCGTGCGGCCCCCGAACCGCGGCCCGCTCACGTCCCAGCGCTCGGCGACGTCGGCGGCGAGATTGCAGCTGAGGACCGTGCCGCCCAAGGGGCGCAGCGCCTCCAGCACGCCCGCGCGGCCCGCCGGACCGATCGCGATCAAGAGCGCCGAGGTCCCCGGCCGCAACAGGCCGCGAAGCGAGGCACGGAAGCCGGGGTCGATCTCGGCCGCCTCGGCGCCGCCGAGGATGAGGTCGAGCAGCACGCCCCAGAACTGGCTCCAGTGGACGGTCGCGCCGGGGTGGCGGCTGGTGGTCAGCTGGCAACCGCCGTGGTGCTCGCAGATCACCACCGAGGCCGCGTCGCGGTCGAGCGCCAGCTCCTCGGCGGATCGCTCGAGTTCCTCGCTCGCCCGGCCGGCGCGGACCTCGTCGGGATAGGCGATGGCGACAAGTTCGGGCAACTCGACCAGCTCCCCCTCCATTCTCGGTTCCCGACGGTGCCTCGCTGCCGCCGGGCTGCCGACGTTAGCCGCGCCCGGTCGGCCCTCGCCTCCTCCGATCGGGGTGATTCGAGCCCCCTCGATCAACCCACCGGCTCACGCCTCCTCGCCGAGGAGGCCGGCCCGGCGGGCGAACTCGACCGCGTCCTGGCGGGAGGAGACGCCGAACTTCCGGTAGATGCTGCGCACGTGCGTTTTCACCGTATTCGGCGAGAGGTGGACGTCGGCGGCCACCTGCGGAACCGAGCGGTGGCTGGGCAGGAACTGGAGGATGCGGAGCTCCGCCGCGGTCAGCCGTTCCGCCGGAGCCGGGATCTCCTCGCCGCCGAGCGCCTCCTCGGTCTGCTCGAGCCAGCGGCGCAGGGTGGCCGAGCCGCCGGGCAGCTCGGCCAGTTCCCGCGCGGCGGCGGCGGCAAACCGCCGCGCCTCCGCCCGGGCCCCCAGCCTGCTGGAGGCGTGGGCGAGCGCCAACCTGGTCTCGACCCCGTACCAGGGGCTGAAGTGATCGAGCTCGCCGAACAGCCGCTCGGCGGTGGCGAGGTCGGCGGCGGCGGCGTCGACCTGGCCGCCGCGGGCGCGGGCCAGGGCCGAGGCGGCGAACGGCAGCGCCGCCATCGGGTACTCGCCGAGCCCGTAGCGGTCGATCTGGGCGCGGGCCCGGGCGGCTTCCCCGGCGGCCTGGTCCAGGTCTTCCTCCTCGAGGGAGAGGAAGGTCAGCTGGGCGAGGCAGACCACCTGCAGGTTGGGCGCCCCGACCGAGCCGCGGCGCACTCCCTCGCGCAGCCGCCGGCGCGCCGCCGGGCGCTCGCCGAGCAGGTGCAGGCCGATGCCGTCGAGCAGGCAGCAGAGCGTCCGCCAGGGGTCCTCCTCGGCGAGCAGCGACTCCACCGCCGCCACCGATTCGCGCATCGGGACGAGGCCGGAGCGGCAGAGCACGTCGCCGACGAGGGCCAGCCCGGCCGCCAGCGAGATCCGCGGGCCGGCCTCCTCCGGCCCGCCCCCTTCGTCGAGGAGCCGCGCCGTGACGGCGGCCCAATACTCGGCCCGCGGCCCCTGCCCAAGGGTCAGCTGGGCCCAGGCGGCGGCCAGGCTCAGCCCCGGGCTGGCGGCGACCTTCGCCTCGCCCAGCCGCTCGAGCCAGCCGACGACGGTCGCGTTGCGCCCCCGCGTGGCGTACTCGGGGAACGCCGTCCAGAGCAGCTCCCCGGCCCGCGCCGGGGCTTCGGCCTCGACCGCGTGGTGGATCGCGTGGTCCCAGTCGCCCTGCTCCCGCCACCACTCCGAGGCGCGCAGGTGCAGGTCCCGCTCGGCCTCCGGTTCGCTCGCCCGCAGCTCGGCCCGCAGCATGTCCTGGAGGAGCGGGTGGAACCGGTACCAGTGGTCGCGGCGATCGAGCGGGATCAGCAGGATGTTCGACCCCGACAGCTCGCGCAGCACGGCGGCCGAGTCGCGGCGGCCCAAGGTCGCGTCGCAGAGGCTGCCGCTGAGGCGCTCCAGCACCGAGGCCCGGCGGAGGAAGGCGAGGTGGGTGCGGGAGACCGGCAGCAGGAACTCCTCGCGCATGTAGTCGATGACCACGCGATCGTCACCAGCGAAGCGGGCGATCGCCCGCGAGAGGTCGGAGGCGCCGCCGAGCGCGAGGCCGGCCAGGTAGAGGGCGGCCGGCCAGCCCTCGGTGCGGGCGACGATCGCGTCGAGCCGGCGCGGCGAGAGGTCGAGGTCGATCGCCGCCAGCAGCGCCCCGCACTCGCTGCGGGTCATCGTCAGGTCCTCGCGGCGGAGCTCGGTCAGCCGCCGCATCGCGCGCAGCCGGCCGAGCCGCAGCGGCGGTTCCACCCGGCTCGCCAAGGCCAGCTGCGAGCCGGCGGGCATCCCCCGGGCCAGCGCCCCGATGATCGCCAAGGAGCCCGGCGACTCGATCCGCTCGAGCTCGTCCAGCATCAGCAGGCAGGGACGGCGGCGGGCCTCCATCGTCGCTGCCAGGCGCGGCAGCACCACCCGCTCGAGGTCCGGTCGCGGCGCCTTCAGGGCGTCGGCGACGTCGGCGGGGAATTCCGCCGGGCCGCCCAGCGCGGCGGCGATCGACTCGACCAGGACGATCGGATCGTTGTGGCGGGCGGCCAGCAGCACCGCCGCGACGTGGCGATCGTCGGCCGCCGCCAGCTGCTCGAGCAGGACCGACTTGCCGTAGCCGGACGGCGCGCAGAGGACGAGCGTGCGGCTCGGATCCTCGCGCAGGCGGCGGAGCAGCCGGTCTCGTCGCACCAGCCCGGCTGACCCCGGCGCAGGCTGCCCATCGATTCGATCGACCTGCTCACCTGTGATGGCGTTGGTGCTCATTTCGCGTCTCCCCAGGCGCCGGATTTGCGGCGAAGCCTATGCGATCGCGAGCGCGACCCGTGCAGCGGCGGCGGCGCGACTCATCCGGTCGGGAAGGCACCTCGAATCACCCGAATCGGACGAGGCGGGTATCGGCCGCGCGCCCCTAGCCTGGCGCGGCAAACGACGACGAGGAAGTGTGAGCGCGAAGATGAGCGAACCCGAGATCGGCCCGATCGACTATCTGCTGGTGGAGTGGCCCGGACGCCAGCCCAACGGCGAGGTCGCGCCGCACCTGATCGACCTCGTCGACCGCGGCCTGATTCGGATCCTCGACCTGATCTTCATCCGCAAGGACGAGGACGGCGACGTCGCCGCCCTGGAGATCGCCGAGGTGGCCGGGGAGGTCGCCGCGCTGGCGGCGTTCCACGGCGCCTCCTCCGGGCTGCTCGACGACGAGGACCTGGCCGAAGCCGGCGGCGCGCTCGAGCCCGGGACCTCGGCGGCGCTGGTGATCTTCGAGAATGCCTGGGCGGCGCCCTTCGCGGCGGCGGTGCGGAGGTCGGGCGGCCAGCTCGTCGCCAGTGGTCGGATCCCGGTCGAAGCCATCGCCGCCGCGCTCGACGCGGCCGAGGCCACCAGCTAGAGAGGAGCGAGAAAGATGCCAGGTCTATTTCGAGGGATCGCCCGCACGGCGGCGGTCGCCGGCACCGCGACGGCGGTCAGCGGTCGGGTGCGGCGGCGCCAGGAGCGGCGCTGGGCAGAGCAGGAAGGCGGCCAGTACGCGGAGCCGCCGGCTCCCGCGGCGCCGCCGGCCCCGCAGGCTCCCGCCGCCGCCGCGCAGCCCGCGCCCGTGGGTGGCTCGGTGATCGACCAGCTGAAGGAGCTGGGCGAACTGAAAGAGCAGGGAGTCCTGACCGAGGCGGAGTTCGCCGCCCAGAAGGCCAAGCTGCTCGCCAGCTGAGCCACCGACGAGAACGGAGAGGAACGCATGCCGATGCAGCCGCTCGACGACCAGACCGCGCGCGAGATCGCGGTCGAAGCCTACGTCTACCTCTATCCGCTGGTGCTGATGGAGCGCACCCGCCTGCAGATGACCAACGTCGAGGTGGCCGGGGAAGCCCCCGGCCGCGCCCCGGTCGACGCCTTCGTCCACTTCCGCGAGTACCCCGACGCCGACTTCAAGGACGTGGTCAAGCCGAACTTCGACACGCTCTACTCGCCGGCCTGGCTCGACCTGCGCGAGGAACCGCGGATCGTCTCGGTGCCGGAGACCGACCTCTACTACCTGCTGCCGATGTACGACATGTGGACGGACATCTTCTCCTGCCCGGGCACGCGGACGACCGGCGGCGCGGCCCGCGACTTCGCCCTCTGCGGGCCCGGCTGGGAAGGCTCCCTTCCCGACCGTGTGGTCGCCCTGCGGGCGCCGACTCCCTGGGTCTGGATGATCACCAGGACCAAGGCGAGCCCGGCCACCTACGACGCGGTCCACGAGTTCCAGGACCAGCTGGCGATCACCCCGCTCGCCGCCTGGCCCGGCCCCGCGGTGGCGCCGCAGGGCGGCGTCGACCCCGGCATCGACGCCCACACGCCGCCCCTGCGCCAGGTCTTCGCGCTCTCGGCGGCCGACTTCTTCGCCGCCGCGGCGGAGCTGATGAAGGTCGACCCGCCGCACCTCACCGACCAGCCGATCCTCGAGCGGATGGAGCGGCTGGGGCTGGTCGCCGGACAGTCGTTCGACCTCGCCGCGGCGTCGCCCCAGGCGCGCGACGCGCTCGAGGCCGCCGCCCGCGATGCCGCCGGGATCCTCAAAGCGCGGCAGCAGACGCTGGCGGCGCCGACCGAGGGATGGATCTCCCTCACCGAATCGATGGGGGCCTGGGGGACCAACTACCTGCGGCGGGCCTGCGTCGACCTGATCGGGCTCGGCGCCAACCTGCCCGAGGATGCCGTGTACCCGATCTCCTACGTCGACGCCGACGGCCAGCCGTACGACGGAGCCAACCGCTACGTCCTCCACTTCGACGCCGACAAGCTGCCGCCGGCGAAGGCGTTCTGGTCGCTGACCATGTACGAAGAGGAAGGCTTCCAGGTCGCCAACCCGCTCGAACGCTTCGCGATCGGCGACCGCGACGACCTCCGCTACAACGCCGACGGCTCGCTCGACCTCCAGATCGCCGCCGGCGAACCGGCCGAGGGCTCCGCCAACTGGCTGCCCGCGCCGAGCGGCTCGTTCAACCTCTGCCTGCGCCTCTACTACCCGGCGCCTTCGGTCCTCGAAGGCGGCTGGAAGCCGCCCGGCGTCGCCAAGGCCTGACGGCGGTGGGCGAGCCGGGACCCCGGGCCGACCGCGGCCACCAGCGCCTGCACGGGCGGGCCGAGCTGCTGGCCACGATCCTGCTGGCGATCGCCGCCGTGGCGACCGCCTGGAGCTCCTACCAGTCGGCCCGCTGGAGCGGGGTCCAGGCCAACGACTACAGCGTCGCCAACGCGGCCCGGATCGAGTCGACCAGCGCCGCCAACAAAGCCGGCCAGCAGACCCAGGTCGACGTCCTCACCTTCACCCAGTGGGTCGACGCCTACGCCAAGCACGAAGCGAAGCTCGCCGACTTCTACTTCCAGCGCTTCCGCCCCGAATTCAAGCCGGCCGTGGAAGCTTGGCTCGCGACCCGTCCGCTGCGCACCAAGGGGGCGCCGGCGACGCCCTTCGCGATGCCCCGCTACCGGCTCGCCGCGACCGCCGAATCGAAAGCCCTGCTGGGCGAAGCCGAAGCTACCGCGGCGGCGGCGCGCCAGGCCAACCAGCGCTCCGACAACTACGTGCTCGCGGTCGTCCTCTTCGCCGCCGCCCTCTTCTTCGCCGGGATCAGCACCAAGCTCTCGGTGCCACGGCAGCGCCTCTTCGTGCTCGGGCTGGGCTACGTGCTGTTCGTCGGCACCGCGATCTGGCTCGCCACCTTCCCGGTCACGGTGTCGGTGTAGGCGGGGGCGAGCTCGCCCCGCGCGGCCGCGACGAGGCGCCCGCGATCGCTCTCGGGGTAGGCGTCGAGCAGCCGCCGCAGCTCCTCGGCCTCGGCGTCGGCGCCGAAGGCCGGGGCGCCCGGCTCGAGGCGCACGCCCGCGGCGAGCGGTCCGGCGAGGACCGGGTCGAAGCCGAAGGCGTCGACGAGGTCGGCGACGATCGCAAGGTCGTCGGGATCGTCGCCGGCGATCGCGATCGCCTTGCGTCCCGGCCCGCCCGCCGGCCGCGCCTCCTGCTCGAGGTCGTGGTAGCCCATGTGGTTGAACGCCTTCACCACCCGCGAGCCCGGGAGGAAGTCCTGCACGGTCTCGCTCGAGGAGGTGCGCGGATCGGTCAGGTCCTCGCGCACGCCGTCGACCTCCTCCCAGTAGTTCATCGCGTCGACGACCAGCCTGCCGTGGAGCGCCCTGGCGGGGACCTCGCGGTAGCGGCCGAGCGGCAGGGCGAGGATCGCGACGTCGGCAGCGGCCGCCGCGTCGGCGGCGCTCGTCGCGATCGCGCCGGGGGTGAGGATCTCGGTGACGAGCGCGATCCGCGCCGGCTCGCCGGAGCCCGCGATCAGCACCCGGTAGCCGGCGGCGAGCGCCAGGCGGGCCAGCACGGTGCCGACCTTGCCCGCGCCGAGGATCCCGACCGTCCACGGCTCCTCCGCGCCCGGCAGGCTCATCGCGATGCCGCCGGCTCCGCGACGCTCGCACCGAGCAGCTCCCGCACCAGCGGCACCACCTCGCTGCCGTAGAGCTCGACCGCGCGCAGGCGCGCGGTCGCCGGCTGCGACCCGGCCGAGTAGATGAGGTCGAAGCGGCCGACGCCGAGCGCCTCGATCGCCCGCGCCATCTTGCGCGCGACGGTCTCCGGCGAGCCGACGTAGAGCGAGCCGTGGGCGACGTCGGCGTCGAACTCCTCGCGCCGCAGCGGCGGCCAGCCGCGCAGGGCGCCGATGCGGTCGCGCTGGACCTTGTAGCTGGGGTAGAAGACCTCGACCGCCTCGGCGTCGGTGTCGGCGACGAAGCCGGGCGAGTGCATGCCGACCGGATGGGCGGTGGTGCCGAGCTCCTCGGTGGCGCGCCGGTAGAGGTCGACGTAGGGGGCGAAGCGCTCCGGGGCGCCGCCGATGATCGCCAGCATCAGCCGCAGGCCGTGACGGGCGGTGCGGATCACCGACTGCGGCGAGCCGCCGACGCCGACCCAGGTCTTCAGCTGACCGGACTCGGTCTTCGGGAACACGTCGGCGTCCACCAGCGCCGCCCGGGTGGTGCCGCTCCAGCTGACCGGCCCCTCGTCGAGGAGCTTGACGAAGAGGTCGAGCTTCTCCTCGAAGAGGACCTCGTAGTCGGCGAGGTCGTAGCCGAAGAGCGGGAAGGACTCGGTGAAGGAACCGCGGCCGAGGATCGGTTCGGCGCGCCCGCCGGAGAGCGCGTCGAGGGTGGCGAAGCGCTGGAAGACCCGCACCGGATCGTCGGAGCTCAGCACCGTCACGCCGGAGCCGAGGCGGATCCGCGAGGTCCTCGACGCGATCGCCGCGAGGACGGTCTCCGGGGTCGAGATCGAGTACTCGGGCCGGTGGTGCTCGCCGAGGGCGATCGCGTCGACCCCGAGCTGATCGGCGAGGACCGCCTCCTCGACCACCTGGCGGATCGCGACGGCCTGGGAGACCAGGTTCCCGGCACCGTCCTCGGGGACGTCGCCGAAGTTGTCGAGGCCGAAGACCACGTCGTCCGGTTTGAAGTCCGATGCGTCCATGCGTGTCCCTCCCTCACCGTGCGGACCACCGTCCGCGACCGAAGATTTAATTGACGTATCAACTATCGCACGGTATGGTTGACATGTCAACTGAAAGGACGCGATGAAGGACGCTCCCTCGAAACCGCGACGGCGGCGGACCCCGACGGCGCAGGAGCTGCGGATCTGGCGGGACTACATCGAGGCCACGGAGGCGATCCGCGGTGAGCTCGCGACGCGGCTGCAGCACGACTCCGACCTCTCCGCGGGCGACTACCGGGTCCTGCTGGCGCTCGCCGAGGCCGACCGGCACCGCATGCGCTCCTCCGCCCTCGCCACGCAGATCGGCTGGCAGCGCAGCCGCCTCTCGCACCACCTCGGGCGGATGGAGCGGCGCGGCCTGATCCGGCGGCAGGAGTGCCCGAGCGACAGCCGCGGCGCCGAAGTCGTCCTCGCCGGGCCCGGCCGCGAGGCATTCGACCGCTCGACCGCTCCCCACCTGCGGGCGATCCGCGAGGTCTTCCTCGACGCGCTGACGCCGGCGCAGCTCGCCGCCGCCGGGGAGCTCGCCGCCGCCCTCCGCGCCCACCAGGAGGAGAGACGGGGCAGCCCGTCGTGAGCCGCTCGGGCAGCGGAGCCCCGGCCTCCCCGGGTCGGCGCGAGCCGGCTCGCCCCCACATTCCATGCGACGCGATTCATATGATAGTTTCTTCATGCGTGAGCGCCGACCGATGGCGCTCGACGAACCGAGATCGATGAGGAAAGCGATGCCCGAGGGCGACGACATACCGAAACCTGAGCCGCGCATCCTCGCCTGCATCGATCCCTGACCCGGGAGCGGTGACCTCGGCCGCGGGTGCGCGACACACGCACCCACAGACCTAGGAGGTCACCGATGAACACCCAGACCATTGCCCCGCCGGGCCAGGCGCGGGCCGCACTCGACGACGCCCACGTGGGCGACATCCGCGGCGCCCTCGGCACGATCGCCGTCGGCGACGTGGCGCCCCGCCGCCGCCTCTCGCGGCGGCTCAAGACCCTGCTCGCGATCCTCGGCCCCGGCCTGATCGTGATGGTCGGCGACAACGACGCCGGCGCCTTCGGCACCTACACCCAGGCGGGCCAGAACTACGGCACCCACCTGCTCTGGACGCTGCTGCTGCTGATCCCCGTCCTCTACGTCAACCAGGAGATGGTCGTCCGCCTCGGCGTCGTCACCGGCGTCGGCCACGCCCGCCTGATCCTCGAGCGCTTCGGCAAGTTCTGGGGCGCGTTCAGCGTCATCGACCTCTTCCTGCTGAACGCCCTGACCCTGGTCACCGAGTTCATCGGCGTCAGCCTTGCCTGCTCCTACCTCGGCCTGCCGAAAGTGCCGACCGTGATCGTCGCCGCCGCGCTGATCGTCGGCGCCGCCGCCACCGGCAGCTTCCGCCGCTTCGAGCGCCTCTGCCTGGCGCTCGTGGTCGGCTCGCTGCTCTTGATCCCGGTCTACCTGATGGCCCATCCGCCGATCGGACAGATGGCCCACGACTTCGTCGTTCCCGGGATGCCGCCGGGCTCGGAACTCTCGTCGGTGATGCTGCTGATCATCGCCATCGTCGGCACCACGGTCGCCCCCTGGCAGCTCTTCTTCCAGCAGTCCTACGTGATCGACAAGCGGATCACGCCGCGTTTCATGGGCTACGAGAAGACCGACCTGATCATCGGCATCGTGATCGTGATCGTCGGCGCGGCGGCGATGATGGGCTTCTCCGCCGCCGCCTTCGAAGGCACCTCGGCCTTCGGCCACTTCACCGATGCGGGTGGGACCGCCGCCGGACTCGGCAAGTACGTCTCGCACACCGCCGGCACGCTGTTCGCGATCGCCCTGCTCGACGCCAGCATCATCGGCGCCGCCGCGGTCGGCCTCTCCACCGCCTACGCGACCAGCGACGTGCTCGACGTCAACCACTCCCTGCACCGCAAGGTCACCCAGGCAAAGGGCTTCTACGCCTGCTTCGCGGGCCTGATCGCGGTCGCCACGGCGCTGGTGCTGCTCCCGGGGGTGCCGCTCGGCACGCTGACCAGCGGCGTCCAGACCCTGGCCGGCGTGCTGCTGCCAAGCGCCTCGGTGTTCCTGCTCCTGCTCTGCAACGACAAGGCGGTCCTCGGGCCGTGGGTCAACGGGGCGAAGACCAACGTCTTCACCGGCATCGTGGTCTGGGTCCTGGTGTTGCTCTCGGTGATCCTCACCGCCAGCGTCCTCTTCCCGCACCTCGGCGGCGGCGCGATCATCGGCGTGCTGGCGGGCGGCGCGGCATTGGGTGCCGCGCTCGGCGCCGGGCTGCTCGCCCAGGGCACCCGCAGGCGTCGCGCCCGCCGGCGTGAGGAGGTCTACGGCGCGCTGCTCGGCGACGAGCCTCCCGCCGCACCCGCCGAGCCGCGAGGCGACCGCGCCACCTGGCGGATGCCGCCGCTCGAACTGCTGGAGCGGCCGGTGATGTCGATCCAGCGCAAGCTCGGGCTGCTGACCCTGCGCGCCTACCTGGTGCTGGCGGTCGGGCTGGTGGTGGTCAAGCTGGTCACGGTCGGGCTCGGGTGAGCCGATGTCACCGGGTGAGTTCGTCCTGCGGCTCGGCGTCGCGGTGCTGGCGGGGGCTCTGATCGGCCTCGAGCGCCAGTGGCGCAGCCGTGGCGCCGGGCTGAGGACGAACACGCTGGTGGCCGGCGGCGCGGCGATGTTCGTCCTCATCTCCTCCCTGACCCCCGACGACAACAGCCCGACCCGGATCGCCTCCTACGTGGTGAGCGGCGTCGGCTTCCTCGGTGCCGGGGTGATCATCAGCGACGGGGTCAGTGTCCGCGGGATCAACACCGCGGCGACGCTGTGGTGCGCGGCCGCGGCGGGCGCCCTGGCAGGCAGCGGCTTCGTCTGGGAGGCGGGGATCGCGACCGCCGCCGTGCTGGCGATCAACCTCGCCCTCCGCCCGCTCGGGCGGCTGATCGACCGCGCCTCGATCGATGGCGACAGCGAGGTCGAGACGACCTACCGGTTCCGCGCCACCACCAAGGGGAGCGGCGAGGCCCACGTCCGGGCGCTGCTCTTGCAGAGCATCAGCGGCGACGGGTACCACCTGCGAGCGCTCGAGAGCGCCGACATCGACGGCACCGGATTGGTGGAGGTGCGGGCGGTGCTGACGACGAGCGGGCGCCACGACAATCAGATCGAGGCGGCGGCGGGGCGGCTCGGACTGGAGCCGAACGTGACCGCGGTCCGCTGGGAGGCGGTGGAACCCGAAGCGGCCGCCTTCGACCCGGCTCCGGTGGGATGACCGCGCGCCTTACGATCCGATGGTGAAGAAGAAGGGCGAGAAGAAGGGCGCCAAGGAGGGCGCCGACCCCGACCGCGAGGCGGAGGCGATCGCCGACGTGATGTTCGCGCTGTCGAGCCCCAATCGGGTGCGCATCCTGATCCAGCTGCGCGAGGCCCCGCACACGGTCGGCGAACTGGTGAGCGCGATGGAGATGGAGCAATCGGCCGTCTCCCATCAGCTGCGGGTGCTGCGGGAGCATCGCCTGGTCGCCGCCGACCGGCGCGGGCGGGAGCGGCTCTACTCCCTCTACGACGCCCACGTCGCCTCGTTGCTCGACGAGGCGGTCCGCCACGTGAGCGAGCTCGCGGGCGCCGGGGCGAAGCAGCCCCGCCGCCTGCGCCGGAGCGCCTGATGAGCCGCGCCGGGTCCCCGACCAACGTCCTCGAGCCGACCTTCAGCCCGCCCGCCGAGCGCCGCTCGGTGCTCGATCGCGCCCACGTCGGCGACATCGAAGGGGCGCTCGGCAGCGTCTCGGCCTTCGACACCGGCCCGCGCCGGTCGCTGCGCCGGCGGCTGGCGACGCTGCTGGCGATCCTCGGCCCCGGCCTGGTGGTGATGCTGGCCAACAACGACGCGGGCGGCATCTCCGTCTACGCGCAGGCCGGGCAAGAGCACGGCGCCGGCCTGCTCTGGGTGCTGGCGGCGCTGGCGCCGGTGCTCTTCATCAACCAGGAGATGGTCGCCCGGCTCGGCGCCGTCAGCGGCGCCGGCCACACGCGGCTGATCGTCGAGCGATTCGGCCGGCGCTGGGGCGCCTTCGCGCTCGGCGACCTACTGGCGTTGAACGCGCTGACGATCGTCACCGACTTCATCGGCGTCACCCTGGCGCTCGGCTTCTTCGGCGTCACTCGCTACCTCGCCGTGCCGATCGCCGCGCTGCTCCTGGTCGCGGTGATCGCCTGCGGCAGCTTCCGCGGCTGGGAGCGGACGATGCTGCTCCTGGTCGTGGTCGGCCTCGCCGCGATCCCGCTGGCGCTGATCGTGCACGGCGCGGGCGGGGTGGGTGGCGCGGGCGGACCGAGCGCCGCCGGCGGCGGCTCGGGCTCTTCGATCGTCCTCCTCGTGATCGCGATCGCGGGCACCACGATCGCGCCCTGGCAGTTCTTCTTCCAGCAGTCGAACGTGGTCGACAAGCGGATCACGCCGCGCTGGCTGGCCTACGAGCGCCTCGACACGCTGCTCGGCACCGTCCTCGTCCTGGTCGCCGCGGTGGCGATCATGGTGACCTGCGCCTGGGCCTTCGACGGCACCGCCCTGCACGGCTCGTTCGTCGACGCCGGCGCCGTCGCCCGCGACCTGCGGGCGACCGCCTCGCCGCTCGCCGGCACCCTCTTCGCGATCGTCCTCCTGAACGCCTCGCTGCTCGGCGCCGGCGCCGTCACCCTCGGTGGCTCCTACGCGGTCGGCGACTACTTCGGCTTCCGCCACTCCCTCCACCGCGGCTGGCGCGAGGCGCGGGTCTTCCACGCGACCTCGGCGGCCTTCGTCGCCCTCGCGGCGGCGGTCGTCTTGATCCCGGGCGCGCCGCTGGGGCTGATCACCACCGGCGTCCAGGCGCTGGCCGGCATCCTCCTGCCGAGCGCCTCGGCCTTCCTCCTGCTCCTCTGCAACGACCGCGACGTGCTCGGGCCGTGGGTGAACCCGACCTGGCTGAACGCGATCGGCACCGCGGTGGTCGGGGCGCTGGTCGCCCTCTCGACGATCCTGATGGTGAGCACCCTCTTCCCCGCCGCCGACGTGGAGACCATCGCGGCCGCGGCGTTCGCCCTCCTCGCCCTCGCCCTCGCCACGATGGCCGCCCTCCGCCTGCGCCGTCCGCCTCGCCGCGCGGCGCCGGCCGCGACCGCGGCCGAACGGGCGGCCTGGACGACGCCCCGCCTCGACACCCTGCCCCCACCCCGCCCCTCGCGCTCCCGCAGCGCGACCCTGATCCTCCTGCGGGCCCAGCTCCTGCTCGCCGCCGCCCTCCTCCTCGCCCGCCTGGTCCAGGTCGGCCTCGGCGGCTGAGGAACGCGGGGATGGCGCGGACGGTGCCGAGGCGAGCAACCACCGCCGCCGGCACCACCCGCGGCTCAGGTGGGGACGGCGGCGCCCAACCGCCGCTGGGCCAGTGCCTGGGCCTCGGCGAGCGGGGTCGTGCCGTGGCGGTCGGCGGCTTCGAGGATCAGGCCGATGGTCGAGCCGATGCCGTCGACCAGGTCGGTGACCGCCTGGTGGTCGAGCTGGTGGAGCTCGGCGTAGACGTTGATCAGGCCGCCCGCGTTGGCGATGAAGTCGGGGGCGTAGACGATCTCGCGGCGCGCCAGGACGGGGGCGAGGCGGTCGTCGGCGAGGACATTGTTGGCGGCGTCGCAGACGATCCGGCAGCGGAGGCGCGCGACGGTGGGGGCGTCGAGGACGCCGCCGAGGGCGCAGGGGGCGAGCACGTCGCAATCGGCGAGGATCGCCTCGGCCGGGTCGATCCAGGCGGCGCCGAGGCGGTCGGCGAGGACGCGCCGGGAGGGGTCGAGGTCGGAGATCGTCACCTCCGCTCCGGCTTCGGCGAGCAGGGCGGCGAGGCGCCCGCCGACGTGGCCCGCGCCGACCACACAGACGCGGACGCCGGCCGGGGAGGGGCTGCCGAAGCGATGCTCGAGGCAGGCGCGAAGAGCGGCGAGGACGCCGCGGGCGGTCACCGGGCTGGGGTCGCCGCTGCCGCCGCGCTCGTCGGGGAGGCCGACCACGTGGGCGGTGCGCTCGGCGATCACCGCCATGTCGGCGGCGCCGGTGCCGACGTCCTCGGCGGTCACGTAGCGGCCGCCGAGCGACTCCACCGCGTCGCCGAAGTCGAGCAGCATCGCCCGCCGCAGGCCGCCCTCGGGGTGCGTGGTCGGGGCGCAGATCACCCCCTTGCCGCCGCCCAGGAGGAGGCCCGCCGCGGCCGCCTTGTAGGTCATCGCCCGCGCCAATCCCTGCGCGTCGGCAATGCCTTCCTCGGTGGTGGCGTAGTGCCAGAGGCGCGCCCCGCCGAGCGCCGGGCCGAGGGCGGTCGAGTGGACCGCGATCGCGATCGTCACGCCGCTGCGCTCGCCGCGGCGGACCAGCATCTCCTCGAAGCCCGCGGGTGCGACCCGGGAGACCTCGGGGTGGATCACGTGGGTGCTCATGGCTCGTCGCCTCCTTGCTCGAGTCCTTCCCTCAGCTCGCCGAGGAAGCGCGCCGCCTCGGCACCGTCCAGCGCCCGGTGGTCCCACGACATGCAGAGGTAGGACATCGGGCGCACCGCGACCAGGTCCTCGCCGCCCCGCTCGACCACCACCGGCCGCTTCACCACCGCCTCCAGGTCGAGGATCGCGACCTGCGGCGGGTTGATGATCGGCGTCGCCAGCACCGCCCCGAACTGGCCCGGGTTGGTGATCGTGAAGGTGCCGCCCCGGACCTCGTCGGGTTGCAGCCGCTTCTCGCGCGCGCGGCTCGCGAGGTCGCCGATCGCCGCCGCCAGCCCCTCCAGGCTGAGCCGCTGGGCGTGGCGGATCACCGGCACGATCAGCCCGTCCTCGAGCGCCACCGCGATGCCGAGGTTGACGTCCTCGTGGTAGACGATCTCCTCGCCCTCGATCGAGGCGTTCAGGATCGGGTGGCGCTGCAGTGCCGCCACGGTCGCGCGGGCGACGAAGGCGAGGTAGGTGAGGGCGACGCCGCGGGCGGCCATCCCCGGCCGCAGCTCCGCCCGCCGCGCCGCGACGCGGCTGAAGTCGACCTCGGTGACCGTCGTGCAGTGGGCCGCCGTCCGCCGGCTCTCGACCATGTGGAGGGCGATCTGCCGGCGCATCGGCGACATCGGCTCGCGGCGGGTAGGGCCTAGGAGGTCCTCCGGCGCCGCCGCCGGCTCGGGCCGGTACGGCGACTCGGTGTGCAGGGGGCGCTCCTCCCTCCCCCGCGCCTGCTCCCCGCCCTGCTCGAGGAAGGTGAGGAGGTCGACCTTGCGCACCCGTCCGCCGATGCCGTGCCCCTCGACCCGCTCGAGGTCGACCTGGCGGTCGGCGGCCATCCGCCGCACGATCGGCGAGTAGACGCGGGAGCGATCGGCGCCGCCGGGATCCTGCCGAAGCGCCCCGCCCGGATCCTCGGGGCGCGCCCCGCCGGACTCCTCCGGATGCGCCTCCCCCGGCCTCGCGCCGGCGTCGAGCTCGGCCAGCGGCGTGCCGACCGCGACCGTCTCCCCCGCTTCGACCAGGATCCGCGCGAGCCGGCCGGCGGCGGGCGAGGGGATCTCGACGTCGACCTTGTCGGTGCTCACGTCGCAGACCGGCTCGTCGGCCTCGACCCAGTCGCCGGGCTGCTTTCGCCACTCGACGATCGTCCCCTCGGCGACCGAGATCCCCATCTGCGGCATCGCGATCTCGACCGTCCGCCCGACCTCTCTGACCTCAGTAGGCGAGGAGCTCACGGCAGGCCTCCTTCATCTGGTCGAGCTGGGGCAGGACCGCCCCCTCGAGCGGCGGGCTGAACGGGATCGGCAGGTCGGGCGCGGTGAGGCGACGGATCGGGCCGTCGAGGTCCTCGAACGCCTCGGCCCCGATCAGCGCCGCGACCTCGGCGCCGACGCCGCAGGACCGGGTCGCCTCGTGGGCGATCAGCACCTTGCCGGTCTTGCGGGCGCTGGCGAGAATCGCCTCGCGGTCGAGCGGGCAGAGGCTGCGCAGGTCGAGCACCTCGATGTCCTCGCCCAGCTGCTCGGCCGCCGCCAGCGCCAGCGGCACCGCCGAGCCGTAGGCGATCACGGTCAGCTCGGCGCCCTCGCGCGCCACCCGCGCGGCCCCCAGCGGCACCGTGTACTCGCCCTCCGGCACCTCGCCGCGAAGGTGCCGGTAGAGGCCCTTGTGCTCGAGGAAGCAGACCGGGTTGGGGTCGCGGATCGCGCTCGCCAGGAGGCCCTTGGCGTCGGCGGCGGTGGCCGGCGCCACCACCTTCAGCCCCGGCACCTGCAGGAACCAGGCCTCTGGGTTCTGCGAGTGGAAGGGGCCGCCGGAGAAGCCGCCGCCGGAGGGCAGCCGGACCACCATCGGCACCGCGACCCCCTGGCGATAGTGGAGCTTGGCGGCGACGTTGACCAGCTGGTCGAAGCCGCAGGCGATGAAGTCGGCGAACTGCATCTCGCAGACCGGCCGCATCCCCTCGATCGCCGCCCCGGTGGCGGCGCCGATGATCGCGTTCTCGGCGAGCGGCATGTCGAGCACCCGTTCGAGGCCGAACTCCTCGGCGAAGCCCGCGGTCACCTTGAAGGCGCCGCCGAAGGCGCCGATGTCCTCACCGAGGCAGAAGACCGATTCGTCGCGTCGCATCTCGGTCCGCAGGCCGTCGGAGATCGCCTCGAGGTAGGTCATCTCCGTCATCGGGCGGCCCTCCCCTCGGCCCAGCCCGACCACGGCGCGGCGCCGTCGCCGAGCGGCTCCCAGCGCTCGGCGAAGACGCCCTCCCGGGCGAGCGCCGGGTCGGGCAGCGGCGAGGCGAGCGCCCGCTCGGCGGCCGCGGCGACCAGGGCGCGGGCCTCCTCACGGATCGCCTCGACCGCCGCCGCGGCGAAGCCGAAGTCGGCGACCAGCCGGGCCGCGTAGCGCTCGACCGGGTCGCGCGCCTCCCACTCGGCGAGCAGCTCGGGCGGCACGTAGCCCATGTCGTCGTGGGCGCCGTGCCCGTGCATGCGCATCGTCTGGCACTCGATCAGCGTCGGCCCGCCGCCGGCGCGCGCCCGCTCGGCGGCGGCGTGGGCGGCGACGAACACCGCCTCGACGTCGTTGCCATCGACCTCGACCCCGGGGAAGCCGTAGCCCGCGGCCCGCCGCACCGGCTCGACCGCGAACTCGAGCTCGTTCGGGGTCGAGTAGGCGAAGCGGTTGTTCTCGAGCACGAAGACGACCGGCAGCCGCTGCACCCCGGCGAGGTTCATCGCCTCGTGCCACTGGCCGTTGGCGGTCGAGCCCTCGCCGAAGAAGGTCATCGCGACCCGGTCCTCGCCGCGCATCTTCATCGCCAGCGCGATCCCGCCTGCGACCAGCGCCATGTCCGGCAGCATCGAGACCATCCCGACGCAGCCCAGCCCGCGGTCGCCGAAATGCATGTTGCCGTCCTTGCCGCCGGTCACCCCGTCGGCGCGGCCCATGTAGTTGGCCAGGTAGCGCTCGACGGTCACGCCGCGGACGAAATGCGCGCCGAGGTCGCGGTGGAGGATGCAGAGCCGGTCGCGCGGGGCAAGCGCGAACGCCGCCCCGACCGAGATCGCCTCCTCCCCGCGACCGTCGTAGAAGGAGCCCGGCACCTTGCCCTGCTTGTAGAGCGACAGGGCCCGTTCCTCGGCGGACCGCATCGTCGCCATGTAGGTGAGCAGCCGCGCCCGGTCCTCGTGGGTGAGCAGCGCAGGCTCGAGCGCAACGTCGGCATCGACCACCGCGCTCGCGTCGCTGAGCGTCATATCTCTCGCCTCTCGGTTCTTGCCTGGCTTCGGGATCGCCTCCGCCGGGCAGGTTTGTCGCGGCTCCGGGATCACCGGGGACCGCGCCTATGGCGAGGGAGTCGAGGGATCCCCTCTCCTCCCTATGTGTCATTTGCATCTTACGCCTCGCGGAGGCGGGTGGCTACCCGCGACGCGAGTGTGCGATTGGGCCGGTCATAGGCGGCTCAATCGCACACTCGTCACCACCCCGGCGGCGCCGCGGGTGGTCCCGCGGCGCCGCTTCCCTCAGTGCCCGGTCGGCGTCAGCGAGACGCCGCGCAGGACTTCGCCGAAGCCCGCCGCGCGGGTCGTCTGGAAGCTCTCGCCGGCGGGCGGCGAGGTGGCGCCGACGTCGTCGGTGATCCCGACCAGCTTGTTCGGGTCGGCCCCCTGGTCGCCGTTGCCGCTGACCGTCGAGGTGATGCCCCAGATCGTCGCCGTGCCGTCGAGGTTGACGCGGCCGGTGATGTTGCGCAGGCCGTCGGTCGCCGGCGCCCATGGGAGGCCGGTCGCTTCGTTGTCACCGGTCGGGTAGCCGGCCACCGTGTAGGGCTTGCCGAGCTCGAGCCCGCCCTGCAAGGTGTAGGCCAGCTTCCAGCTGCCGTTTTCGAGGACCCACTTCTGCAGCCCTGCGGTCTTCGACGCGGCGGCCTTGGTGTAGGTGCCGGTCGCGGTCGAGTATTCGGCTTCGCCGTTGCCCTCGTCGGCGACGTAGAGCGTCGTCGGGTTGGCGAACCAGATCCCGAAGGGGAACGAGGTCTTCGACTTGAGCGCCGTCGGGAACCCCTTGAGGATGCACATGTTCTGCGGAGTCAACCCGCTTTCACCCAGCTTTTCCGGTTCGTAGGCGAGCGGTTCGGTCGGCAGCTTGGCACCCGGTTCCGGCAGGCCGACGCCGTTCGGGCAAGCATGGCCGGTGGTGTCGACGAAGTAGACCGTGTTGACACCGTTGGAGCCGCTGCCCTTGGTGTAGTAGAGGACGTTGTCGTAGATGGTCAGGCCACGGAAGTTCGTGTCCTTGCCGATTTTGTCCTGTTTCGCCCCGAGCTGGGTGACGCTGAAGGCGCCGACCGGGGTCGGCAGCCCCGGTTCCTGGGCGACCAGCGCTTTCACCTGCGGGGTGGCGATCTGGGCGCCGCCGCCGGTGACGATGCCGCTCGGCTGCGGGTTCGAGCCATTGCCCGCGTTGCCCACCATGTAGAGGACGTCGGCGCCTTCCTCACGGTCGAGGATCGCGGCGCGACCGTTGTTGCCACTGTAGGCGTTGGTCTTGGTGAAGTGGAACTTGCCGTTCGCCCCGAGTTCGGCGATCACCCGGGAGTAGGCGCCGCTGACCGGGTCGGTCGGATCGATGACGCCCGGCGTGTTGGAGTTGGAGACGTCGAGCGCGTTCACCGGGGCCAGGTAACCCATGAAGGTCACCGCGCTGCCGTCGGTGGCGAGGTTGAGCGCCCCCTCCGACTTCGAGCTGAAGCTGGTGACCATCTGGTCCTTCGTCGCCGGCACCCCGTTCTGGGTGCTGTTCGGGACTTCGATCGTGCCGAGGAGTTCACCGTTCGGCGTGATCTGGTCGAGGTAGAGCGGCGAGGTGATGCCGAAGCTCGCATCGACGGCGTCGTTGTTCCACACCTGGGGATAGGTGCCGTTATCGCTCGCGGTGACACATTCACTGGTGCAGCCCGGGGGCAGTTGGGCCCCGGCTTCCACGGTCGAGGCGTCACCGGCGTAGACGCTGCGGCTGACCAGGAGGTTCCCCGGCCGCAGCGGCACCCCGCTCTTGCTCGGGCCGGGGTTGCCGCCGACGCCCGCCGGGGCGCCGGCCACCGCCCCGATCGCCATCACGACGAGAGCAACCACCGACGAGAGTCCGATCAACAGCCCGCGAGCCTTCAAGTCCCACCTCCGAGTCGCTAGTTCAGATTGCCGCGGGCCACCCTGCTCGAAGCGAGGGCGGGCCTCGTTACGAGGCTGTGAAGCGAACCGGAAAAACTCGAAGATCGCCCGGAATCTCATCTGCCGCTCATGTTTGTGACGCTTTGCTGGTCCGCTTTCACAGCCGCGTAACGCCGAGGTAACCGCCGCTGCCACAGCGCTCGAAAGCGTCCAGGTTCCTCGTCCGCCTACTCAATCCATCCAGAAGGAAGGGAACCCGATGAGACAGAAGCTTGCCCGCCCGCGGTGGCTCCTCGCGCTGGCCGTCGTCGCGGCGGCGATGCTGGCGACCGCCTCGGTGGCGGTCGCCGACAACGGCCAAGGCGAAAACGACAACCAGGGGGCCGACGCCGGCAACCACTCCTCCCACCATGGGACCGCGCAGCACGTCCTGCTGCTCTCGGTCGACGGCCTGCACGAGTCCGACCTGCGCTGGTACGTCGGCAGGCACCCCCACTCGGCGCTCGCCTCACTGGTCGGCGAGGGGGTCGAATTCACCCACGCCCAGACCCCCGTGCCCTCCGACTCCTTCCCCGGCATGGTCGCCCAGGTGACCGGCGGCAACCCCGGCACGACCGGCGTCTACTACGACGAAACGTACAACCGCGAACTGCTCCCCGCCGGGACCACCGAATGCGCCGGGGCCAAGCCGGGGGCGGTGGTCGGCTACACCGAGGAAGCCGACAAGAACCTCCACTCGATCGACGCCGGCCAGGGGCTTCCCGGGCTGCCGCAGAGCATCCTGCAGATGACCGGCAACCCGACGACGCTGCTGAACCCGGCGGCGCTGCCGGTCGACCCGACCACCTGCAAGCCGGTCTACCCGTACGAATACCTGCGCGTCAACACGATCTTCGAAGTCGCGAAGGAAGCGGGCCTGCGCACCGCCTGGTCGGACAAGCACCCGGCCTACGACATGCTGGACGGCCCTTCGGGCGAAGGGATCGACGACCTCTTCACGCCGGAGATCAACAGCGACGCGCCGACCGAAGGCTCGGAAAACGACTGGACCACCGACAACGCGCTGACCGAGCAATACGACGGCTACAAGGTGCAGGCCGTGCTCAACGAGATCAAGGGCTACGACCACAGCGGCACCGAACGGGTCGGCACCCCGGCGATCTTCGGGATGAACTTCCAGACCGTCTCGACGGCCGAGAAGCTGCCCGAATCAGACGGGCTGAAAGGCGGCTACGAAGCCGGCGGGACCACCCCCGGCCCGCTGCTCCGCCGCGCCCTCGAATTCGTCAACACCAAGGTCGGCTCGATGCTCGCGGCGCTGCACGCCCGGCACCTGGCCTCCTCGACCACGGTGATCCTCTCGGCCAAGCACGGCCAGTCGCCGATCAACCCGGCGGCGCTGACCCGGATCCCCGACGGGCCGATCCTCGAAGGGCTCGACGAAGCGTGGGCAAGCGCCCATCCCGAAGACGCCGAACCGCTGGTCGCCTTCTCGATCGACGACGACGCGATGATCCTCTGGCTCCACTACCGCACGCCGGAAGCGATCGCCTTCACCAAGGAATACCTGCTGTCCCACAACGGGACCGGCAACGACGTCAACGGAGCGCCGAAGGCCTACACCGGCTCCGGCCTCAGCAAGGTCTACGCGGGCGAAGAAGCGGCCGAATTCTTCGGCACCTCGGTGAGCGACCCGCGGGTGCCGGACGTCTACGGCGTCGTCCAGCACGGCGTCGTCTACACCGGCAAGAAGGGCAAGATCGCCGAGCACGGCGGTGCCGACGCCGACGATCGCGACGTGCCGCTGGTCGTCTCCGGTGGTCCGGTCGACCACCACGCGGTGAACTCGGGGGCGGTCGAGACGACCCAGATCGCGCCGACGATCCTCAGCCTCCTCGGCCTCGATCCCGATTCGCTGGAAGCGGTCGAGATCGAAGGCACGGAAACGCTGAACCTCCACTGAAGTCCGGCCGTCCCGGCGCGTCCCCACCCGGGGGCGCGCCGGGCTCGGTGGGCTCGGGTGGGCTCGGGGTCAGCGCGGCGTCGAGCGCCGACGCTCGGCCTCGGCGAAGAACTCGGCCAGCGCCGCTTCCTCGCTCGCCGGGACTTCGTAGCGCCACACCCGCCAGATGCCGCTGATCTTGGGCTGCAGCAGCGGCCGGTCGAGCGCGCCGCCATCGTCGACGTAGACCTCGAGCATCCCGTCCTTCTTCGCGGTGAGCGAGGCCTGGGCGAAGTTCACGTGCAGCCGCAGGATCCCCTTGATCTCCGCCCCCACCGCCTCGAGCATCGGCCCGTCGAGGCGGAGGACGAACTTCTCGTAGACGAGTTCGGGATCCACGGCGGCGCGATCCTACCTTGGGGCGCTCAACGGATCGTGACGTTGACCGCCCAGCCCGGCGGTCGCACGACCCCGGGCCGCGGGCTCTGCCTGGTGACCTTCTTGCCGGCCTGGCGGTGGCCGCGGACGGCGCCGAGCCGGCAGCCGCTGCGGCTGAGGATCCTGCGGCTGGCCGGCAGGGTCTTGTCGGTGAGCCGCGGGACCGTGCAGCCGCGAGGGGCGGCCTGGGTCTGGGCCGTCGGCGTCGGGGCGGCCACGGGTGCGGGTGCGAGGTAGGTGAACCTGTCCGCCGACCCGGCGGCGCTCGCGCCGACCGCGTTGGTGACCGTCACGTCGACCGGACCGGCGCCGGTGGCGGGCGGGGCGACCGCGACGATCCTGTCTTCGGCGAGGACGGCGAACGAGCTCGCCGGAGTCGAGCCGAAGGTGACGCCGCTCACCTGGCTGAAGTCCCGGCCGACGATCGTCACCGCGGTCCCTCCGCCGACCGGCCCCGAGGAGGGCGAGACCAGGCTTACTTCCGGGGTCGGCTGGACGTCGGCGTTGAAGTCGAATTCGATCCCCCCGACCGTCGTCGTCGGTGCCGCGGCCGGCCCGCCGATCCCGAGCGACGGCACCCAGGCGAACTGGACGGCCCCGGCGCCGCCGGCGTGGACCTGCGCGTGCGCTTCCGTCGACTGGACGTTGAGCCCGATCAGGTCGCCGGCCTCGATCGGCAGCGCGGTGGTGAACACTTCGATCGCGGTGCTCGATGCCCGCTCGGGGTCGCTCGTCGCGATCGCCGTGTAGGCGCCGCTGCCGTCGGGGCGCAGGACGGTCAGCCGGTATTCGTCGGAGCCCGACTGCGGGCCCAGCCGCCAGCGCACGATCCGTCCGTCGACCGGCGAGAAGGCGACCGTCCGCGGGCCGAGCGGTTCGGGGTTCGCGACCGTCACGGTCGATCCCGAGAAGATGGTGGTCATCGTCTGCGGGGTGATCAGTTCGCTGCCCAGCGTGACCGTCCCCGCCGCGGCGTTGCCGGGTGCGAGCAGGGCGGTGAGGCCGAGGGCGATCAGGGCGGCGGCAAGGCGGAGCTTCCCCATGGCCGCCTTAGTATCACGCCGGTCGCGGCGACCGGACAGGCATCCCATTGCAAGGCGGGCGGGGTGCGGCGATAATGCACCGCCCTTGGCCCTCCCCCGCCGCCTCGTGACCCTGCTGCTCCTCGCCGCGGCGCTGCCGACGATGTTGGTCTGCTCCTCCTCGGCCGCCGCCCGCACCGCCGAACTCGGGCCGGTGAAGCACATCGCGGTCGACGGCATGAGCATGGGCTACCGGACCGGCGGCAGCGGCTTCCCGCTGATCATGGTGATCGGGCGCAGCGCCACGATGGCCGAGTGGGATCCGCAGCTGATCGCCCAGCTGATCGGCGACCACGAAGTGATCGTCTTCGACAATCGCGGCGTCGCCACCACCGACAACCCCTCGAGGCAGACGCTCTCGATCGGGCAGATGGCGGAAGACACGCTGGCCCTGGCGAGTGCCCTGCAGATCGAACGCTTCGACCTGATGGGGTGGTCGATGGGCGGCTACATCTCCCAGCAGGTGGCGCTCGACGCGCCCAGCCGGGTCGCCAAGCTGGTGCTCTGCGCGACCGACGCCGGCGGCTCCCACTACGTGCCGCCGAGCCCCCGGGTGGCGAGCATCCTCACCAACCCGGAAGGGGTGACGACGACCCAGCTGCTGGCGCTCAGCTTCCCGCCCACGCGGGCGGGGACCACCGGGGCGATCGACTACATGTACGACGTCGCCACCCAACCCGACCTGGTGCCGGAAAGCTTCACCATCCCGACCGCGACGCTGGAAGGGCAAGAGCGCGCGATCGCCGGCTGGAAGGCCGCGGGCGGCGGCTCCTACGAAGCGCTGCCGACGATCAAGGCGCCGACGCTGGTCGCCTGGGGCAACCTCGACCGCGGCATCCGGCCCCGCAACGATCGGATCATCGCCCGCCGCATCCCCGACGCGAGCGGCATCATCTTCAAAGGCGCCGGCCACGCCTTCCTCTTCCAGGACGCCACCCAGGTCGGCGGCGCGATCGACGGCTTCCTCGGCTGAGCGGTCTCGTCAGGTCGAAGGTGTCGGTCTGGATGAGTAGTCCACGACGGGGCTACGAAGGGACGCGGGTGCTCTGGGGTAAGGGATGCGGCCTTCTCGGAGGCGACCCGGGCAGGCTGTGGCCGCCTCCGAAAAGGCCGAGTTTCGAGGGGACGGCAGAGGGTCCGGGCGGGGACCGGGGTGCGTTGGGGACCGTGCCCGTCACGAAGACGCTGGGAAGTGCGCGGGAGACGTGAGGGAGACGTCACGGGTCCCACGCCTCCTCCACGGTCCAGGACGCGCCGGGTGAGTTCTCCACCGTATGGCGTGGAGGATTCACTCGGCGCGGGACGGGGGCCTCGAAACTCCCCGTGAAGACTCACGCCTTCCCTGCGATCGTGGACCCTTCGTCACGGAGCGACCATGATCTTGCAGGGATCTCCTCGGATCCATGCATCTCCCGGGCGGGACCCGCGCAGATCGTGCGGTCTTCGTGACAGCTTTCGTCGGCCCCGTCACGGAGACGTCGCATCCCTCCGTCCCGTCACGGAGACGCCGGGATCTCGGCCCGGCACCGGACCTCCCCCGCCACGCACCCGTCCCTGCGCCAGCTTCCCCCGAAGACCTCCCGGGACGCCTGAGCTCCGATTCCCCAGGCCCGGACCACCCCAGGCCCGAACCCCACCCGGGCGCCAGCCACCGGGCGTCAGCTCACCCCGCCCGCCCCGGACTACTCCTCCGAGACCGCCTCTCGACCCCGCCGTCGCAGGGTGTGCGCGCTGCGGGCTGGGGGAGTCTTCGCCGGGCGATGAGGCCTGGTGGGGGCCTCGTGGTCACTTGACAATCGGTCGAGGCGCCGGCTAAAGTCGGTTCGAACCGACTGATCGATATGCAATCTGTCGAAAGGCGGTATGAAGCGTTGGGGTGGGTCCGCCCGACGCCTGATTTTCTGATGCTTGAACCCGGCGACAACGCAACAAGGCTTGGTATGGGGTGAGCGCCCCGGCAATGCTGACCTGCGCTGTCTCCGGCGGGGTCCCGACCAGCAATCCGCACCAGCCCGCGACCCGGGAAGACGTGATCAGGGAGGCGATCGGGGCTGCCGAAGCGGGCGCGAGCATCCTCCACATCCACGCTCGCACCACCGACGGCAAGATGACCCAGGCGCCGAGCGACTACCTGGCGATCAAGGAAGCGGTGCGGTCGCAATGCGGCGACATCGTCCTCAACTTCACCACCGGCGGCGAACTGGGGTCGGGGCCGGAGGAGCGGCGCCGGTCGCTCGAGGCGGAGCCCGAACTCGCCTCGCTGAACTGCGGCAGCCTCAACTTCGGCCCCAACGGCGACATCTTCCTCAACCCCAGCTCGCTGATCGCCGATCTGGCGGCCGAGATGGAGCGCCGCGGGGTCGCGCCGGAGTACGAGTGCTTCGACCTCGGGATGGTGGTCACCGCGGCGAAGATGGCGAGCGCCGAGGAGCGCCGGCGCGGGATGATGCACATGGTCCTCGGCGTGATCGGCGGCGCCCCGGCAAGCGCCGAGGTGGTCTGCCTGTTCGCCCATCTGGTCCCGGCGGGCGTCCCCTGGATGGTCACCGGGATCGGCCGCCACAACTTCCCCTTGATGGCGACGACGCTGGCGCTCGGCGGGCACGTCCGCACTGGCCTCGAGGACGTCGTCTACGTCGGTCCGGGCGAGTACGCCGACTCCAACGCCCAGCTCGTCACCCGCGCGGTGGCGATCTGCGAGGGCGTCGGCCGGCCTGTCGCCACCCCCGCGCAGGCGCGGGAGATCCTCGGGATCGGCCGATGAGGCTCGCGGCGGCCGCAGCGAGGGGCCGGTGAGCGCCGACTCGCTCGCCATCGAGCGGCCTCAGCCGGGGCCGAGCGAACCGAGCCCGCGGCGGCTGAAGGCGGCCGGGCGCTCGCTGCGCGCGCTCGCCGCCGACCGGCGGCTCGCGATCCCGGTCGCGATCCTCGTACTGGTGATCCTGTTCGCCCTGCTGGTGCCCGTCTTCTGGGGCCCGAGCCCGACCAAGCAGAACCTCGTCGATTCGCTGCAGGCCCCCTCGGGGGCCCATCCCATGGGCACCGACCAGCTCGGTCGCGACGTTCTCGCGCGGGTCGCGGAGGGCGCCCGGATCTCGCTCCTCGTCGCCTCCTTGGTGACGCTCGGCGGGGCGCTGATCGGCGGCTCGATCGGCCTCGTCGCGGGCCTCTTGGGCGGCGCCACCGACGGGATCTCGATGCGGGTGATGGACACGATCCTCGCCTTCCCGCCGCTGATCCTGGCGATGGCGGTGACCGTCGGGCTCGGCGTCGGCCTCAGCACCGCGGCGCTCGGGGTCGCCCTCGTCTCGGTGCCCTGGTACGCGCGACTCTTGCGCAGCGAGGCGATCCGGATCCGCTCGTTGCCGTTCATCGAAGCCGCCCACGCGCTGGGCTCGACCCGCGGCCGGATCATCCGCCGGCACGTGATCCCGCACGTGCTGCCGGTCCTCTTCATACAGATGGCCGCCGCCTTCGGCTACGCGGTCCTCGCCCTCGCCGGGCTCAGCTTCATCGGCCTCGGCGCCCAGGTGCCGACCCCGGAGTGGGGGGCGATGATCACCGAAGGCCTCCAGTACTCGCTGACCGGCCAGTGGTGGATCGCGATCTTCCCCGGCGTCGCCCTGCTGATCGTCGTCACCGCCGCCAGCATGGTCTCCGACCGGATGCGCGATCTACTCGATCCCCGCGGCCAGTACGAGAGGCTCTGATGTCGCGGGTGGTCGCCTACCGGCTGTTGGGCTCGCTGGCGGCGATCTTCGGCGCCTCGCTGCTCGCCTTCCTGATCATGCGGGTGCTTCCCGGCGACCCCGCGCGGATCATCCTCGGTCCGCTGGCGACGCCGAAGGCGCTCGCCGAAGTGAACCATCAGCTCGGCCTCGACCAACCGATCTTCGCCCAGTACTGGCACTACATCTCCGACTTCTTCACCGGCAACTGGGGTTACTCCTACACCCTCAACGCCTCGGTCTCCTCGCTCTTCGTCGAACGCTTCCCGGCGACGATCGAACTGGCGCTGTTCTCCTTCGTGCTGACGATGGGGGCCGCGGTCATCCTGGCGCTCCTCTCCACCTATCGGCACCGGCCGGTCACCGACGCGATCGTCCGCGGCGCCTCCTACATCGGATTCGGCACGCCGCCGTTCTTCCTCGCCCTGCTGCTGCTGATCATCTTCTTCAAGTCCCTGCACTGGCTGCCGGGGCCGGAAGGCAGGCTCCAGGTGGGGGCGAGCGAACCGCCCGCGGTCACCCACCTGTTCCTGATCGACAGCCTCCTGGCCGGCCAGCTCAACACCTTCTGGGAATCGCTGCGGCACATGCTCCTGCCGGCGATCGCCCTCGGCATCGGCTCCTTCTCGTTCATGGTGAGGCTGCTCCGGGCAAACCTGCTCGAGGTGTCACGCGAACCGTTCATCACCGTCGCCCGGGGCAAGGGCCTGCCGCGCTGGACCGCCTTCCGTCGCCACGCGCTGCCGAATGCGTTTCTGCCGACCCTGACCTCCGCCGGGCTGGTGCTGGGCGAATTCCTCGCGGGCAGCGTCCTGATCGAACGGGTCTTCGACTGGCCCGGGATCGGCTCCCTGGTCTTCGAAGCGATCGTCAAGCAGGACTTCGCGATCGTCCAGGCCTTCATCCTGCTCAGCGCGGTGATCTTCGTCCTCGTCAATCTGATGGTCGACCTGCTCTACGCGGTGATCGACCCGCGGGTGCGGATCCCCGCCGTCACCTCCGCCTAGATGACCGTGACGACGGACGCGAGCAGCCCCGACCCCGCCCTCTCGGTGCGCAACCTCAGCACCGTCTACGAGGCCAAGGCCGCGACCGTGCACGCGGTCCGTGACGTCAGCTTCGACCTGCGCCCGATGGAACGGCTCGGGATCGTCGGCGAGTCGGGCTCCGGGAAGTCGGCGCTGGCGCTCTCGATCCTCGGGCTGATCGAGCCGCCCGGCCGCGTCGCCGGCGGCGAGATCATGCTCGGCGGCCGCGACATCGCCAAGCTCTCCGACCGCGAGCTGGGTTCGGTGCGGGGCAAGGAGATCGCCCTCGTCCTGCAGGACCCCGCCACGGCGCTCGACCCGGTCAAGACGATCGGCCGCCAGATCATCGAGGCGATCGCCGCCCACGAACCCGGGCTGAAGCGCTCCGCCGCCCGCCGCCGTGCCGCCGAGCTGCTCGGCGACGTCGAGATCTCGCACGCCGAGCAGCGCCTCGACGAGTACCCGCATCAGTTCTCCGGGGGGATGCGCCAGCGGGTCGTGATCGCGATGGCGATCGCCCTGAATCCGTCGGTGCTGATCGCCGACGAGCCGACCACGGCGCTCGACGTGACCACCCAGGCGCAGGTGCTCGCGTTGCTCGATCGGCTCGTCGACGAGCACCGCACGGCGGTGATCCTGATCACCCACAACCTCGGGATCGTCTCGGAGTTCTGCGACTCGGTGGCGGTGATGTACGCGGGACGGCTGGTCGAGACCTCGGGCGTCGACCACATCTTCGAGTCACCCACGCACCCCTACAGCGAGGCCCTCCTGGCGTGCGTGCCCAATCCGGAGAAGCTCGCCCAGGGGCCGCTGCCGGCGATCGCCGGCTACCCGCCCGATCTCTCCAGCCTGCCGTCCGGCTGCGCCTTCGCCCCCCGCTGCCCGGTCGGCCGCGACATCCCGCAGTGCCACCAGGAGGCGCCGCAGCCGCACGCGGTCAGCGGTCCGGCGGGGCCGGCGGTGGTCGAGTGCCACTTCGCCGAGGCGCGGATCCGGGAGGCGAGCAGATGAGCGAGGCCGAGATCGGCGCGACCAGCTCGCCCGCGACCAACGGATCGGGACCGCCGATCCTGCTGGCCGAGGACCTCTCGAAGACGTTCTCGGTGCGGGGGCGGGGCCGGCTGGGGCGCTCCCGGCCGGTCACCGTGCTCGACGGGATCACGCTGAGCGTGCAGCGCGGCGAGAGCCTCGGCCTGGTCGGCGAGTCGGGATGCGGAAAGTCGACGCTGGCCCGTTGCCTGCTGCGCCTGCTCGACCTGAGCGAGGGCACCGTGCACTTCGACGGCGTCGACCTGAACTCGCTCGACTCCGGTGAGCTGCGGGCGCTGCGGCGCCGGCTGCAGTTCGTCTTCCAGGACCCGTTCGCCTCCCTCGATCCAAGGATGAGCGCCGCTCAGATCGTCGAAGAGCCGCTCGAGATCCACGGCCTCGGCGACCGCGGCGAGCGCTCGAAGATGGCGCTCGAGATGCTCGACGAGGTCGGGCTCACCCCGGAGCACGGCCGTCGCCGCCCGCACGCCTTCTCCGGCGGACAGCGCCAGCGGATCGGCATCGCCCGCGCCTTCGTCCTGCGCCCCGAGCTGGTCATCCTCGACGAGCCGGTGTCAGCCCTCGACGTGTCGGTCCAGGCGCAGGTCCTCAACCTGCTGCGCCGCCTGCAGCGGGAGCTCGGGCTCACCTACGTGTTCATCACCCACGACCTGGCGGTGGCCGAGTACTTCTGCGATCGCGTCGCGGTCCTCTACCTGGGCCAGGTGGTGGAGCTCGCCGATCGCGCGACGCTCTTCCGCAGGCCGCTCCACCCCTACTCGGTCTCCTTGCTGTCGGTGGTGCCGACGCCGGTGGCCGGAGGTCGGAAGCGACGCGCCAGCCGCCCGCCGCTGATCGGCGAAGTCGGCTCGGTGGTCGAACGGCCGCCGGGCTGTCCCTTCGAGCCGCGCTGCCAGGTCGGCCGCGGCCGCGCGGTCTGCCAGGGCCAACGGCCGCCGCTCGAGCAGGACGCCGCCGGCCACTGGGTCGCCTGTCACTTCCCGGGCGAGGCCGGTGCCGCCAAAGCAGGTGCCGCGGGCGGAGATTCCTGATTCCCCCTTCGGCGCTTGACCAGGCGTCCCGGGTCGGCTAGGTTCGGATATCGACTGATCGTTTTATCACCAGCCCGTCCGCTACTGAGATGGGCCCGTGCACTACTGAGATGGAGATCAGATGAACGGAGATGTGAAGGGCCGAAGGGGGATCGGGGTGGCGCTTCTCGCCGCGATCTGCCTCGTCGGGGCCCTGTGTCTGGCGGGGTGCGGCGGCAGCAGCAGCACGAGCGGCAGCAGTGGGGGCGGTGGCTCCTCTGGCTCCAGTGGCAGCGCCGAACCGACGAGCGCGGAAGGTTCGTTGGCGACCGGCAAGAGCAATCCGAACGCCACCCTCATCGTCAACGTGGCGACGCCGGTGGCGACGCTCGATCCGTCCTTCACCTACGCCGACCAGGAAGCCGGGCTGGCCGGGACCCTCTACTCGACCCTCACCCAGCCGAAGCGCGAACCGGGGTCGGTCGAAGGGACCGAAGAACAGAACCTCTCGGTCGAAGGCGTCGAACCGTACATCGCCAAGTCCTGGGCGTTCAGCAACGGCAAACGCACCCTTACCTTCAAGATCCGCCCCGGGCTGAAATTCCCCAGCGGCGATCCGCTCGACGCCAACGCGGTCAAATGGTCACTCGAACGGACCCTGACCTCGGAATCGGGCGGCTACTCGGTGCTCGAAGAAACCGACTTCAAACCGCCGCTGATCAAGTCGATCGAAGCGCCTGACGCGACCACCCTGGTGATCAACTACAAGCGGCCGGCGCCGAACCAGCTGCAGGTGCTCTCGACCCCGACCGCGGGCGCGATCTACGACCCGAAGCTGGTCGAAGAACACGGCGGCCAGAAGCCGGCGACGCCGAACGAATGGCTGGCGAGCCACTCCGCCGGCGACGGGCCCTACCTACTGAAGAGCTACCAGGCCAACCGGGAAATCGTGCTCGAAGCGAACCCGGAATTCTTCCAGCAGCCGAAGACCAAGAACGTGATCATCAGGTTCGTCCCCGACAACGAAACGCTCCTCCTCGATGCCCAGTCCGGCCAGGCCGATGTCACTTTGGGCCTCTCGGGTCAGGCGGCCAAGAGCCTCGAAGGGAACAGCTGCTGCACCGTCGCGACGTTCAAATCGCGGCAGGCACAGACCCTCAACTTCCCGATCAACGAAGAAGAACCGTGGAAGAACGAAAACGACCCCTTCTTCAAGAACGAGAAGTTCCGCCAGGCGCTGAGCTACGCCTTCCCCTACGAAGCGGTGCTCGAAAAAGTCGGCTACGGCTACGGCCAGCTCTACAACGGCGAGTGGATGCCGGCCTTCTCCTGGTATGAATCGGGAGTCGGGGCGCCACGCGAAACGAACGTCGAAAAAGCGAAGGAACTGCTTGCCCAATCGGGGGTGAAGACTCCTGTCAACTTCACCATCTACGTCTCCCAAGGGGCAACGGTCGAAAAAGAAATCGCCACCGCCGCGGCGGGCGCCTGGGAAGAACTCGGTGTCCACGCGAAGGTCCAGACGACTTCGCCGGCCAACTTCCTCGAAGTCGTGTACACGACCCACGCCGGGGCATCGGTGTTCCTCGACGGGCCACAGGTGGTGGCGCCCGACTACTACTGGGCGTACGACCTCCAGTGCCCGCCGAACAACGGCTTCAACGACACCAACCTGTGCGTGCCCGCCGCCGACAAAGCGATGAAGAAGGTCCCCTACGCGAAGAACGAAGCGGAACTGGACGCGCTGATCAAAGAAGCCAACGAACTGTGGATCGAAGCCACTCCACGGATCTGGGTGTACAACCAGCAGCTGGTCGCGGTGCTCGGCAAGAGCATGACCGGCTACTACTCCAGCGACCTCCCCGAAGTGCGCTGGTGGTCAAAAGAATAGGCACTCCCCCGCCCGTCTCGCCCAGCACGCACCCCGGCCCATCTGGGCCGGGGTGCGTTTGCGCGTGGTGAGGTCAGGGGGTGTTCGAAAGGGTCGTGGTTCGTGATGGGACGGCTGGGGGACGGAGCCGTCGCCGGCTGGCGCCCGATGCCGAAAGGGACGCGGCCTTCTCGGAGGCGACCCTGGCAGGCTGTGGCCGCCTCCGAGAAGGCCGGGCCATGGGGGAGCGGCAGAGGGTCCTACGCTCCGCTGTTCCTTATGCCGGGATGGTGGGCATAAGGAACAGCGGAGGGAGGGTGCCGCGGAGTCCGTGAGGAAGACGCCGGGAAGTGCGCGGGTGACGTGAGGGAGACGTCACGGGTCCCACGCTTCCCCACGGTCACTCCGTCGCTCGACCGGTCAGGGACCTGTGTGTGGAGTTTCGGTCGCCGTGGGACCGAAACTCCACACAGACGCCCTTGAGCGATGCACCCGTCCCTGCGCCGGCTTCCTCCCGAAGACCTCCCGGGACGCCTGAGCTCCGATCGGTCCGGCCTGAACCACCTCAGGCCCGAACCCCCGGCCCAAGCCGCTCCGCCCCGCACCTCTACCCGCTTAAGGCGTGAGGACGATCTTCAGCGCTTCGTGACGGTTGAAGATCGCGTAGGCCTCGGGGGCGTCCTCCAGCGGCATGTGGTGGGTGACCAGGGGGGTCGGGTCGAGCTGGCCGGTGGCGAGCATCGAGAGGACCGCGTCGAAGTGGGCGATCACGTTGGCCTGGCCGCCGCGCAGGGAGATCGACTTGAGCCAGAGCAGGCCCATGTGGACCTGGGTGCGCTCCGCGTAGACCCCGATGCACTGGACGCGGCCGTTGTCGCGGGTGATGCGCAGGGCGGTCTCGAGGACGTCGGCGTGACCGACGCAGTCGATCGTCGCGTCGACGCCGCCGCGGCCGTCGGCGAAGGCGCGGACCTCGGCTTTCAGGTCTTGCTCGGCGAAGTTGACGGGCGTGGCGCCGAAGGACTTGGCGACGGCCAGTCGTTCCTCGACCGAGTCGATCGCCAAGACCCGGGCGCCGGCGAGCTTGGCGATCTGCACCGCGCAGAGGCCGACCGGGCCGAGGCCGATGATCGCGACCGTTTCGCCGGCCCGGACCTCGGCCGCCTGGACGCCACCGTAGGCAGTCCCCATCACGTCGCCGGCGAAGAGCGCGACGTCATCGTCGAGGTCGTCGGGAACCTGCCGCAGGGTGAGGTTCGCGTAGGGGATGAGCGCGTACTGCGCCTGGGTCCCCTGCAGCGAGCCCATCGTCTTGCCGAGCCCGAAGCTGCGTGCTTTGACGCACCGGTGGTACTCGCCGCGCAGGCAGTGAAAGCAGATCCCACAGGCGCTCACGAAGGCGCCCGCGGCCCGGTCGCCGACCGCCACCCGGGTGACCGCGTCGCCGGCTTCGACCACGGTGCCGACGTACTCGTGGCCGATCGTGAAGCCCGGTTCGATCGGCAGGCGACCGCGGTAGACGTGCAGGTCCGACCCGCACACGCCGCACGCCTCGATCTTCATCACGACGTCCTGCGGGTCCTCGAGCCGCGGCATCGGCCGCTCCTCGACGCTGACCTGCTCGGGACCCTGAAAAGTGAGTGCCTTCACCTCATCCCCCATTCCATATCGACTGGTCGATATGATAGATCGAACCTGCCTGTGGCGCCACTCTCGGTTCCATCTGAATCAGTCGAGGCCGCCGTCGCGGCGGGCCCGCCGATCCTCTCCGACCTCCGCGTGGTCGAGGGCTCGGCGTTCGTCGCCGCGCCGCTGGGCGGGATGACGCTGGCCCAGCTCGGCGCCGACGTGATCCGCTTCGACCAGTTGGGCGGCGGCATCGACTACGGACGCTGGCCCTTGGCCCCGAACGGCCGCAGCCTCTACTGGGCGGGCCTGAACAAGGGGAAGCGCTCGATCCAGCTCGACCTCCGAAGGGAGGAGGGCCGTGAGCTCGCCGCCGCCCTGATCGCCGCGCCAGGACCCGGCGGTGGCCTCTTCCTGACCAACTTCCCGCCGCGCGGCTGGCTCGACTACGAGCGCCTGCGGGAGCGTCGCGACGACCTGATCATGCTGGCCTTGGAGGGCGAACCGGATGGCGGCAGCGCCCTCGACTACACCGTCAACTCCGCCTCCGGGTTTCCCCTGGCGAGCGGGCCGCGCGACCTGGCGGGCCCGCTCAACAGCTTGCTGCCGAGCTGGGACCTCGTCGCGGGGGGCATGGCCGCGGTCGGCATCTTGGCCGCCGAGCGCCGGCGGGCGAGGAGCGGGGAGGGGGAGCTGATCCGACTGGCGCTCTCCGACGTCGCCTTCGCCACCGTCGGCAACCTCGGTCGCATCGCCGAGGCGGCGCTCGATCCGGCCGAGCCGCGCCGCGACGGCAACCACGTCTACGGCGCGTTCGGCCACGACTTCGAGACCCGCGACGGCCGCAACGTGATGGTCGTCGCGATCAGCCACCGACAGTGGGTGGCGCTGCGCGAGGCGACCGGGATCGCCGGGCGCTGCGTCGGCATCGAGCTCGCGAGCGCCGCGGATCTCGACACCGAGTCCGGCCGCTACGCCGCCCGCGACCTGATCGCCGCCGTCCTGCGCCCGTGGTTCGCGGAGCGCGATCTGGCGACGGTGCGCGAGCAGTTCGCCGGGACCGGCGTCTGCTGGGGCCCCTACCAGACCTTCCGCCAGCTGCTCGAGGAGGACCCCCGTTGCTCGACCGCCAACCCGATGTTCGAAGCGGTCGAGCAGCCCGGCGTCGGCACCTACCCGATGCCCGGCTCGCCGCTCCGCTTCGCGGCGGCCGGGCGGGCCGCGGTCAAGCCGGCTCCGGCGCTGGGCGAGCACACCGAGGAGATCCTCGCCGAGATCCTCGGGCTGAGCGCCGGCGAGGTCGGCCGCCTGCACGACACCGGAGTCGTCGCCGGCCCGCAGTAGCGCCGTCGGCGGAGACCCCGTCGCCGCCGACTTCGCCGCCTTGCCGCAGGCGCCGGGGGGCTGGTAGGATCTAAACCGATCAGCCGGTATTAGACTTAGGAGACCCGTCGCGGGCGCCTCGCTCGTCGCCGACGCGGTCGAGGGGAGGGATCGAAGGATGGACCTTTCGCCGGGCCCGACGGAGGCGATCTGGCAGCCATCGCCGGAGCGGGTCGAGCGGGCTCGACTCACCCGATTCACGGCCTGGCTCGCCGCCGAGCGGGGCCTGCGCTTCGACACCTACCAGCAGCTCTGGCAGTGGTCGGTCGACGATCTGGACGGCTTCTGGCGGGCGATCTGGGACTTCTTCGAGGTGCGGGCCGACGGCGACCCCGAGCCGGTCCTCGGCTCGCGCCGGATGCCTGGCGCCGAGTGGTTCCCGAAGGCCCGCCTCAGCTATCCCGAGCACGTCTTCGCCGGCAAGGAGGACGCGGCGACCGCGATCGTCCACGCCTCCGAGCTGCGCCCCCTCACCGAGCTGAGCTGGGGCGAGCTGCGCGTGCAGGTCGCCGCTGCCGCCGCCGCGCTGCGCGCGCTCGGGGTCGGCGAGGGCGATCGCGTCGTCGCCTACCTGCCCAACGTGCCGGAGGCGGTGGTCGCCTTCCTCGCCAGCGCCTCGCTCGGCGCCATCTGGTCCTCGTCCTCGCCGGATTTCGGCGCCGCCAGCGTGGTCGACCGCTTCGCCCAGATCGAGCCCAAGGTGATGTTCGCGGTCGACGGCTACCGCTACGGCGGCAAGGACTTCGATCGCCGCGAGACCGTCGCGGCGCTTCGCCAGGCGCTGCCGAGCCTCGAGCGGACCGTCCTCCTTCCCTACCTCGACCCGGCGGGCGGCGCTGGCGCGCCGGCCGGCACGACGACCTGGGGCTCCTTCCTCGGCTCGGGCGCGGGCGCCGAGCTCGAGTTCGCCCGGGTGCCCTTCGATCACCCGCTCTGGATCCTCTACTCCTCGGGCACCACGGGGCTGCCGAAGGCGATCGTCCAAGGCCACGGCGGCATCCTGATCGAGCACTTGAAGCAGCTCGACCTCCATCTCGACGCCCAGCCCGGCGACCGCCTCTTCTGGTTCACGACGACCGGCTGGATGATGTGGAACTTCCTCGTCTCGGGCCTTCTTACCGAGGCGGCGATCGTGCTCTACGACGGCAACCCCGGCCATCCCGACATGGAGACGCTGTGGGAGCTCGCCGAGCGGGCGGGAGTCACCACCTTCGGCACCTCGGCTGCCTTTCTCGGTGCCTGCGCGAAGGCGGGCGTTCGGCCCCGCGCCGGGCGCGAGCTGGCCGCCCTGCGCGCCGTCGGCTCGACCGGCTCGCCGCTCTCCCCGGAGGGGTTCGACTGGGTCTACGAGCAGCTCGGCCCCGACCTGCTGCTGTTCTCCACCTCGGGCGGCACCGACCTCTGCACGGCGCTGGTCGGCGGCGCCACCGTGCTGCCGGTCTACCGCGGCGAGATCCAGGCCCGTTCCCTGGCCGCCGCGGTCGAGGCCTGGGACGAGGAGGGCAAGCCGTTGGTCGGCGCGGTCGGCGAGCTGGTCGTCACCGAGCCGATCCCCTCGATGCCGATCTGCTTCTGGAACGACGCGGACGGATCGCGTTACCGCGAGGCCTACTTCGAGATGTTCCCGGGCGCCTGGCGCCACGGCGACTGGATCGAGTTCACCGAGCGCGGCGGCGCGATCATCCACGGCCGCTCCGACTCGACCATCAACCGCGGCGGCATCCGCATGGGGACCGCGGAAATCTACCGCGCGGTGCTGACGATCGAGGCGGTCACCGACGCCCTGGCGGTCGATCTCCCCCGGCCGGGAACCGAAGGTTGGCTGCCGCTCTTCTTGGTGCTGCGCGACGGCGTCGAGCTCGACGACGGGCTGCGCGCGGAGGTCGCCCGGCTGGTGCGCGAGCGCTGCTCGCCCCGCCACGTGCCCGACCGCATCTACCAGGTCGCCGAGATCCCGCGCACCCTCTCGGGAAAGATCCTCGAGGTGCCGGTGAAGCGGATCCTGATGGGGACGCCGGTCGAGGCGGCGGCGAGCCGCGGCTCGCTCGCAAACCCCGCGGCGCTGGACTGGTTCGTCGACCTGGCCGAGCAGCTTCAGACCGAAGCCGCGGACGGGGCGAGCTGAGACGAAGGCTCTTCCCCGCCCTTGACCGAGCGGTTAATCTACCGATCAGTCGATATGCAAAAGCCGTAGTCGCGACACCGAAGGAGAGCGGACGGAGCCATGCGATGCGCAATCGATACGGGCGGCACCTTCACCGACCTCGCCCTCGAGCACGCGGGGGAGCTCCGGATCTTCAAGCGCTCGACCACCCCCGCCAACCCGATCGAAGGGATCCTCGACGTCCTCGGCCGGGCCGCCGCGGGCCTCGGGACCGATCGCGCGAGCCTGCTCGGCGAGATCACGATGCTGATCCACGGCACCACCCGCGCGACCAACGCCGTGCTGACCGGCGGCACCGCGAAGACCGCCCTGATCACGACGCTCGGCCACCGCGACGCCCTGCTGCTGCGCGAAGGCGGTCGGCTGCGCTCCTTCGACTGGAGCGAGGAGTACCCGGAGCCCTACATCCCGCGGGCGCTCACCTTCGAGGCCCGCGAGCGGATCGACGCCCAGGGCCAGGTCCTGCGCGAGCTCGACGAGGCGCGGCTGCTCGCCGATCTGGACCGACTGGCCGAGCTGGAGGTCGAGGCGATCGCCGTCTGCCTCCTCTGGTCGATCGTCAATCCGGTCCACGAGGAGCGGATCGGCGAGCTGATCGCCGCGCGTCTGCCGGGGACGCCGTACACCCTCTCCCACGCCCTCAACCCGACCCTGCGCGAGTACCGGCGCACCTCCTCGGCGGCGATCGACGCCTCGCTGAAGCCGCTGATGTCGAGCTACCTGACCAACCTCGAGAGCGCCCTGCGGGAGGCCGGCTTCGGCGGCGAGCTGCTGCTGATCTCGACCAGCGGCGGCCTCATGCACGCCCGCGAAGCGGCGGAGCGGCCGATCACCTCGATCAACTCCGGGCCGGCGATGGCGCCGGTCGCCGGCCGCCACTTCGCCGCCGCCCACCTCGACGGCGCCGACGCGATCGTCGCCGACACCGGCGGCACCAGCTACGACGTCTCCGTCGTCCGCGGGGGCCGCATCCCGATGTCCCGGGAGACCTGGCTGGGCGAGCCGCTGACCGGCCACATCACCGGCTTCCCGGCGATCGACGTGAAGAGCATCGGCGCCGGTGGCGGCAGCATCGCCTGGATCGACGACGGCGGGCTGCTCCACGTCGGGCCGCAGAGCGCCGGCGCCGACCCCGGCCCGGCCGCCTACGGCCGCGGCGGGACCCGCCCGACGACCACCGATGCCTGCCTGGTCCTCGGCTACCTCGACCCCGATCGCTTCCTCGGCGGCGAGATGCGGCTCGACCCCGAGCGGGCGCGCCAGGCGATCGCTCGCGACATCGCCGAGCCGCTCGCCCTCGACCTCGAGGAGGCGGCGGCGGCGATCATGGCGCTGGCGACCGAGCAGATGGTCCAGGCGATCGACGAGATCACCGTCGACGCCGGCATCGATCCGCGCCGCGCGGTCCTCGTCGGCGGCGGCGGCGCGGCGGGCCTGAACAGCAGCGCGATCATGCGCCGGCTCGGCTGCGAGGCGCTGGTGATCCCCGAGGCCGGTGCGGCGCTGAGCGCCGTCGGCGCGCTGATGGCGGACCTGAGCGCCGACTTCGCCCAGGCCTGCTTCACCTCGACCGACGTCTTCGACGCCGAGCGCGTCGACGGCGTGATCGAGGCGCTGCGGGCGCGCTGCCGGGACTTCGCCGCGAGTGTCGGCAGCGCCGACGACCAGATCGAGCTGATCGCCGAGGCGCGGCTGCTGCGCCAGGTCTGGCAGATCGACGTGCCGGTGACGGTCGAGCGGTTCGGCGCCGACCGGGGCGCGGTCGACGCCTTCGTGGCCGACTTCCGGCGCCTGCACGACGAGATCTTCGCGGTGCTCGACGAGGAGTCGCCGGTCGAAATCGTCGCCCTGCGGGCGCGGGTCACGTGCGCGCTCGACGGTCGCGCCAGCGGCCGCTTCGCCGGCGCCTCGGCGGCGGTCGCCAACCAGCGGGAGGCCTACTTCTCCGGCCGCGGCTGGATGACCGCGAGCGTGCGCCCGTTACGGGCGCTCGAGCCCGGCAGCGCGCTCGCCGGCCCGGCCCTGATCGAATCCCCACTGAGCACGATCGTGGTCGAGCCGGGCACGGTCGCCGTCTGGCAGCCCGAGAGCGGCCTGGTCATCACCCCGGCGGAGCAGTCCGACAGCGACGAGGAGGAGCGGCATGACGTCGACGCAGTCAGCAACTGAAGGGCGCCTGGCGAAGGCCGGCGAGCGGTTCGACCCGATCGCGCTCGCCGTCATCACCAGCCGGGTCCAGGGCATCGTCCGGCGGATGACCAACACCCTCTTCCGGACCGCCCGCTCCTCGGTCCTGAACACGGCCCGCGACTTCTCCTGCTGCATCGTCACCCGCGAGCACGAGATGCTTGCCTGTGCCGAGAGCCTGCCGATCCACGTGATGAGCGGCCCCGACATGGTCGCCGCGGCGACCGCGCGGCTGCACCCGAAGTTCCGCGCCGGGGACGCCTACCTGCACAACTCGCCCTACCACGGCAACTCCCACGCGGGCGACCACTGCATCGTCGTGCCGGTGGTCGACACGGAGGGCGAGCATCGCTTCACCGCGATCGTCAAAGCGCACATCTCCGACATCGGCAACTCGCAGCCGACCACGTTGTGGGCGAACGCCAAGGACGTCTACAACGAGGGCGCGCTGATCTTCCCCGGCGTGAAGGTCCAGCGCGACTACGCCGATATCCCCGACATCGTCGAGATGTGCCGGACGCGGATCCGCGTGCCCGACATCTGGTACGGCGACTATCTCGGCATGATCGGCGCGGCGCGGATCGGCGAGCGCGATCTGCTCGAGCTTGGCGCCGAGCTCGGCTGGGAGCACCTGCACGAGTACACCGCGGCCTGGTTCGACTACAGCGAGGAGATGATGGCGGCGGCGATCCGGCGGATGCCGGCGGGACGGGTGGAAGCTCACAACACGCATGACCCGGTCCCGGCGAAGGGGGCCGAGGACGGCGTGCCCGTCGCGGTCGCGGTCACCGTCGATCCCGAGGCGGCGCGGATCGAGGTCGACCTGCGCGACAACCCCGACTGCGTTCCCTGCGGCATCAACCTGACCGAGGCGACCAGTCGCACCGCGGCGATGATCGGCGTCTTCAACTCGCTGCCCAGCCGGGTCCCGACCAACGCGGGCAGCTTTCGCCGGCTCGACATCCTCCTGCGCGAGAACTGCATCGCCGGGATCCCGCGGCACCCGGTCAGCTGCTCGACCGCGACCACCGGGATCGCCGACCGGGTCGCCAACGCGACCCAACGGGCGATCGCCGACCTCGGCGAGGGCTTCGGCATGGCCGAGACGGGCACCCTCACGGCGACGGTGGTCGACCTCTTCGGCCACGATCCACGGCGCGACGGCGCCCCCTTCGTGAACATGATGATCCTCGGCCTGACCGGGGGCGCCGGCCACTTCCGTGGCGACGGCTGGCTGGTCTCCGGCGAGGTCGGCGACGGCGGCCTGCAGATGCGCGACTCGACCGAGGTGCTGGAGCTGCTCTATCCGCTCGTCGTCTGGGCGGACCGGGTGACGATCGACACCGGCGGCCCCGGCCGCCGTCGCGGCGCGCCCAGCTGCTACGTCGAGTACGGGCCGGCCGGGACGCGGATCAGCGGGATGTGGTCGACCGACGGCGCGGTCAACGCCGCGCTCGGCGCCCGCGGCGCGCATCCCGGGGCGAGGGCGGTGCAGTTCCTGCGCCGCCGCGACGGCTCGGTCAGCCCGCTGCCCGGGATCGGTGAGATCGACCTCGCCCCGGGCGAGACGGTGATCGCCAACTCGGCGGCCGGCGCCGGGTACGGGGCGCCTTGGGAGCGCGAGGTGGCGCGGGTCGCGCACGACGTCCGCGAAGGGCTGGTGAGCCCGGCGCAGGCCCGCGAGGCCTACGGGGTGGTGGTCAGCGACGGGACCCTCGACGAGGAGGCGACCGAGAAGCTGCGCCAGGAGCTGCGCCGCGTCGCCCCGGCGCCGCCCGCGGAGCTCGATTTCGAGACCGGGCTGCGTGAGATCATCGCCCAGCTCGACGGCTACGCCGGCGGCACCGGCCTCGGCGGAGAGTGAGGACGAAGATGGAGCTGGGGAAGATGTTCGTCGGCGGTGCCTGGGTCGACCCGGCCGGGGAGGACTCGGTGGAGGTGATCAACGCCGCGACCGAGCAGTCGCTCGGCCGCGTCGTCCGCTGCGAGGAGGGCGACGTCGACCGTGCCGTCGCGGCGGCGAACGCGGCCTTCGACTCCTGGTCGGCGAGCGAGCCCGAGGAAAGGGCGCGGGTGCTCCGGGCGCTTGCCGACGGCCTCGAGGCGAGGGGGCAGGAGATCGCCGAGATGATCACCGACGAAGTCGGCACGCCGATCCGGATCGCGCAGCGGATCCAGGCGGCTTTGCCGTTGACCGTCCTGCGCTCCTACGCCGACCTGGTCGAGGCGGGGCGGCCGCAGGAGCGGATCGGCAACACGATCGTCCGCCGCGAGCCGGTCGGAGTGGTGGCGGCGATCGCCCCTTGGAACTACCCGCTGCACCAGGTCGTCGCCAAGGTCGCGCCGGCGATCGCCGCCGGCTGCCCGATCGTCCTCAAGCCGAGCGAGATGGCTCCGCGGAGCGCCTTCGTCCTCGCCGAGGTGGTGGAGGCGGCGGAGGTCCCGGCCGGCGTCTTCAACCTCGTCCCGGGCCGTGGGTCGGTGGTGGGGGAGGCGCTCGCGCGGCACGACGGCGTCGCCGCGGTCTCCTTCACCGGTTCGGTCGAGGCGGGCGCCAAGGTGGCGGCGCTGGCCGCCCCGGCGATCAAGCGGCTGACCCTCGAGTTGGGCGGCAAGTCGGCCAACGTCGTGCTCGACGACGCCGACCTGGCGACGGCGGTCAAGGTCGGGGTCGCCAACTGCTTCCTGAACGGCGGCCAGACCTGCACCGCCTGGACGCGACTGGTGGTGCCGCGCGAGTCCCACGACGAGGCTTGCGAGCTGGCCCGCGGCTTCGCCGAGGCGCACGCGCCCGGCGATCCCCGCGATCCCGGGACCCGCCTCGGCCCGATGGTCGGCGAGAGCCAGCGCCAGAGCGTCCGTGACCTGATCGAGACCGGCATCGCCGAGGGGGCCGACCTGATCACCGGCGGTGCCGGCGCGCCGGAGGGGATGGAGACCGGCTACTTCGTCAGGCCGACGGTCTTCGGCGCCGTCGAGCGCTCCGCGACGATCGCCCAGGAGGAGATCTTCGGGCCGGTGCTCTCGATCATCGCCCACGACGGCGACGACGACGCGGTGGCGATCGCCAACGACTCCAAGTACGGGCTGCACGGCTCGGTCTGGTCGGGCGACGAGAAGCGGGCCCTGGCGGTCGCGGCGCGGATGCGGACCGGGACGGTCGACGTCAACGGCGGCGCCTACAACCCGCTAGCCCCGTTCGGCGGCTACAAGAAGTCCGGGGTCGGCCGCGAGATGGGTCCCTACGGACTCGAGGACTACCTCGAGCTGAAGGCGGTGCAGGTCTGATGGCGACGGTGGTCGAGGCCCTGGTGGCCACCGCCGCGGGGGTCGATCCCGAGGTCGTCCCGGTCGAGCTGCCCGAGCTCGGCCCCGACGACGTCCGCGTGGGGATCGCCGCGGCGGGGGTCTGCCACTCCGATCTCTCGATGGTCAACGGCACGATCCGGCCCGAGTTCCCGGTGGTCCTCGGACACGAGGCCTCCGGCTTCGTGCTCGAGTGCGGCGCCGCGGTCTCCGACCTGGAGCAGGGGGCACCGGTAGTCCTCAACTGGGCGACGCCGTGCCGTCACTGCTGGTTCTGCCTCAACGGCGAGCCTTGGCTCTGTCGCCGGGTCGAGGGCGTCGTCAGCATCCCCCGCGGTCGGCTCGCCGACGGCGGGCCGCTGAACGTGTCGCTCGGGGTGGGCGCGTTCGCCGAGCAGACCGTGCTGCCGAGAGCCTCGGTAGTGTCGTTGCCGGAGGGACTGCCGATGGACGTCGCGGCCCTGATGGGCTGCGCGGTGCTGACCGGCCTCGGCGCGGTCCGCAACACCGCCCGGGTCCGTCCCGGCGAGTCGGTGGCGGTCTTCGGCCTCGGCGGGATCGGGCTCTCGGCGATCGTCGGCGCCCGACTCGCCGGCGCCGATCCGGTCGTCGCCGTCGACGTCAACGAGGCGAAGTCCGCCGCCGCCCTGGAGCTCGGCGCCACCGACTTCGTCCTCTACGAGGAGAAAGTCGCCAGACGGCTGCGCGAGCTGACCGGGGGCCGCGGGGTCGACCATGCTTTCGAGTGCGTCGGCAAGTCGGCGACGATCCGCGCCGCCTGGAGCTCGACTCGCCGCGGTGGCGCCTGCGTCGTCGTCGGCGTCGGCCCGGTCAGCGACGAGGTGCGGCTGAACGCGATGGAGATCTACCACTACGCCCGCAACCTGACGAGCTCCGTGTTCGGCTCCTGCGATCCCGATCGCGACATCCCCGTCCTGACCTCGCTGGTGGCCTCGGGAAGGATCGATCTGGCGCCGCTGATCAGCCACCGCACCGACCTGGGTGGCGTCAACGACGCGTTCGCGCGGATGCGGGCGGGCGAAGGCCTGCGCACCGTGGTGGAGTTCGCCGCGTAGGCTCGCGTCGCTTGCCTGGGCGGCTGGGGCGTAGGCCGTCGGCCCGCGGCGCCGATCTCCGCCTGGCTGGGAAGTCCTGCCCAGCGCGGCGCAGCGGCAAGGAATAGCCCTTAGTCTTTGGAACCTTCCCGAAGGAAACTCACGATGAGCATTCTTGACGACGCAATTCGCGAGCACCTCGAACTGAAGCGCGCCCACGGCGCCGATGAGGGGGAGCTGAAGAAACTCGAGGACGAGGCCTTCGGCCCGCCGCAGCGGCCTGACGAGATCGACCCGTTCGCCGAGGCGCCGACCGAGTTCCTGCTCGCGCCGAGCGACACCCCGGCCGACGCGCCCGAGGTCGGCGACGAAGCCGCCCGCGGCGGTCGTCGTCCCAACATCGCCGACCTGCAGGAGCCACCGCCGCCGACGCCGTCGGAGGGAACCGAGGCGCCCGCCGCGGCAGGCGCGCTCTTCGACATCGACGCGCGGGAGATCGAGGAGCCCCCGCCGGCCGAGGCCGCGGCGCCCGCGCTCGCCCCCGACGAAGAGCTCTCACCCGCCCCGGACGCGCCGCCGCCGAGCCCCGCCGACGCGGCCGATGCGCCGCCGCCCCCGCCCGTCGACGAGGCTCCCGCCACGGGCATCGCGCCGCCCCGGGACGAGCCCGTCGCAGAGCCGGCCGCGAGCGAGCCCGCCGCGAGCGAGCCCGCCGCGAGTGGGCCCGCCGAGGAGGAGCACCCGGCCGGCGAGCACCAGATCGTCGCCGATCCCGGCCCGACCGCCGAGGAGCGGCACGCGATCGCCGACCAGCCGACCCAGATGTTCGACGTGCAGGCTCACGTCGACGCCGAGGCGGTCGAGGCCGCTGCCGCCGAGCGGGCGCCGAGCGACGAGGAGCTCGTCGACGCGGCCCGGTCGGAGCCCTCCAGCGCACCGCCCGCGCCCGAGGACCCCGACGATGCGCCGCCGTCGTCCGAGGCCGACGAGCAGCCGCCGCTCGACACGCGCGGCCCCGGCGCGGAGGTCGCCGGCCATCCGCCCGCCGAGGCCGCCGAGCCCACCGAGGAGGAGTCGGCCGAATTCGACTTCTTCAACGAACAGCGGCTCGCCGACGAGCTCGACCAGGCGCTCGAGGCGCCGATCGCCGACGAGCAGGGCCTGTCGCGGCATGAGGACTCGGGTCCCGCGCAGGGCGGCATCTTCGACTTCGAGAGCCAGGGAGGGCCCTACGAGGAGGACCCCTCCGAGGAAGTGCTCCGCCGCATCGATGACGACGACCCGCCCTCGGAGGAGGTGCGCTACGCCTTCGACCCGCCCTCCGAGGAAGGCCCGCGCGACCGCGCCGAGGAGCCGCCCTCCGAGGAAGCGCGTCGTGCCGACCCGCCCTCCGAGGAAGCGCCGCGCGACTCGGCGGAGCCGCCGTCGGAGGAAGCGGACGTCGACTACGACCCTGACACCGGCCACGAGGACGTGCTCGAAGACACCCCGCGCTTCCTCGAAGACCAGCCCGAGGACGACGACCTCTGGTTCGAGCAGAAGCCGCCGAAGGACTTCGATCTCGACTGACGAAGCCGCGATCGAAGCCTCTGGGCTCCGCAAGTCCTACGGCGACGTGCAGGCGCTCCGCGGCGTCGACCTGAGCGCGCCCGCCGGCACCGTGCTCGGGCTGCTCGGCCCGAACGGGGCGGGGAAGACGACCGCGGTCCGCATCCTCACCACGCTGCTCCCCGCCGACGGCGGCAGCGCCCGCGTCGCCGGGCTCGACGTCGCCTTCGAAGCGCCGCAGCTGCGCCGCCGGATCGGGCTCGCCGGCCAGTACGCGGCGGTCGACGAGAACCTCACCGGCTTCGAGAACCTGCAGATGGTCGGCCGGCTCTACCACCTGCCGAAGGGCGAGCCGAGGGCGCGGGCGACGGAGCTGCTCGAACGGTTCGACCTCGCCGAGGCGGGCGGGCGGCTGGTCCGCACCTACTCGGGCGGGATGCGCCGCCGGCTCGACCTCGCCGCGGCGCTGGTGGCGAAGCCGCCGGTACTGTTCCTCGACGAGCCGACGACCGGGCTCGACCCGCGCAGCCGGATCGGCCTCTGGGAGACGATCGAAGGGCGGGTCGCCGAGGGGACGACGGTGCTGCTCACCACCCAGTACCTCGACGAGGCCGACCGGCTCGCCGACCGCATCTCGGTGATCGACCACGGGATGGTGATCGCGGCGGGCTCCTCCGACGAGCTGAAGGACCAGGTCGGCGGCGAGAGCCTCGAGGTGACGCTCGAGTCGGCGGACGAGGCGGCGGCCGCGGCGGCGGCGCTCGACGGGGTCGCAGCGCAGCCGCCGGAGCTCGACGGGATCGTCCTGCGGGTGCCGGTGGCGGAGCGCAAAGGGAAGATCGCGGCGGCGGTGCAGCGGCTGAACGAGGCCGGCGTCGGGATCGACGACATCTCGATGCGGCGACCGACCCTCGACGACGTCTTCCTCAAGCTGACCGGCCACGCCGCCGAGGAGGACGGGGAGGAGGAGGGGTGAGCGGCCTGCGGATGGCGGCCTCCGACACCTTGGTGCTGTCGAAGCGCAACTTCATGCGCATCGTCCGCGCGCCCGACCTGCTGCTCGCCTTCACCGTGCAGCCGATCATGTTCGTGCTGCTCTTCGCCTACGTCTTCGGCGGCGCGATCCCGACCCCCGGCCACAGCTACATCGACTTCCTGATCCCGGGGATCCTCGTCCAGACGATGGCCTTCGGCGGCTTCGTCACCGCGATGGGGATCGCCGAGGACCTGCGCAAAGGCCTGATCGACCGCTTCCGCTCGCTGCCGATGGCGCGCTCGGCGGTGCTCGCCGGGCGGACCCTCTCCGACGTCGCCACCAACGGGGTCTCGATCACGGTGATGCTGGTCGTAGGGGTGATCATCGGCTTCGGCTTCGAAGCGCCCTTCCTCCACATCGTCGCCGGCATCCTCCTGCTGCTGCTCTTCGGCTACGCCTTCTCCTGGGTCTTCGCCTTCATCGGCCTCACCTCATCCTCGCCGGAGGCAGCCCAGAGCCTCGGCTTCATCCTCATCTTCCCCCTCACCTTCGTCTCCTCCGCCTTCGTCCCGCCGCAGACGATGCCCGCCGCCCTCCAGTGGTTCGCCGAAGTCAACCCCTTCTCGGTCGTCGTCAACGCGATCCGCGCCCTCTTCATCGGTGACCCCGCCGGCAACGCCGTCTGGGGCGCCGCCCTCTGGTCGATCGGCATCGCCGCCGTCTTCTCCTTCCTCGCCGTGAGCAGATACAAACGCGCCGTCGTCCGCTGAGCGCCCGCCACTGAATCGGCGCCTTCTGCGCGCCACGCGTGACAACTTCTTCCCTACCGTCGGCGCGTGGCGCCGCTGAAGAAGAAAGGGGATCTGGCGGAGCTGAAGGTCGCGGCCGACTTGGCGGCCCGGGGGTGTCAGATCTATATCCCGTTCGGCGAGGACAGTAGTTATGACCTCGTCGCCGATTTCGAGGGGCGCCTCCACCGTGTTCAGGTCAAATTCACGCGGTCGGACGGCCAAGTTGTCGTCGTTGGTTGCCGCTCGCATTCCCTCACCAACGGCAGGGTGCGATGGACCAAGATCTATACGGCCGCGATGGTCGACTGGATCGCCGTGTTCGACGCGACCACCGATCGCTGCTACTACGTTCCGTCGTGGATGCTCGGCACCGAAGGCCGGAGCGGGTTCTTTCTGAGGCTGGCTCCCACTCTCAACGGCCAATCGGCCGGAATCCGCTGGGCGGAGGACTACACGGATCCCGACTTCAGCCGGGATCCGTCAGTGGAGCCAGCCGGATTCGAACCGGCGACATCCACGTTGCAAACGTGGCGCTCTGCCAACTGAGCTATGGCCCCTCCGCCTCGATTGTAGGGGCCCGTCGCCCCCGTACCTGGATGGGTAGTCCACGAGGGGTGCGAGGTGGCTTGGGCGGGGTTAGCTGGGGCCCGGGTGGGGGTGCGGGCCTGGTGAGGTTGGCGCCCGAGTGGTCCGGGCCGGACCGATCGGAGCCCAGGCGTCCCGGGCGTCTCGGAGGCGACCCGGGCAGGCTGTGGCCGCCTCCGGGACGCCCGGGACGGGAGGTCTTCGGGGGGAAGTTTGCGTAGGGACGGGTGCATCGCTCAAGAACCTCTGTGTGGAGTTTCGGTCCCACGGCGACCGAAACTCCACACACAGGTCCCTGACCGGTCGAACGGCGGGATACGAGGCGCCCTGCCGTCACGAAGACGCCGGGAACTTCACATTGATGCCGGGATCGCAGGGAAGGCGTGCGCCTTCGTGGGGGATCCGGGGCCGCCACGGTCACGCGGCGCATGTTCGGGACCCATGGGGGCCCGAACATGCGCCGCGTCTCCCCGGCCGTGGAGGAAGAGTGGAATTCGTGACGTCTCCCTCACGTGACCTGCGCACTTCCCGGCGTCTTCGTGACGGACCCCGCGGCACCCTCCC
>JAFDWF010000107.1 GCA_018268575.1 Actinomycetota bacterium
CGGGCGATCAGCGCGCCGGTCGCGGTCATGCCGATGAAGACGGGGCCGGGCCAGGCGCGGATGCAGGCGCTGGTTTTCTCGCCCAGCGCGGTGTGCGCCTCGTCGCAGATCACCACCGAGTAGGCGTCGGAGACCTTCTTGTGGTTGCGGACGAACCACTGGTAGGTCTCAACCGTGACCGGGCCTTCGGCGTCGTCGCGGTTGCCGAGCAGCGGCGGGCGCAGGCGCTCCTTGTAGCCGCGGTCGGAGATCTCGCCGATGAACTGGTCGACCAGGTTGCGGCGGTGGGTGAGGATGAGGACGCCGCCGGTCCTGGTCGCCTCGATGAAGCCGACCGCGGCGACCGTCTTGCCGGCGCCGGTCGCGTGCTCGAACCAGAAGCGGCGCGCCGCGCCCGGGTCGTCGGGCGCCTCCTCGACGACCTCGTCTTCGTCCTCGGCGCTGGCGGCTTCAGTCCAGTCCTGCGGCTCCTCGTCCTCGTCCTCCTCGGCAGCCTCGACTTCTTCGGTGTCGGGCTCGTCGGCGATCGACGCTTCCGCGGTGTCGGGCTCATCGGCCCCCGCTTCCTCCGGCGGCAGATCGACCCCGGCCTCGGCCGAGCCCTCCTGCTGCTGGGTCATCAGCTCGGCGAGCGTGCCGGAGAGCGCGTCGACCTGGTGCGGCGAGAGCTCGGCGCCGTCGCGCAGGGTCGGCGGCTCGTCGGCGAGGAAGCGCTCCAGGCCGAGCAGCAGCGAGTAGTTGCGGCGCCACTCGACCGAGGGCTCCTCGGCGCCGCCGGCGATCTCGGCGAGGGCGTCGTCGAGGGCGCGGCGGCGGGCGGTGCCGGGGGCGAGCGCCTCGGGCCCCTCGCCGTCGAGCAGGAAGGGCTCGCGGGCGAACTCGGATCCCCGCTCGATATCGGCGCTAGTTGGGACTGCCGCGCCAGCGGCAACGTCGGTGGTGTTGGCCATAGAAGGCTTTGGGGTCTGCCCCGACCGAAACTGGGAAGGCCGCAGGCGAGGATGGAACGAGGCTGCGGGAAGTCGGAAGTCCGTCCCCCCGAGAACTCATGCGGTCCGCGAACCCGCGAACCGAACGTCCTCGTATTGTAATCACGGAGCGGATGCGACGGCGGATGACACTCGCGCTCGCCCTCCTGGCGGGCCTCGCAACGGCCGCCCTGGTGGTCGGCTGCGGCTCCTCCGCGGGCGGCGGCGGCGCGACCCACCCCGACTACGCGAAGGCGCTGAAGGGCGCCCCGGCGCCGCTGGCGCAGCTCTACGACGAAGCGAACCAGCTGCTCCCAGGCGGCAAGGATGCCCTCGAAAAGCGGGTCGCCTCGCTCGGCCACCCGGCGGTGGTCAACGTCTGGGCCTCCTGGTGCGGCCCCTGCCGCTACGAGTTCCCGATGTTCCAGCAGGCCTCGGCAAAGTGGGGCAAGCGGGTGGCGTTCCTCGGCGCCGATTCCGAAGACTCCGAAAAGGAAGCGGAGAAGTGGCTCGCCGGCAACCCGGTTCCCTACCCGAGCTACTACGAAAACGGCTTCTCCTATGCCGCCTCGCTGAAGGCGACCGGCCCGCCCGACACGGCCTTCTACGACAAGAGCGGCAAGCTCGTCTACGTCCACCTCGGCCAGTACGCGAACGCCTCAGACCTCGAAGCGGACATCAGGCAATACGCGCTGGAAGGCGCATAATTCGGGCATGGAAGCGTTCGTCATCATCGCCCTGATCGGGATCGGGCTCCTGGCGGCGGAGCTGTTGCTGCCGACCGGCGGGCTGCTCGCGGCGCTCGGCATCGTCGGGCTGGTGGTCGGCGGGATCCTCGCGCTGGGGTCGAGCGACAGCGCGGCCGACTGGATCGGCGGCGCGCTGATCACCCTCGCCGTCCTCTCCGCGATCAGCTTCTTCTTCATCACCCGCAAGGTGCTCCGCAGCACGCGCGCCCTGCCCAAACGGGCGGGGACCGAGGAAATGATCGGCGGCGAAGCCGAGGCGCGCTCCTCGATCGACCCGACCGGCAAGGCGTTCATGCGCGGCACCCTCTGGTCGGCGCGGCTGGCCGACGGCGTAGGGCCGATCGCTTTTGGGGATAGGGTCAAAGTGGAGGCAGTCGACGGGCTGACGCTCGTGGTGCGGCCGGTCGTCACTCCAGCCGCAGCAATCCCGGGCCGTCAACCGGGTCACCATCAACCAGATCAAGGAGCGAGCTGAATGGCCGTAGTCGGCGCCGTCGTCATCGTCATCGTCCTCTTCGCGCTGATCGCGCTCGGGCTCTCGGTGCGGGTGCTGCGCGAGTACGAGCGCGGCGTGATCTTCCGGCTCGGTCGGCTGATCGCGACCAAGGGCCCGGGCCTGATCCTGCTGATCCCGCTGATCGACCGGATGGTCAAGGTGGACCTGCGGACGGTGACGCTGAACATCCCGCCGCAGGAGGTGATCACGCGCGACAACGTGCCCTGCCGGGTGAACGCGGTGGCCTACTTCCGGGTGGTCGACCAGAACCGGGCGGTGGTCGAGGTCGAGAACTACCTGATCGCGACCTCGCAGATCGCGCAGACGGCGCTGCGCTCGGTGCTCGGCAAGGCCGAGCTCGACCAGCTGCTCGCCGACCGCGAGCGGTTGAACGAAGACCTGCAGAAGATCATCGACGAGTCGACCGAGCCATGGGGCGTGAAGGTGACCGCGGTGGAGATCAAGGACGTCGAGATCCCCGACCAGATGCAGCGGGCGATGGCCCGCCAGGCAGAGGCCGAGCGCGAGCGGCGGGCGAAGATCATCAATTCCGAGGGCGAGTTCCAGGCGGCGCAGAAGCTCACCGACGCGGCCGACATCATCAGCACCAACCCGGCCTCGCTGCAGCTGCGCTACCTGCAGACGCTGCTGGAAATCGGGTCGAACCAGAACAC
>JAFDWF010000108.1 GCA_018268575.1 Actinomycetota bacterium
ATAGACCGGATTCCGCCAGGTCGTGGCTGCGTCGATTCGTCACATAGGCGTCCAGAAAGGGGGGCCAGTTTCGCCCTTCGGCCCTTCGTTAGGGAGTGACCGCCAAACGACGATCGATCCATAGCTGGCCTGTGTCGCGTCGGCTGGCGACGGTAGAGATCACGATCGAAGGGAATACCCAATGAATAGGAACAAGGCCACGAACGATCAGGCGTTGTCGGATGAGACGCTCGACTCGCTCGCCTCCATGCTGAAAGTCCTGGCGGACCCGACGCGGATAAGGCTGATAGAGATGTTGCAGTCGCGCGGACCGGCGACCGTGAGCGAGTTGACCGCTCACCTGCCCGTGGGTCAGCAGAACGTCTCCCATCAGCTCCACGTACTCCATCGGGCCGGGATGGTCGCTCGTCGGCGCGAAGGCGTCTGGGTCCGCTACGAGTTGTGCGATTGGAGCGGGTGGTGGCTCGTTCGCCAGCTCGTCGTCGGACCGGCTGGACCGACGGAGACCGAGACGGATCGGCCAGGGGGGTGAACCCCCGCAGGGGGCGGGTCGCAGCATCTCGGGCTCGGTCCGTCCACCTATTCGAGCAACTGACCTGGCGGCATCTCGATGGCCCCCCGCAAACAAGGGACTGGCCTCGACTCAGAGGCCTGGGTTAATCAAGGCCAGCCCCGGTTATCGGCCGCTGCTAGGCAGCCTTGGAAACAAAGACAGCCGGAACCGTCTGCGCGGTCGCATGAATTCTCAACACATCACCCCCCTCCCATTGGCCGTTTGCGATCCGACCCTTTGGAGTGGTGGAAGAGGGTTGCACTGTTGCAAGATGTTTTAGCTTTTTGCTGGATTCAGTTATTGCAAATAAGGTAGCCTCACTGATCAGGGGTATTCACTTAAACGGGCAGGAGGATGGATGTGTTCTCGACGACCAGGCAGCGACGGGAGAGTGATGAGTTGATCGACGCACGATTCGCCAAGGCGATCGCGCATCCGCTGCGGGTTCGGATCATGGTCGAGCTTGATCGAGGCCCGATGTCACCCGCCGAATATGCGGCAAAGTTCGAAGAAGAGACTGAAAATGTCTGGTACCACTTCCGAATCCTGGCTGAATGCGACTGCATCGAGGTCGTCGGGGAGCGGTCCAGGCGTGGCGCAACTGAGCACTTCTATGCGAACTGCCAGCACGCCCTGTTCAGCGAAGAGCAGTTCTCTCGACTTCCAGCGGCAGTGAGGGGCAGTATCAGTGCCTCGATCCTCTCGACCTTCATGGATCAGGCAGCCGAGGCTCTACTGACCAACAGGCTGGATTCTCATGACAGCCGACATCTCACCTGGCAGCGCCTCGAACTTGATGAGGAGGGGTTCGCCGAGGTGATGGGCAGGATGGACGAACTTTTCGAGTGGCTGCCGGTTGCGCAAATGGCCGCGCACCAGCGGATGAAAAAGTCCGACGAGAAGCCGCTCATCACGGCCGTCGGGCTTTTTGGATTCGAGTGCCCCAAGCCCGAGCGCGATCACGATCTGACGTCGCCGTAGACCTCTGCAAGCAATTTCCTCTATTTACGGTCTAGCTTCCCTCGCGCAAGAAGGACCGTTGCCGTACCTAAGCACGGAGCGGCCGAAAACGATCGATGAATGCGGGGGCAGATGGAAGATCGGCGTCCTCAAAAAAGGCGCGATAGGCGCTGCGGGTGTCTTCCTGATCCAGGGCTCGTTCGTCAAGCGGCAGGCCCTGGCTCAACCAACTTCCTCCCCAACACCCCACCAGGTTGTCGTCTGCACGCCGAACGGACGACGGCATGACGAGAGCGGAGGGCGAGTCGTTCGAGTGGGAATGCCTCGTCCCCCGTCTCGTTCATCCGCTCAAGGTGATGATCATCGAAGCCTGTCACTGGATCGACCGGCCTCTGGCCGCGTCTGAGCTTTGTCTTGTCCTCGATGATGCTTACAGCCTCCCGGTCATCAATTACCACGTGAGGGTCTTGGCTAAGCTCCGCGTCCTGCGCAAGGTTGGCACGTCGACCGTTCGCGGGGGGATCGCGACTTACTACGTGCTGTCACCTCGGCGGTTGTCCCGATGAAGATCACCACCAAACAGCGGGACGCCCTCTATGACCAGGTGCTTGACCGACCAAGCGGCATCGGCGACATCTGGTTGGCTGCTTCGAGCGAAAAGTACGGGACAGCCGATCGACTCGGCCGGGAGTACAGCGACGAATTGCGCCTCGTGCTGGACGACCTGGGCTGGGGTGATGGCCCAGACGAAGAGATGATCGAGCTGACGGCGCCGACCGAGGTTCTACAGCGCCTCTTCACTCGGTTGCGTGAGGCTGCTATCAGCGAGCGCTCCCACGGAGCTGCAGACTGGGCCGAGAGTCGACAGCTCCAAGAGCGCAATAGGCTGATCGCCGAAACCTGCGAGAAGATCCTCGCGTCGCTTGATAGCGGGGGGCGGCAGTGAGGATCGGTCCGGTGTCGCGACTGTTCCCAGGCAACGGCCGGACGGCGGGACGACCGGCGAGCCGCGGGGGGACCGATGTGCTGATGGATTGCCTCGATCACGGCGAAGATCTCAATCGGGCGGTCCTATCTGGGCTGATCGCCGCCGCACCACAACGCGATACGAGCCGCGATGGGGACCCGATCACGGTCTTCTCGCTCTCGTTCGTCGCCCCTCATGAAAGGCTCAATTCGGGCTTGGCCCTTTGCGAGGTGGCGATTTTGGACGAGCTCGCCGACCGATATCGGAGGCAATTGAAGCTCGGGGCGTCCGTTTTGGTCGTCGGCGAGTTGATGGGGGCAGAGGGTCTCTGGGCCAATGCGCTGGCGGTGAAGACATCAAGAACGGCCTACTGATGGGACGAATCGCGGAGCCGAAACATTTTTGCGTACCCCCGCAGTGCCCAAGGCGCCGGTCCTCGGCACAGCGGGCTGTGTCGGTGCTGCGACCTGCCCATACGACGGAGCTATATCTGATCTATTTCTTCGCGCTAGTGCTACGGCTCGAATGGTCATTCCTCGCCGAGCCGACGGCAACGCTGAGACATGTCATTGAGGTTGGTGCTCCGGCGTTTTCGAGACGAAGGCGACAGGCGACGGCGGAGGCCCTGGCAGCGGTCGACGGAAGCCTCCACCGCGAACTGCTGCCGAATCCGGCCCTCTTGTTGGCCGCAACCCACTTGTTCTGCGAATTGTCCCTGTCCATCGGCGCGTCCGGCAGATCTCAGTAGCGGACGGCCGATTTCATGCTGCTGCAATTAATGCCATCCATGTCATCGTCTACTAGACGGGGAACATCGAACTGAAGGTGGGCGCAGTCGAGGCGGCGCCGCTATATACGGTTCGGACGAAGACGAGTCACCCGCGACCGGAACCGAGCAAGGGCGAGCGTCGCGCTTCCGGGACTGCTTTGACATCCATTGAGCCAGACGTACCAATATCGATGTGTACGTTTGTGACCACTTAGCAACCTCGGGCCTCTGTCTTACCGAAGCCGCCTACAGGCGGACACGGAAAGACGGAGGTGGTTCAGGTGGCGAGTGGTGTGTTTTCAAGGGCAGCGCGGGAGGGCCAGCCGTCGCGTCCGCTGGGCGTCGTGCTGCGACCCGTAGGGCGCTTCGCCCTCTGGGCCGTCCTTGCCGTTCTTTTCATCCGCGGCGCCGCCGCGATCCTGGCCGGGCCTGGATCTGGGCCCGCCGAAGATCACGGTGGCGACCATCAGGGGCCTGGGAGAGCCGCCGAAGCCTTGGCGATCGATTTCGCCCGAACCTGGCTGGGTACGCCGAGCCCCGGGGCGCTCCGACCCTTTCTCGCCGAGGGCGCCCACGTCGGGACCGGGCGGGCGCCGGGGGCCGGCGGTGAGGTCGTCCAGGCCGAGGTCGCCGCCGCGTCCGGTCTCGGTGGCGGGCGCTGGGTCCTCACCGTCTCCTGCGATCTCCGCGACTCGCGCGCCCTCGATCTGGTCGTCCCGATCATCCGCCGCGGAGCGGACGAGGTGGCGGCCTTGGGCGCGCCCTCAATAGTCGCGTTGCCGGCTGCGGCCGGGGCCGACCCCGAGCGGCCCCGGCCGACGGCCGGACCCGAGGCCGGCGCGATCGACGAACTCGTCGCGAAGTTCATCCCGGCCTATCTGACGGCCGGCTCGGGTCAGGACCTTTCTTATCTCCTGGCACCGGGCTCGACGGTTGTCCCGCTCGCTGGGGCGCTGGAAGCCGTCTCGGCGGGCCAGGTCGAGCAGATCGGCGACGGGGAAGGCCCGCGGCGCGAGCTGCTCGTGTCGGAGCGCGTCCACGATCCGCGGACCGGAGCGACGTACCCGGTCTCCTGGCGGCTTCAGGTGGCCCGTCGTTCGGGCCGCTGGTACGTCGCGGCGGTCGAGGGGGAGGTCGCGTGAGGCGGGAGACTCGGTTCGCGCTCCTCGCGGTCCTGGCGGCGGTGGCCCTGCTGCTGGCGCCGGCGGCCGCGCTCGCGGCGAACGGCAACTCGGTCGCCCAGAACCTCGGCTCGCTGGCCCGTGAATATGCCGGCGAGCTGTACACCGGGATCGTCGCGATCTTCGCGCTGGTCTTCCTCGTCAACCGGCGCTTCACCGAGCTGCTGGTCTTCTTCTGCGCGGCGATCGTCGTCGGCTGGCTCGTCTTCGCGCCCGGCCAGGTCGCCGACACGGCGAAGGCGATCGCGCATCAGGTACTCCCTTGAGCGAGGGATACGGCAGCGTCCGCTCCTACCAGCGGATCTTCTCGCCGGAGCGGTGCATCCATCAGATCGAGGGCCGGCCGGTGCCGGTCCCCGGCGGGGTGCCCCTCCGCTGGCTCGGCTGGGCGCTGGGATCGCTGGTCGCGATCCTGGCCCTCGGCTCGGGCTCGGCGATACCCCCGACGGTCGCGGCGGCGGCGGCGGGAGCAGGCGGCCTCGCGTTCGGCGACCGGACCGCAGGGCTCCTCGCCGCCGCCGCGGCGGCCGTCGGGTGCGTGTTCCTCGGCCTCGTCCTCGGCGTGCTCGACTGGCCGGTCCGGCTGGTCGTCCTGCCGATCGCCATCGCCACCGCCGCGACCCAGGCCACCCCTGACGGACGCCGACCGGAGCGCTACGCCGTCTCCTGGCTCGCGCTGCGCCTGGCCCCGCCGCGGCGCTCGCTCGGTCGAGGGTTGCCGCCGATCGGGGCGACCCGCGACCACGCTCCCCGCCTCTGGTTCGGGTCCGACCAGCGGGGGCCGCGGCTCCGCCCCGCCCGCGTCATCGGGCCGGGGGTCGTCTTCTTCGTCCGGCCGGTCGGCGTGCGCCGCCCCCTCCTCGGCGGCGGGCTTCTCGCCTTCCGCCCCGGCCGCCTGACCCCGCGGCGGCAGGTCCGTGAGGCCGTCGAGCTGAGCGCGGGCGAGGCCCTTCAGGTCCGGCCGTGATCCGCTTCCCGCTGCGCTACGCGCGGACCAACGTCCTGATCGGGCCGGGCGGCCAGGCGGCGGCGCTCTATCGCGTCGAGCCGGTCTCCTATCCCTACCTCCCCGCCGTGGAGAAGTGGGCGCTTCTCCATCGCATCGAGCGGCTGATCGCCGTCCTCGGTGCCGACCTCTCGGTATGGCGGATCGCGCGCTCCTACCCGGCGGAGCGCTATGCCGCCGAGCTGGCGTGGCTCGCCGACCGTCGCCACGCAAAGACGGAGCGATGGCGGAACTATCTTGAGGACCGGCAGCGGCGTCTCGCCGACCTGGACTCTCACGTCCCCGAGGTATATGTCGCGATCTCCCTCGGCGAGGGGCGGCGGGCGGGCGGGGCGCTGCGATCCCTCGGTCGCGCCCGCCGACGCCTTGAGGAGCTGGCGGGCGTCGGCGCCCCGCGTCCGATCACCGCCGCCGAGCTGCGGGGCCTCGCCGAGGCCGAGCGGCGCGCCTTCGAGAAGGCGGGGTCGGTCCTACGGTTACGCCGGGCGACGACGACGGAGCTGCAATGGCTGCTGCGCCGCGCGGCCTGCCGCGGGCTCGGTGAGCCGCCGATCGAGGGGAGCTGGGAGCCCGACGCGCTGATCCTCGACGGTCCCGGCGGCGAGCCCGTCTACGAACCTCTCTCCTCGGATCTCTGGCGGTTCGCCAACGCGCCGATGCGCGAGCCCGCCGACCGACCGCCCTCGCTGGTGGTCGAGTCCGAGCGCGGTGACTCCCATCAGGCCTACCTCTGCCTCGGCTCCCTCGCCGAGGAGGCCGGGTTCCCCGGCGCCGCCGAGCTTCTCTTCGCGCCGCTCGAAGGCGCTGGCGCGGTGGATGCGGTCCTGCACGCGGATCTCGTCGGCAACCGCGAGGCGCTGGCCCAGGTCCGCCGCCGGGTCCTCGACGCCGAGCATTCCTACCGGGATCAGCTAGCGGGCTCGCCCACCGGACCGGCCGCCGCCGCCGAGGAGGATCGTGAACTCGCCCGCGAGTACGAGTCGATCCTCGCCTCGGTCGCACGCCCGCCGATGCTCCGCGCGAGTATCGGCCTGGCGGTCGGCGCCCCCGATCCCGAGGCCCTTGAGGCCAGGATCACGGCGCTCCGCGAGCGCTATGGCGAGGTCGCCCTGCACCGCCCCCGGGGTCTCCAGCACGCCCTCTTTTTCGACCATCTGCCACGGCCGGACGGCGGCGCGGTCCCCGACTACCGACAGCAGATGACCACGGAGCAGGTCGCGGCGATGGTGCCGATCGCGACGGCTGCTGTGGGTTCCCCCGGCGGTGTGTATCTCGGGTTCGATCCGGTCGCCCGCAGGCCGGTCCGCTTCGACCCGACCGAGGCGCCGCGGGAGTCGCGACCCTCCGCCGTCCTCCTCACGGGCACGCTCGGCTCCGGGAAGACGATCGCGGCGCAGACGATCGCGCACGCGGCGCTCCTTCGCGGCTCTCTGGTCATCGACTTCGACCCCAAGCCCGACCACAGGCTGGCCGAACTGCCGGAGCTGGACGAGGGCGAGGGCGAGCAGCTTGAGCTCTCGGCCGATCCCGTCCATCGCGGCAAACTCGACCCGCTGCGTATCGGGCTGCCCGAGCTGCGCGAGGAGCTGGCGTCCTCCTATCTTCTTGAGCTGCTACGTGACCCACCCCCGTCCTGGGAGGTCGCGATCGATCGCGCGGTGCGCGACACGGTTCGGGCCGGCGGGCGGAGCCTCGGCGGCGTAATCGATCGCCTGCGCGCCGCAGATGCGCCCGGCGCCTGCGAGGCCGCCGACGCGCTCGACGTGATCTCCGACTTCGGACTCGCCCGGCTCGGCTTCTCCGACACGGAGGCGGAGGCGGCCTGATGGCGGAGCCGAGCCTGATCACGATCCGTATGCCGGGCCTGAACCTGCCCGAGCCCGGTACCGAGCGCGCCGCCTACACGCGGAGCGAGCGGGTCTCGGTGGCGACGCTGGCGCTGGTCGCCGCGCTCGCCCTGAAGCTGATCTCCGGCGACCGCTCCCGCCACAAGCTGGTGATCCTCGATGAGGCCTGGGCGCTGTTCGCCTCCTCGCAGGGGCGGGCGCTGCTGAACCGCCTGGTGAGGCTGGCTCGCGCCTTCAACGCGACGATCCTCCTCGTCACGCAGCGGGCCGACGACCTCGGCGAGCTGGCGCAGCTGGTCGGAATGGCCCTGTTATTCGGTCAGGACTCCCCGCGGGAGGCCGCCGCGGGGATCGTGGAGGCCGGGATCGACCCCGACGAGGGCGGCCTTGCCACCCGGCTCACCGAATATCGGCGCGGGCGCTGCCTCGTCCGCGACCTCGACGGGCGCGTCGGGGAGGCCCAGATCGATCCGGCCCCCGCCCTCCTCGCCGCGCTCGACAACACGCCGCGGGAGGAGGGCCGTTGATGCGGGCCATCCGCCGGGCCGTGGCCCGCCGACCGATCCTCGCCGGCGTCCTCCTCGCCGTGGTCGGCTTGCTGGTGATGGCGCCGCTCGCTCGCGCCGACGTCTGGGCGAACGTCGGCCCGGCCTCCTCGATGGCGGGCCTCAAGGGCGTTTGGACGCTCGGCCACTACGACCTCGATCAACAGTTCTCGATGATCTCGGTGGGCGTCTTCTCCGGGGTCGACGCCTCGGGCGTCCTGCCCATGGTCGCCTACTTCGCGGCCACGGAGATCTGGCGGCTCACCGCCTGGCTTGCGAACATCCTGATCGAACTCTTCGGTTTCGCCTTCAGCCTGGATCTCGTCAACGGCTCGGCCCCGACCAACGGGGCCGGGGCACTCGGGCCGGTCTCGCGGGCCATCTCGACCATCTACTCGACCGTCCTCGGCGGGCCGTGGATGGTGCTCGCGGTCTCGGTCACGGGGATGTGGGCGATGTGGAAGGCGCTGGTCCAGCGCCGTTACGCGGAGACCGCCGGGCAGCTCGCCCTCTCCCTGCTCTATATCGGGATCGCCTTCCTCTTCGTCCTGCAACCGGCGCAGACGATCGGCGCCGCGTCCCACTGGACGAACGACCTGTCGGGGGCCTTCCTCTCGATCGCCAAAGACGGCGAGCCGACGAGTCAGGGGGAAGCGAAGGCAGCCGGCGCCGACCAGCTTTTCGGCCTGCTCGTCGCCCAGCCTTGGGCAGTCCTCGAGTTCGGCGGTCTCGACCATTGCGTCAGGAGCGGCTCGGGCTCCGAACCGGAATCGGTGCGGGTCGGGCCGCTCGCGGAAGCTGCCGCCCGACGCCTGGAAGCGGGCGAAGAAGTCAGCGTCGGCGGCAAGACCTGCATCAACAACCTGAAGAAGTACGGGCCACATCTCCTGCGCTTCGAACAGGGCTCGCCCGAACGAGCACAGGAGGTCGAAGCGCTCCTCGCGGGCGACGGCTCGAAGCTTCCCGACGCCGATCCCGGCAAGGCGAACGGCTCCTACAAGCTCGGCCCGGCCGACAAGCCGGCGGGCGCGGCGATGGAAAAGGAAGGCCAGTACGAACGCGTCGGGATCGCCTTCCTCGTCCTCGTCGCCGAGCTGGGCGCGTTCTTCCTCCTCGGAGCGCTGTCGGTCGGAATCATCACCGCTCAGATCCTCCTGCTCCTGCTGTTGGCCTTCTCGCCGGTGGCGTTGATCGCCGCCGCGATCCCCGGCACGGGTCATCAATTCTTCAAGGGCTGGCTCTCGAAGCTCGCCGGCTTCCTCCTACGCAAGGCCGCCTACTCGCTGATCCTGGCGATCCTGCTGACGGTCTGTGCGGCGATCTCGGCGGCCACCTCCGAGCTTGGCTGGCTCTTCTCCTTCGGCCTCCAGTGCGCCTTCTTCTGGGCTGTCTTCCTGCAATGGCGCTCGTTGACCGAGGGCCTGATCGGGATCGTCACCGGGCCGGGGGCGCCCTCCCGCGACCGCGCGCTCGACCTGATCGCCCTCTACTCGGGCGCGCGCCTGGCGGGCGGCGCGACCCGCCCGGCACGTCGTGCCGCCGCAGGAGCGGGCCGCTCGGCCCTATGGCTCGGTGGTCGGCTCGTCGGCCGCGGCCGGCCCGGTCCGCTCGGACCACGGCGGGCTCCCGTCGGCGGCGTCCGGGTCAACAGGGACCTTGGCGGCGACCGGCGGCGCGAGGACGACCGCGATCGGGCGGGCGGCGATCAGGACGCCGATCCCCATAAGGACGTCCGGGGAGGCGACGAGGGCGAGGCGGGAGGATGAGGGCGCGCCGCTCCCTCGTCTGGTTCGCGACGCTCGCCGCCGGCTCGGCCGCCATCGTCCTCCTGGTGATCGTCGCGGTCGTCGCGGCGGTGTTCGGCGCCTCGGTCTCCTGTCTCGGCGGAACGGCGACGGCCGCCGGGACCGTCGGGCCGACCGCGAAGGGCGCGGCGGCGCGAGAAATCCCGCCCGCGCGCCTTCAGCTCTTCATGGAGGCCGGCAGGCGCTTCGACATCTCCTGGCCCTTCCTCGCCTCGATCGGCGTCCAGGAGTGCGGGGGCGACGGGCACTGCGGCGTCGCGCCGTCGGGCTGCGCCGGGGTGATGGAGATTGCCTACGTGCGGGGCTCGGAATGCAGTCCCGACCCGTCGGTCCCGACCCTATGGGAACGCTTCGGGGTGGACGCGGACGGCGGCGGCGCCTCGATCCTCAACCCCGCCGACGCGATCTTCACCGCGGCGCGCATCTTCGCCCAGGATCTCGGGGCGCCCCCGGCGGGCGGCCCCTACCGCGGCTACTACGAGGCCGCCTGCCGCTACTACGGCGCCTGCGCCGACGGGCTCGTGGACTACGCGCACGAGGTGATGGCGCGGGCGGTGAGCTTCGGCTTCGGCCACGAAGGTCGGGGCGCCGCCGCCACTCACGACGTCGCCGACCGCGCCCAGGGTCGGGCCTGCGGGGAAGCCGCGCCCCGCGAAGGCGGGACGGCGAGGGCCGGTGCGATCGTCAGGGTCGCCCGCTCGCAGCTCGGCGTTGCCGAGGATCCGATCGGCTCGAACTGCACGCGCTACGGGCCGTGTGAGGAGTGGTGCGCGCTCTTCGTCGCCTGGGTCTGGGAGCACGCCGGCGTCCCGATGTCGGGTGGGACGGCGCCCTACGCCTATTCGGGTTCCTTCTACGGCTGGGTCAAGGAACACGGCGGACGGGTCCTCCCGCCGGGCGCGACCCCGGCGCCCGGCGATGCGGTCCTCTACGGCTGGGGTTCGACCGCGAGCGAACACGTCGGGATCGTGGAAGCGGTCCTCGGGGACGAGATCGTCACGATCGACGGCAACTTCGGCGACCGGGTTGCCCGCGTCGGGCCATTCCTGCCGGCTCTAGCCGACGCCGAGGGCGAGCCCGCGCCGATCTACGCCTACGCGGAGCCGCCGGTCATCCATCGCGAAGGGGCATCGGGTAGTGGCTGAGTTTCTGCGAGCTCTCGCCGACCGGCCGCTGGACGCCCGGCTTGGGCGGTGCATGCTCGCACTCGGGCTGGGGGTGACCGTCGGCTTCTGCCTGCTCGTCGGTCTGGGATGGATCGGCAGGGGTGGAGCATCGCCCATCCAGGGCTCTGCGCGCGAGCCTCGGCTGGCCCCGGCGGCGATCCACAGCGACACTCCGACCCAGCCTGCGCCGCCGCCGCCGCCGGCCCGCCGTCGGCGACAGGACCCCCAAGACCGACCCGGCACCGTCGCCCATCGCCGGGAGATCGAGGAGCTGGCGACGCATCGTGCTCTCCAACACGTCCCATATCGGCGCGAAGGCGTGTCGATCAAGCTCATCGGCGCCCGCGACGAGCACCCTGTCCTGAGGGTCGGAGGCGACACGCCCGCAGCGGTCCGGGCCGGCTGGCGCGCCTTCCTGCGGCGCTTCCACGACCCAGGCCGCGGCTATCTCCCGATCTTCGAGACGAGGGCGACCGGTGGGGCCTAAGGTCGCCGTCGCCAGCGGCGCGAGGCGCCTTCCCCGGTTCGCGGGCGGGGCCGCATGGGGGTTCGCGAGGGGGGCCGCGGTACCCGCGCTCCCGACGGTGGCGGCGCCGCTTCGCGCTGCCGGATACGGGTCCTCCGATCTTCTGACATCAACCCTCTGTCGCCTGGAGCCCGGATCGTGAAGGGCGAGGGCACCGACGACGCCCGCCTCGTGATCGGGACCGCGGCGGCCGTGGTGGCGGTGCTGATCTCCCAACGTCTCTCAAGCCTGGTGGCCGGCGCCGCAGGCCCGAGCGTCGATCGGTCGCTCATCGCCATATGTGGGTCGACGGTCCTCCTCAGCACGATCGCGCCCGCTGTCCTCCGCGTCCGTTGCACCAGAACCGCGCTCCGGGAACGGGTCGCCTTCGTCGCCGTCCCGGCGGACGAATACGACCCCAACCCGGAGACGGTCATGCGCTTCGCCGCCCAGCTCGGGCGGATCGATCGCCTGGTCCGCGGCTGGTTCGACCGACGCGCCGGGGCGGTCCGCTTCCGCCTCGACACCGACACCGAAGGTCGGCTCGTCTACCTGATCGAGGGTCCGGCCTGGTCGCGTGATCTGCTGCGGAGCGCCATCCGCTCCTTCGACGGGGTGGAGCTGCGCGACCCCGAGACCGTGCGCGCAGCGGCGGTCACGGGCGAGAAGGGGCCTGCGGCGGAGACGGAGCCGACCGTCCTGCGGGCCGAGCTGGTCATGGCCCGGCCGAGCGTCGAACCGCTCGCCGCCCTCGGTCTCGATCCCGACCCGCTCCAGCCCGTAGCCGCGGCGATGGAGGTGATGAGCACAGAGGCCGGCGACCGGGCGACCGTCTGTATCGACCTGTTGCCCGCGGCGACCCTGCGGCGGGCCCGCCTGCGCCGGCGGCTCCGGCGCGAAGGTCGCCGCCGGCACCGAACCCGCGCCGCCCTCGATGAGCTGCTGGGCCGGACCGGCCGCGGGCGTGGCGAGCGCAGCGAACCAGTCGAGCTGGCCGGGCGGCGGGCCGAAACGCGCGCCTTCGACGGCAAGTTGAACGACCGCTCGCCCCTCTTCGAGGCGCAGGTGCTGGTGCGGGTCGAGGCCGGCGAGAGGAGCCGTGCCAAGGCGGCGATGCGAGGACTGTTGGCGAGCTTCGAGCCGCTGGCATCGGAGCGCAACTGGCTGCGGGTCTCCGGCCTGCCGATCCTCGGCCTGGGGTTCCTCGGCTCCGACCTGCCGGGGCGCCGCCGCAGCTTCGACCGGCGCTTCCGTTCGGGCCTCTTCCGCCCGACCCGGACGGGGATCGTCTCCGCGCGCGAGCTGGTCGGATGGTTGAAGCCCCCGACCGTCCGGTGCCTCTCGGCGAACGTGCTGCGATCGGGTGCTCTGGTCTCGCCGCCGCCGCCACTCCCGGACTTCAAAGCAGAGGCGGGGCTGATCCCGGTCGGGAGGATCGCGACCGAGGAGGGCGAGCGCGTCGTCGGTGTTCCGACGGCGGACACCTTCTTCAGCTACATCGTCGGCCGCAGTCGCTACGGCAAGACCGAGCTGGCGATCGCCCAGTTCGTGCATCTGGTCCGCGCGGGAGAGGGGGGAATGTTCATCGACCCGCATGCCGACGCGCTCGCGCGGATCAAGCCCTACCTGGCCGAGGAGGGCGTCCGGGAGCGGGTGATCGAGATCAACCTTGCCGAGAGCATGGCCGATCGCCGGCAGCCGGGCTGGAATGTGCTCGGCGTCGGCGACCCGGCCGGGGTCGAGGCGGTGGCCGACGCCTTCGCCTCCGCAATGCGCTGGGACGAGCGCAACAGCCGGGCCCTCAACCTGACCACCCAGGCGGCCCAGGCCCTCGGGGCCGTCGCGCGGGAGCTGCCCGACGAGCTGGCGCCGACGATCTTCCAGCTCCCGACGCTGCTCTCCGACGAGAATTGGCGCGAGGCGGTGCTGCCGTTGTTACCGCGGGCCGCTCGGCGGTTCTGGACCGATCGCTTCCCGAAGCTGTCGAGCGAGGCGATCACGCCGGTGACGAACCTGGTCGACCGGCTGCGCTCCTCGCCCCCCTGCGTCGCCCTCCTGGGGCAGAGTCGTGGCACGTTCGACCTGCGCGAGGTGATGGACAGGAAGGCGATCGTCCTCTTCTCCCCGGGCTCGGGCGGGATCCGGGCGCGGACCTCGGCGAACCTGATGTTCTTCGCGCTCTTGCGGGCGGCGAAGAGCCGCGCCGGTCTCGCCGTCGCCGACCGGTCGCCGTTCTGGGTCTACGGCGACGAGGCCCAGACCTACGACGGCGGCGCAGGGGGCAACGTCGCCGGCCTGATCGAGCAGGCGGCGAAGTACGGGTTACGCCTCGCGCTCGCCAACCAGAATCCCGAGCGCCTCTCCGCCGAGACCTTCAACGCGATCTCGACCAACGCCTCCCACACCTGGGCGACGGCGCTGAACTCGCCCGGCGCGGCGGTGATGGCGAAGGAGTGGGGTGGCCGGCCCGCCCCCGCCGCGCTCACCGGTCTCCCGCGGTTCCGGTTCCTCGCCCAGGTGACGCATGGCGGGGAGACCAGCAGGCCGTTCGCGGTCGGCGGGTTGCAGGCGGAGGAGCTGTTCGGGGCCGGCGGCGACGCCGATCGGGTCGCCGAACTGGACGCCGCGATCGAGGAGAACGGCGGCGGGCGCTCCCCCACCGAGGTCATCGCCGAGCTTGACCACCTCGACGACAGGATCTATCACGCGCTCGGCGGCGCTGGCGAGTCCGCGGCATCCTCCGACGGCACCTTCCCAATCGGCTCCGGAGGATCGTCATGAGCGCGGAGCGCGGGTTGCCGATCGCGACCGTCGAGATCGTCGCCTCCGTCGCCGCACACCGGACGCTGACGACCGCGCAGCTCCAGGTGATGCACCTGCCCGGTCGCTCGCGACGTTGGACGCAACGGGTCCTGGAGCGCCTGGCGCGAGCAGGCCTCCTGGCGCGGGTCGGGATGCCCGATTTCCCCGGTTGGCTCTGGTTCGTCACCGAGGCGGGGGCGAGGCTCGCCAGTGACGCCGGGGCGCTGCCCGACCCGCCCAAGCTCCTGACGGCGGCCCAGGCGGCGGGCCAGCTCCACCGACACACGCTCGCCGTCTCCGATGCCGCGATCTGCTGGCTGATCGCGGCCCGCGAGCGCGGCGACGAGTTCGGCCCGCTGTCGTGGCGCCACGAGGTCTATCACCCGTTGTCGCGGCGCCGGCGCGGGGCTCGGGACCGGCTCGTCACGGACGCCGCCTTCGCATATATTCTCGCCGGCGAGGGGGGCGAGCTCTCGGTGGCGCCGCGCTTCATCGAGCTTGATCGGGCGACGCTCGGGATCGATCGCCTAGCGGCGGAGCTGGTGCGGTACGGGGATCTCCATCGCGCGAAGGGCGAGGGTGGCGAGCCGATCTGGCGGGCGCTCTACCCGGTGTTCCCTCCGGTCCATTGCATTTTGACCGGCGTTCCCCGGCAGGCCCTCGAGCGGCGTCGAGCAGCCGCGATCGGGCTTCTTCGCAGCCATCCTCGCCTCTCCCGACAGGCGGAGGTGTCGATCTCGTTCGGACTGCTCGAAGACCTGGTGAATTCGGGGCCGTTCGCCCCGATCTTCCGCGACATGAGGGAGCCGGGGGCAGAGGTCGATTGGCTGGGGCGGGCCGAGTGATGCCGCCAGCGCGCTGCAAGGACGTCTCGCGAGACGGAGATCATCGGAAGCGGGACGATCGACCTCATCTCTCCCTCGTCCCGGTCTCGCTCAAGGTCGCCAACGCCTACGTCAGGGAACATCACCGGCACAATCGTCCGGTCCTCGCCGCCATCAGTGTCGTCGGCGTTGAGGTGGACGGGCGACTCTGCGGCGTGGCGATCATCGGTCGCCCGGTCGCCCGGATGCTCGAAGACGGCTACACCGCCGAGGTCCGACGCGTCTGTACCGATGGCACCTACAACGCCTGTTCGATGCTGCTGCGAGCGGCCTGGCGGGCGGTGAAGGCACTCGGCTATCGCAAGCTCATCACCTACACGCTCCCCGAGGAGGGGGGCGCCTCTCTACGCGCAGCCGGGTTCAAGCTGGCGAAGACCGACGCTGGCGGAGGCCGCTGGAGCCGGCAAGGCCGGCCTGCCCCGGACGATCACCCGCTCGGGAAGAAGTACCGATGGGAGCTGCCGAACTGATGGCTTCCTCGATGAAGCTCGACCCGCGCGAGACCGGCGGCCGGGCCGATCCGATCGAGATCACCTTCGACGGGTTGATACTCCGGTTCCCCAACGGCGAGATCGTGAGGCTCGACCCATTCGATGTGAAGGTCGCCCTCCCGTTCGAGCGACCACGCGAACTGCTCCAAACGGATTCGCTGGTTGGCGTGAAAGAAAAGGCGCGCCTTCTCGGCGTCGATGCCGCGACGATCTACCGGCACGCGAAGGACCTCGGGGGCCGCAAGGTGGGCGGCGTCTGGCGATTCCCGCGAGAGGACGATCGCTCCCGGTCCGATGGTGATCCCCGGCGGGCCGAGCCCGGATCGAAGTCCCGCCGCCGGACCGCCGCGAAGGACCGAGTTCGGACCTTGAAGGTGAGGGGTGAAAAGGCCGGGTGAGAGGGTATAATTCCCCTCAATCAAGCCAAATTGTCGGCCCCTGCGGTGCGCTAACACCGACTTACAGGGCCTAAGACACGAGGAGACTGGAGCCCCTTATGTCCTACATCGATTCTAGGCGCGGTGCCTGATGGGTCGCCCCGCCACCGGAACCATCGTCGAGCCGAAGACCGCCGGCGAAGTCTGGGCTCTGCGGATCCCCGCCTACGGCACCCGGCACTACGTTTCGCTCGGCACGTCGGCCGAAGGCTGGAGTTGGAAGAAGGCCGACGAAGAAAGACAAAACATCATGGCCGACGTGCGGCGTGGGACGTGGATACCGCCGGAGGCGAATCCGGCGCCGAAAGCACCGGACGGTCTGCTCGACCCGCTCTTCCACGAGTGGGCCGAAGAGTGGTTCGAGATGGAAAGTCCGAACTGGAAACCGAGAACCATCAGGGACAACAAATGGGTGCTGGAGAAGCATCTCCTTCCGTACTTCGGGGAGATGCGCCTGTCGGAGATCACCGTCGAAACCGTGGACGCCTTCAAGGCGTGGAAGCAGAACCGGCGCAAGGAGATCGAAGCTCGGGTCGCCAAGGAAGGACGGAAGCTCAAGCGCACGGACGGCGCCCTCTCCAACAACTCGATCAACAAGAACATCAGCCGGCTGGGCTCGACGTTGAAGAAGCCCGTCAAGTACCCCCGCTACAAGATCACCGTGAACCCGGGCTTCGATGAGGACTGCAAGGCCAAGGGCAACAAGCCGAAACGGACCTGGCTGGAGATCGAGCAGATCGTCGCCTTCGTCTGCGCCGCCAAGGGTTACGAGCGCCCGTTGATCGCCGTCCTCGTTGGCTGCGGTCTTCGGGTAGGCGAGGCGCTTGCGCTCGACTGGATCGACATCAACCTCTCGACGGCGACGATCTTCGTCCGGGAGTCGAAGACGGAGACCGGCGAAGAACGCCAGGTTGACATCCCGATCGGCGCCTTGGAGGAGTTGATCGCCTGGAAAGCGAGATCGCCGAAGACGCGGCCCAACGATCCGGTCTTCCTCAGCGGCAGGCTCCGCAAAACCTACGCTCGGCAGACCGTCCGCAACGCCGAGGCCCGCTTCGCCGAGATCGTCAAGCTCGCCAACGCGAAGCTCAAGGAGCAGGGCATCTCCGCCATCGAGCACATCACGCCTCACGGGCTCCGCAGGACGTACGCGAGCCTTCGGGCGGCCGCCGGGGACGATCCGGTCTACATCGCTGAACAAGGAGGATGGAGCGATATCCGCTTTGTGTACAGCGTCTACCAGAAGGCCGCCAAGCGACGGGACAAGCTCTCCGATCGGTATCTTGTCGCCTTCGACGGTGCGCTCGACTGGGCGCGTTTAGGCAGGAAAAGGCAGGGAGACCGAAAAACCGACTCCTCGCCTCTAGACTCCCTACAGCGTGTATCCCATGAAGGTGCGGCGTAGAGCCAAGAATCAACATATGCGGCTGTAGCTCAGCTGGCTAGAGCGTCTGCTTGCCATGCAGAAGGTCGAGGGTTCGAATCCCTTCAGCCGCTTCCCGAAGTACCTGATGTTGCGCCCCGAAACCCCGCTCCAGAGCGGGGTTTCGGGTGTTCTGGGTTCGGTTCGGTTCGGCTCCGTTCGACCGAGAACCGGGCAACGGAGCGCCCAACCTCCGGGTTAGTGCCCAACGAAAAGGTCAACGGGACACCCGATTGGCTGGACATCGTCGAGGTCCAGAAGCTGGCCTGGAGGCGAATCGCGGAGGAATGGCGCCGGGATCCTTCGAGGATCCCCTCCGTTCGGTGGGCAGCATGACCCGCGACGACTTCGAGATCGTCACGAAACCGGCCAACGGCACGGGCCCTGAAGACTGGACGGTCCGGGCCATCTGGCACGGAGCACGCCGCATCGTCTTCACGGGGAGCGTCTATGCGTGCTGTCACTGGGTGCGTGAGCAGTTGGCGGCGGCGGCCTAGATGCCGACCTGGGGCTATGGCTACACGCGCCTGCCGCTCAAGATGCTCCACGGCATCCCTCGCCACGAGACCATCGATGCAACCTGCGGGCGAAGTGGCGCCGCAAGGGCTACCAGGTGCGGTTTGCATGAGCGACGACCTGCGGACCACCCGCGACTACGAGCGAGCCGCGGCGGAGACGATCATCCATCTTCCGAAGCTGGTAGCCGACGAATTCGGGCTGTCGACTTCGGAGGCTCGCCGTCTCCAGATGTCCGGCGCAGTGAAGCTGAACGGCTGCGAGCCGCAGTCCTTCGACTTATCCGCGACACAAGCTGGAGGGGAACATATTGATGGTCGGTAAGGGCGGGAGGGTGGAGCTTTGAGCGCCACGGTCTCCACGAAATCGAAGATCGCCGTCGAGGTCGAGAGCGGCAACGTCCACTGGCGCATCCGCAGCGAAGGAGGGCGAGCTACTCGCCGACACGCGCCTGACGCCCTCTCAGGCCCTCCACTTCGGGCAGCGGTTGATCCAGTCCAGCTTTGAGGCGAAAGCTGAGTCGGTCCTCAAAGGCGTCGCTGACATCGCCAGTGGGGCAGATGGCGAATGACGGACGGATCGACCACGCAGATCCGAGCGACGCGCCTGGTCCTCTACTGCGGCATCGCCCAGAACCGGGAACGATGGGGGAAGGGCGTCTGCGTCTGGTGTGGCGACCCGATCATCCTCGCTGACCCGACCGATTACCGGCGCGCCAGCCGCACGCGCCACCGTCGTCGTCTGCGAGGACGACCGGGCCACCCTCGACCTGCTCTGCGACCGCCTCGCCTCGGATCGCTACGAGCCCCTGGCCGCCGGCACGGCCGAGGAGGCACTGTGGCTCTGCCGCCATCAGCGTCCCGACCTCCTGGTCGTCGACCTGGAGATGCCGGGCGGCGAAGGACCGGAGCTACTCCGCCGGATCCGCGAGGCCCACTGGCTGCAGGCCCGGATCGACCCCTACCTGCCGGTGATCGCCCTGCGGCCGCGAGCGCGCGACCCGTGGTCGGGCCAGGACCCCGACCTGGCCGCCGACGACCACCTGGAGAAGCCCTTCGCGTACGAAGACCTCCGCTCGCGCATCGACGCGATCCTGCGCCGTCGACACAGCCGCCTCGACGAGCCGGTCCGGGTGGGTGAGCTTCTGGTCGACCCGGCCCGTCGCAAGGTCACCGTCGGCGATCGGGAGGTGCGCCTCGCGAAGAAAGAGTTCACCCTGCTCCGCGTCCTCGCCTCCGACCCAACCCGGGTCTTCGCCAAGGAGGAACTCCTGCGCGATGTCTGGGGTCTTCGCGGTCCGGCGGCGAAGACCCGGACCCTGGAGAGCCACGCGAGACGGCTACGCAGCAAACTCGACCCCGCGCACCGCCGCTACGTCGTCAACTGCTGGGTGTCGGATATCGGCTGGTCGGCGAGTGACCTCGTCAACATCCAGGGGGAAACGGCATCACCGGGTCGTGGCGCTGCGGTTGTCCGGTGTGGGCCGAGCATCTACATTCGAGGTCGTCATGGATCGTTCGGGCAGACAATCCGCAGCCCTTGAACGGCTACGCGTGAAAGGTGCTCAGCGAGCGGCTGATACGGATGCACTCGCGCGGGGCCTCCGGACGATCAATGGGACGAAGCGCGACAACGAGGTCTTCGCGCCGTTCGCTTGTGGTGCGCGCATCGATCTCGGCGCATCTCGCAGGCTCGCATGATCGACGTTGGCCTCACCCATGCGTGAGCTGGATCCGAGGGGGGACTGCGAGGCATGTCGCGAGACGAACGAGATTCTCGCCGAAGGTGACACTGTGGCGGCCCTGGCCACAGGCCTCGGCGAGTTGGAGCGGGGCGAGGTCGTGAGTCTGGCCTGCCTCCGCCGCGAGTTGGACGCTGCGCGTTCGCGCTTGGACTGATCGACCAGCGGGTTCGGGGCCTCGGGCAGGTCTGCGGTCCAGCGGGGAAGTTAGAATACGGAAAACCTGCAAAAAAAGCCTGTTTTTTGTATTCTAAACCTATGGTCGCCCTCACGCGAGCCCAGCGGATCGAGTTCTTCCACCTCGCCTTTCTCGAGGTCCTTTCCAAACGCCTCGACCTTTCCCGCCACGTCCTGAAGGGCGGTGCCAACCTGCGCTACTTCTTTGGCAGCGTCCGCTACTCCGAGGACATCGACCTCGACCTCACTCGACCGCTGCCTGCAGACCTGGAGAGGAAGGTCGATGGCATCCTCGACTCACCGCCGCTGGCGCTCCTGCTCCGGACCCGCGGTCTCGAGGTCTCAGGGTTCACCGCGCCCAAGCAGACCGAGACGACCAGGCGCTGGAAGGTCTCAGTCACTGGCTCCGGCGAGGAGGTGCGCACCAAGATCGAGTTTTCCGGACGGGACAACGACGGTGGCTATCGCCTCGATCGACTCCCGACGGAGGTCGCCGGCCGCTATGGGTTGCCCGCTCCGACCGTCCAGCACTACGGGATCGAGGCGGCGACCGTCCAGAAGGTACGAGCGCTGGCCGGGCACTCCGAGACGCAGGCGCGCGACGTCTTCGATCTCGATCTGCTTCTCCGGCGCCGGGCGATCTCGCCGGGCGAGGTGGATGCCGACGTTCTCACCGAGGCGGCCGAGCGGGCCTTCGAGCTCCCCTTCGATGCCTACCGCGACCAGGTTCTCGCCTACCTCGAACCCGAAGTGCTTGAGCTCTACGACGGCACCGAGGCGTGGGAGCGGATGCAGACCACGGTCGCGGGCCAATTGGAGGCGGCACGATGAGGCAGGGCGAGGCGTATGCGCAACTCCGTGATCTCGGCGGCCCGGTCGTGGGGACGCGCGAGGCGGCGGCGCTCTGGCGCTCCGAGGAAGGGACGGCACGGCGTCGGCTGCAGTCGCTGGCAGAGGCAGGCCTCGTGACCCCGATCCGCCGCGGTCTGTGGTCCGTCGAAACCGATCCCGACCCCTTCGCCGTGGCGCCCTATCTGACGGCACCGTTCCCCGCCTACATA
>JAFDWF010000109.1 GCA_018268575.1 Actinomycetota bacterium
CTTGCGCCGAGGGCGTTCTCCCGACGGCGGTCGGCTTCTCTCTTTGATCCCCGGGGATCTTCGACGGCCTCGCTTCGCTCGGCCTCTCAATCTCTGGAGAACAAGGGGGAGGTTGCCCTATGAGCACCGCAGCCGCCGGCACGGTTGCCGGTGGGAATGAGGCAAAAGTGTGTCCTAGCTCGGAGGCTGCGCTAGAAGTTGTGGGGATGAGGGCCGAGGCGAAGATCAAGAAGGAAGCCGCTGAAGATGCGGCGCGCATACTCAGGGCGACCTTCCGCGTGCGGGCGCCCGTCGATCCGATTGCCATCGCCCAGGAACTCGGCATCCAGGTCCTCGAAGGTGAGCTGGACCGGGACAGGCTCGGCGGGCTCGTGATGGAGCCTGGGGCAGAGCCGAAGATCTACATGAACCAGTTGGACCTCCTGATCCGACGGAGGTTCACCTGTGCGGTCGAGTTGGGGCACTACGTCCGCCGCTCGGCCGATACCAATCGGTACGGTCGCGTGGACCGACGGAGTGATCGCCCCAAGTCCGAGCGGGATCCGGAATCGGTCTACGCCGAGGAGTTCGCGTCATGCCTTCTGATGCCGGATCTGGACGTCAAGGTAATGACCGAACTCGGCGTCGACGACCTCGAGATGGCGCTGCGGTTCCAGGTTTCCCGCGAGCTCGTCCAGCTCAGGCTGAACGACCTGGGGCTGCGAACCGCCGACCTGCTGGAGCCATGACGGCCGAGGATCGTCGCCCCGGCTCAGACGACGCTCTGGGAAACGTAACTCCCGTTCCTGGCCATCTGACGCACCTCCCGGAGCGGAAACGTGCTCAGAACCTGGAGCTCCGGCGGCTCTTCGCCGAGCAGGAGCACGGCCTTCGGCAGGGCTATGGCGACTGGATCCTCTGGATCCTTGGCCTACAGTTCGCGGTCGCCGATGTGGTGTTTGTGACCTTTGCCTGGGCTGGCAAGAGGTGGGATCTGCCGCCGGAGGTGATCGAGGTCTGGCTCGCGGCGACGGTGGTCCAGATCGTCGGCGTCGTTGCTGCTGTCACTCGGCACCTGTTCCCGAGTCGGGACGAGCGACCGGCGGGGGTCTGACGGGCGTTGCGTGCGCTCAGGTTCTTAGAGGGGCTCTTAGGCGGCGCGCGGGGGCGGGGCCTTCATCAGCTCGACCCGGTGGCCGCCGGGGGCGATCGCGATCGCGCGGGGCTCTCCCCAGTGCTCGCGCCGGCGTTCGACCTCGAAGCCGTGCTCCTGGAGGCGGGCGAGGGCGGCGTCGATCTGGGGGCAGACGACGGCGAGGTGGGCGCGGGATGGGACCACCGGGGCGTCCTCGTGCATGAGGTGGATCTGGGTGCCGGCGCACTCGAGCCAGGTGAAGCCGCCGTCGAAGGGGTCGGGGACGAGCGAGAAGCCGAGGATCGAGAAGAACGCGACCGTTTCGTCGAGATCGGCGGGCTTTACCTCGATGCCGGCGTGCTGGAGCATTGCGTGCGTGAGGGTTCCTGAGGGGCCCTAGTGTCCTAGAACAGCAATGAGATTAATGCCGCGGCGACCACTATCGCGGTTGACCACGTAATCGACTCGGCGACCGTCCGGTTGTCGAGGCCGTAGGCATGGGAGACGACCATCGCGTTCAGGCCGGTCGGCATCGCCGACATCAGCCGGTAGGCGGAGGGGAGGTCGATCAGCGGCGCCGCCATGAGCATCAGCAGCGCCGGGGCGAGGGCGAGGCGGGCACCCACCGCCAGCGCCACCGGGCGGGTGAACGGCGGCGGGATCGGGAGCTCGCCGTGCTCGGCGCCCTCCGCGAGGGTTGCGCCGACGGCGAAGAAGCCGATCGGCAGGACCACCACCGCCAGCACCTGGGAGGCGTCGACGAGGGCCGTCGGCGCCAGGGCCTTCGGTGCCAGGAGGCCGAGGATCGCCGCGTAGAGCGGCGGGTTGCGGGTCAGAAACGCCTTCGCCCGATCGCCCATGCCTTCGCCCGCCCGGTCGCCGAACGCCGCTCCCACCCCGAAGGCCCCGAGCAGCAGTGCCGGGCCGCTGACCAGGACGTCGAACAGGACGCCGGTCGAGAGGTGATCGTGGCCGAGCAGCGCCACCGTCAGCGGGTAGCCGAGGTAGGCGGTGTTGGAGGTCAGCGCGCAGACCATTACCGCGCCGGTCCGCGGCCGCGACAGCCTCAGCACCCGGCTCGCGAGGAACCAGACGATCACCCCGACCAGCACCAGATTCACCCAGCCGAGCCCGATGCCGACCGCATTGTCGAGGCTGACTTCGGCCTTCGCCAGGTTGAAGAAGATGATGAACGGGACCAGCACGTAGAGGATCAGGCGCAGGAGGCGCCGGGCGAGGCCGATCGCGGCGCTCGGGTGACGTCGCTCGGCACCGACTCCGACCGCGGTGCCGGCGACGATCAGGGCAGCAGTCAGGAGAACGCCGATTTCGGGAAACCTAGCGTCGTGACGGGGGGCGGACGTTGCCCGTCACGACGCGCTCTCTCTAGAAGAGGCTGGCGCCGGCGTGGCTGGCGAAGTCGACCAGCGGCTGCGGGATCACGCCGAAGAAGACGGTGATGCCGGCGGCGAGGACGGCGGGGCCGACCAGGTACCAGCGGCGGCCCGCTTCGGGGTCGACCGGGTCGGCTTCCGGCGAGGCGCCGGAGATGACCGGGGTCGAGCCGGGACCGCCCGCCGGGGCCCCCACAGCACTTGCGGTGGCGCTCCCGATCTCGGTCTCCGGTCCCATCCACATCGCCGCCACCACCCGCAGGTAGTAGGCCAGCGAGATCATCGTGCCGCCGACGATGAAGATCGCCAGCCAGAGGTAGTTGCCTTCGACCAGCGCCTCGATCAGGTAGAGCTTGCCGATGAAGCCCGCGGTCGCCGGCAGCCCGGCCAGCGCCAGCATCGAGATCGTCAGCGCGGCGGCCAGCGCCGGGCGCTCCGCGCCGAGGCCGCGGACGCCGCGGATGTCGTCGCCGAAGGGGGTCTCGCGCTCGCGGGCGACGATCACGGCGAACGCCGCCAGGTTCATGAAGAGGTAGATCGCCAGGTAGAAGACCAGCGAGCTGACCCCCTTTTCGGAGGCGACGACGAGGCCGCCGAGCATGTAGCCGGCCTGGGCGACGCCGGAGTAGCCGAGCAGCCGCTTCAGCGAGTTCTGGGTGAGGGCGCCGACGTTGCCGACGACGATCGAGATCGCCGCGAGGATCGCCAGGCCCATCTGCCAGTCGCCCACCTCGGGGCCGAGGGCGACGACGAAGAAGCGGATGAAGACCGCGAACGCCGCCGCCTTGGTCGCCACCGCCATGAAGCTGGTGATCGGGGTCGGCGCGCCCTGGTAGACGTCGGGCGTCCACTGGTGGAAGGGGGCGATCGAGGTCTTGAAGGCGAGGCCGACGGCGGCGAGGGCGATGCCGATCAGGATCAGCGGGTCGTGCAGCATGCCTTTGACTTCGATCCCGTGGGCGATGCCGGCGAAGTCGGTCGCGCCGGTGCCGCCGTAGATGAAGGCCATCCCGTAGAGCAGCGTCGCCGAGCCGAGCGAGCCGACGATCAGGTACTTGAGCCCCGACTCGAGCGAGCCCTCGCGGCGCAGGTTGGTGGCGCAGAGGATGTAGAGCGGGATCGAGAGGGTCTCGATCGCGACGAAGAAGGTGACCAGGTTCTCGGCCTCCGAGAGCAGCACCATCCCCAGCACCGAGCCGATCAAGAGCGCGTAGTACTCGCCGTAGCCGGCTTCCTCGGCGGCCCGCTCGCGGATCGAGAGCAGGATCGCCGCGAACGCGGTGGCGATCGCGATCAACGAGATCGAGATCGCCAGGTCGTCGACCCGCAGCGCGCCGGCGACGAGGCTGAGGTTTTCGCCCCACTTCCAGATCAGCAGGCCGGCCGCCGCCGCCAGGGTGATCACGGCGAGGCCCGGCGCCCAGCGCCTGGTCGTCTCGAAGACGCCGCTCATCAGGATCACGACGAGGCCCACGGTCAGGGCGATGACCGGGGCGATCCCGGCGTAGTCGACGTGGGGGGCGTTGAAGCCTGCTCCGGCCATCTACTTGCTCACCGCCAGTTCTTCTTCGGAGGACGAGGGGCTGTTTTGGGGGCCGCCGCCTTCGCTCCCGGTCACCGCCGCGACCGACTGCTGCACGCTCGGGTCGGCGCGGTGGAGGATCAGCTGCGGGTAGAGCGCCAGGCCGAGGATGCAGAGGACCAGCGGCGCCAGGACCACCCCGTCGCGGAGGCTGATCTCCCGCGAGAGGATCCCGTCGGGCCTGCGGTTGTGCATCGTGCCGATATAGAGGCGCAGCGCGTAGTAGGCGGCCAGCGCCACCGCCGAGATCGCGATGAAGGCGAAGACGATCTTCGCCTCGAAGAGCCCGTTCAGGATGTAGAACTCGCCGATGAAGTTGGCCGACCCGGGCATCGCCAGGGTGGCCATGGTGACGATCAGGAAGAGCGCCGCGAACACCGGCGCCCGCATCGCCATCCCGCCCATCGAGCGCAGGTCCTCGGTGCCGGAGCGCTCGACCAGGATCCCGATGATGATGAAGATCGCGCCCACGACCAGGCCGTGGTTGACCATCTGCAGGATCGCGCCGTCGGAGCCGTCGGCGCGCAGGGTGAAGATCCCGATCGTGATGAAGCCGAGCTGGGCCACCGAGGAGTAGCCGGCGATCAGCCGCAGGTTGGTCTGGGTGAAGGCCATCACCGAGCCGTAGAGGATCGAGCCCAGCGCGAGCAGCAGGATCACGGTCTGGAACTGCGCCGTCGCCTGCGGGAAGAGCGGCAGCACGATCCGCAGGAAGCCGTAGGCGCCGACCTTCGCCAGCACCCCGGAGAAGACGACGAGGGTCGACAGGGGCGCCGCCTTGTAGGTGTCGGGCATCCAGCCGTGGACGAGGAAGGCCGGCATCTTGACCAGGAAGGCGGCGGCGAAGAACCAGAAGATCCAGCGCTGGCTGCCGACCGGCACGCCCTGGTGCTGGATCGCTTCGATCGAGAAGGTGAGGTGGCCGCCGTGGGCGGAGATGATCGCGGTGGCGATCGCGCCGACCAGCATCAAGAGCGAGCCGATCAGCGTGTAGATCATCATCTTCAGCGTCGCCCGCGACGCCGTCGGCCCGCCTTCGCCCGTGCGGTCGACGCCCCAGGCGCCGAAGAGGAAGTAGAACGGCACCAGCATCAGGTCGAAGAAGAGGACGAAGAGCAGCAGGTCCTGGGAGAGGAACGAGCCGAGCGTCCCGGTCTCCGCCGCCAGCATGAGGAAGAAGAAGAGCTGCGGCCGGTCCCGTTCGCGGAAGGCGGCGAAGGCGATGCCGCCCGTCCACAGCAGCGCGGTCAGCAGCACCAGGAAGAGGTTCAGGCCGTCGATCCCGAGGCTGTAGTTGACGCCGAGCCCGGAGATCCAGGTCGTGTTGACCGTGTCCTGCAGGCCCGCGGCGCCGTTTTCGAAGCCGAGGGCCATGATCACGCCGAGCACCAGCGTCACCATTGCGCCCGCGGTCGCCCACCAGCCGACCGCCCGCCGCGGCAGGAAGAAGCCGACGACGCCGAACGCCAGGGGTACCCAGAGGAGCGCGTTGATCATGACTGTTGGATGAGGAAGTAGAGGGCGAGGCCGACGGCGCCGAAGACGAGGAAGAGGCCGTAGGTGCGGACGATGCCGTTCTGGAAGGTGCGGACGATCGCCCCGGCGCGGCCGACCGTCTCCTCGGTGCCGCCGGTGATCGCGGCGTCGATCACGAGGCGCTCGAAGACGTTGTTGGCGAAGCGGCCGATCGCCAGCGCCGGGCGGACGACCAGGATGTCGATCGCCTCGTCGAAGTACCACTTGTTGTAGAGGAAGGTGTGCACGGCGGAGAAGCGCTGCTGCAGGCGGCGCGGCGTCTCCGGGCTGACGACGTAGAGCCAGTAGGCGATCGCGATCCCGGCGAGCGAGATCGCCGCGCCGATCGCGAGGCCGATCCAGGCCGCCGTGTTCGACGGGTGGATCGCCGCCAGCGGCGAGTCGGCGAAGACCGGGTCGAGGAAGTGGGTGACGGTCTCATCGACGCCCGGCACCTGGATGAAGCCGGCGAAGAGGGCGAGGAAGGCGAGGATCGCCATCGCCACCTTCATCGGCGGCGACTGCTCGGCGATGTGGTGCTCGGCGCCGGGGAAGCCGACGTCGGTGTCCTCCTCTTCGCCGGTCGCCGGGTTGAAGGGCGCGGCGTGATGGACGTGACCGGTGTCGATCAGCTCCTGGGCCTCGGCGCAGGGCTCACCGCCCAAGACCCGGAAGATCAGGCGGAAGGTGTAGATCGCGGTCAGGAGCGCGCCGAAGTAGCCGAGGATGGTGAAGATCAGGTACATCCCGCCGCGGGCGGTGGCGTAGGCGAGGATCTCGTCCTTGGAGAAGAAGCCCGAGGTGAGCGGGAAGGCCGCCAGCGCGAGGCCGCCGCAGAGCATCGTCACCGAGGTGACCCGCATCGCCTTGCCGAAGCCGCTCATCTTGTCGATTTTCTGCTCGTTGGCCATCGCCGCGATGATCGAGCCGGCCGCCATGAAGAGCAGCGCCTTGAAGAAGGCGTGGGTCA
>JAFDWF010000010.1 GCA_018268575.1 Actinomycetota bacterium
CGGGGAGCACGTCGATCGCGCCGTACTCGGCGTCCATCGAGTCGAGGATCTGCACGACGCGCATCGAGAACCCGCAGCGCGGCGCATCCGGCGTGCCTTTCATGAAGAGCAGCACGGGATTGGCTGCGATCAACTCTTCGACTTTGGACTTCAGCTCTTGGTCGGCCATACGCACAGGGTATCCAAGCGCTCCCGCGGGCTCAGAGGTGGGTGGCGACGATGCCGACCAGGGCCGCAAGGAGCACCGTGATGATGCTGATCAGCGCGACGAACGCCTGCACCACCGTGTGGTTGAGCTTGTCGATCCGGTCATCGAGCCGGGCGAAGCCCGCGTCCACCTTCGCGTCGAGTCGGGTCACGTTCTCGTCGACTCGACCGACTCGCGCGTTCAGGTCGTCGAGCCGGGAATCGGTCCAGCTTGCTCTCGCTGCCTCCATGAAGGAAGCGTAGGGAGAAAAAGCGCGCGCGTGGCGCGCAGAAGTGTGAATTTTCAGTGCACTACGCCGGTTGGGTCTTCACCGACAGCGCGTGGACAGAGCCGTCGTCGAAGCGCGGTTTGACCGCGGCCTTCACCAGCCGGTGCTGGTCGATGCGGGACAGGCCCTCGAACTGGGGAGCCTTCACGACCGCGAGGAGGTGCTGGCCGCTGCCGTCTTCGTCGGACACCTCGACCTCGGCACCGGGCAGCGCCGCCTCGATCATCGCTTGCAGCTCGGCCAGGTCGGGCATCGGATCAGCCCACCCCCTCGCCGACCGTGTCGAGCATCTCCTCGACGCGGACGAACTTGACCCGGGGCCGGCCGTGGGGCTCGCCGCGGCCGACCTCGGCCTCGTCGATCGCCTGCCAGTCCTCGAAGGAGACGTAGCGGACGTTCTTCTCCGCCAGCAGCTCTTCGATCGCCTCCGGCGCCGGGTTCGAGGGCTCCAGCAGGGTCTGCGAGCCGACGTCGGCGAGCAGGTGCTGCACCGTCTCGAGGGCGTCTTTCTTGTTCGTGCCGATCACGCCGCTCGGGCCGCGCTTGATCCAGCCCGCGGTGTAGTGGCCGAGTTTGTGGCCCGCGTCGTGGGAGTCGAGCACCCGGCCGCCCTCGTTGAGGATCAGCCCACGCTCGGTGTCGAAGGGCACGCCCTCGATCGGCACGCCGGTGTAGCCGACCGACCGCAGCACCAACCCGCACTCGAGCTCCTCGCGCTCGCCGGTGTCCTTGGCCACCAGGCGGCCGCCCTCCTCGACCAGCTCGTTCTTGCCGACCACGATCGATTCGACCCTCCCGTCGCCCTTGATCTCGACCGGCGAGGCGAGGAAGCGCAGCACGATCCGCTGCTTCTTGCCCTGCGGCTCGCGGGCCGCGAACTCGGTCAGCGTCTCGACGTTCACCCGCGTCGTCTTGTCGGCCTCGTCGGACTCGAGGAAGGCCTTGCTGGCCGGGTCGAGCTCGACGTCGGCCGCCTCGACGATCACGTCGGCGTCCTCCATCACCCCGAGCTCCTTGATCTCCGGGTTGGTGAACGCCGCCTGGACCGGGCCACGACGACCGAGCACGACGATCTCCTTGACGCCCTTGCGGTCGAGCTCCTCGATTGCGTGGTCGGCGGTGTCGGTCTGGCGCAGCTCTGAGTCGGTCAGCGCCAGCATCCGCGCCACGTCCATCGCCACGTTGCCGTTGCCGATCACCACGGCCCGCTCGGCCGAGAGGTCGAAGTCATGGTCGGCGTAGTCGGGATGGGCGTTGTACCAGCCGACGAACGCCGTGGCGGCGTGGCTGCCGGGCAGGTCCTCGCCCTGGATCCCGAGCGCCCGGTCGGTCTCGCAGCCGACCGTGAAGACGATCGCGTGGTAGAGCCCTTCGAGCTCCTCGACCTCGATGTCGCGGCCGATCTTCACGTTGCCGAAGAAGCGGAAGCCCTCGCGCGCCGCGGTCTTCTCGTACACGCGGATCACCGACTTGATCTTCGGATGGTCCGGCGCGACGCCGCCGCGGACCAGCCCGAAGGGGGTGGGGAGGCGGTCGAAGAGGTCGACCTGGGCGTGGACGTCGCCGTCTTTGAGGATGTGCTCGGCGGCGTAGAAGCCGGACGGGCCGGCGCCGACGATGGCGACGCGAAGCGGGTTCTCGGGGGTACCGATCTTGGGCATCTCAGGATTCCGATCTTGGACGGGGACGCGGAAGGATAGGCCGGCGGCGGGGCGAGGCGCCCCCGGTCAGGGCGCCGCGGGTACGACGGCGGCGCTGGGGACGCCGTCGAGCGCGTCGAGGGCGCGGCCCACGGACATCGAGACGCAGGTGAGCATCGGCAATTCGCGCTCGGTGTACTCGCTGGACTCGGTCGGGCGCAGCTCGCTGACCAGTTCGAGGAACATCGCCGGGTCGTCGCCCTCGAAGCAGACGACGAACTCCTGGTCGTCGATCCCGTAGGAGTAGGTCGTGTTGATCGTGATCTCCGGGTACTTGCGGCCGACCTCGATGTGATTTTTCATGATCCGGCCGCGCTCGGCGGGGTCGAGGCCGTACCAGCGGCGCTGCTTCACCATCGGGTAGAGGAAGAGGTATTTGCGATCGGAGACGCAGATCTCCGGGCGCGCCACCTCCTCTGAGTAGGGCGAGACTTTGGTCATCGAGAGGAACGAGTAGGGCATCTCGCACCACTTCGCCAGGCCTGATTGGCCGAGCACGACGTGGAAGGTGTGGATGTCTTCGAGGTTGGCGCTCTGGCTGAGCAGCACCAGGTCGACATCGCCACGCGTTCCTATGGTTGAGTAGGCGCGCAGCGACCGGTCGATGCCGAAGTCCTCGCAGGCGGCGAGGAACTCTTGCTTGTCGGCGGCGCGGAGGTCGGCGGAATTGCGACGCCAGGCGGGATCGACTTTGAAGAGACTGAATTTGGCGAAAGTGCGGTCGGCGGGCATCGCCTTGACGATAGCGCTGTGGATGTCTCTGGCTGCTCCCGGTGCGCAGGGCGCGGCGGGGCTCCGGGCGGTGGTACGCGGGCCGGCGGTGGACCTGGTCCAGGTGCCCGCGACGACGACCGTCGCCGAACTGGCCGGGGCGGGCTTCTCCCCGGGGCTGATGAGCGCCGGGCTGGGGACGGTGACGCCGGAACAGACCTACCTCGACATCGGCGCCGGCAATCGCGTCTTCAATTCGCTCTACGGCCGCGAACTGCCGCCGATGCCACCGCGTCGCGCGCGGCGCTGCCCGGCCTGGTTCGCGGAAGCGGTGAGCCGGGCGGAAACGGCGCCAGACGAAATCGAACCCGGGCTGTTGGTCGAAAAGCTGAAGGAAGGCGGGGTCGGCGTCTCCGGCGGCGGACCGAGCGCTTGTCCGCTCGGGATCACCGGGCCGAGCGAAGCGAGCCCTCCACTCGGCGCGCCCGGCAGGCACGGGGCGCTGGAGGTCCTCGACGCCTCCCTTGCCGGAGCCGCCGCACTGGCCAGGCGGGGCGGTGCTGACGCCCTCGTCATCGCGATCGCCGCCCCGACCGGCAAGAGCCCCGAGCCGATCCCGATCGGGATCGCCGGGCGCTGCTTCGACGGCGACCTCACCTCCGACACCACCCGCACCGACGGCTACGTCACCTCGACCGACATCGGGCCGACGATCCTCACGTACTTCGGGCTGCCGATCCCGAGCGCGATGATCGGGCAGCCGATCCGCAGCGAAGGCTCGGTCGACCCGGCGGGGATCGAATCGCGCGGCGCCCGCATGGCGGTCGTCGGCTCGCGGCGCGCGCCGGTGATCGGCTGGAGCCTCCTCGCCTGGGTCCTCGCCCTCGGGCTGGTGGTCCTGCTGGCGCGCGGCCTCGCCCCGGTCGCGGTGCGACTGATCGGCCTCTCGGTCGTCTACCTGCCGGTGCTCCTGCTGGTCGGCTCGGCCCTGGAACCGGCGCGGTACCCCGAAATGCTCCTGGTCATGGCGGGCACGCCCCTGCTCGCGGCGCTCACCCTGGTCGCGCTGCGCGACTACCGCGCGCTCGCCGTCGCCAGCGCCATCACCGTCGGCGCCTACGCGCTCGACGCGATCGCCGGGTCGCCGCTCAGCGCGCTCTCGCTGCTCGGTCCCAACCCGGCGCTCGGCATCCGCTTCTACGGCATCGGCAACGAGCTCGAGGCTCTGCTCTCGGTGCTGATCGTCGGCGGCATCGGCGCCGGCCTGGCGGGCTTCGCACCGCGGCTCTCGCCGGGGCGCTGCGCCATCGTCTTCCTCGTCGTCGGCCTGTTCTTCGCCGGGATCTTCGCCTCCGGCGAGTTCGGCGCCGACGTCGGTGCGGCGGTCGACTTCCCGATCGGGGTCGCCGTGGCCGCGCTGGTGATCACCGGCGGGCGCCGCCGCTGGATCCTCCTGGTGATCCTGGTCCCGCTCGTCGTCCTCGCCTTGCTCGCCCTCGCCGACCTGCTCACCGGCGCCAACTCCCACTTCACCCGCTCGGTGCTCGACGCCGGCGGCCTCCACTCGCTCGGCGACACCGCCCAGCGGCGGCTCGAGCAGACGGCGCGCAGCTTCGTCCGTCCGATCCTCCTGGTCGCCCTGCCGGTGGTCGCGATCGGGGTGCTGATCGCCGTTCTGCGACGCGCCACCCTGGCGAGTTGGGTGCGGGAAGTTCCGGCGATGCGCGCCGCCCTGATCGGCGCCGTGGTGGCGACGGTAGTGGCAACTGTCGCAAACGACTCTGGGGCCCTACTGCTCGAGATCGGTGCCGCATATCTGCTGGTTTTCCTCGGCTGGGCCTGGGCCGAGGGAGGGAGATCGCCGCGCGGCGCGTAATCCTCAGGCAGAGAACGAGTATGGGTTCTCGTGCAGGCCGTCCCATCATCTACCCTTAGATGCTCGTGCGCATAGGTCTTGTCTCGCCATATTCCTGGTCTTTCCAAGGGGGCGTGAACCGGCACGTCGAAGCACTCGCCGAGGAGTTTTTGGGCAGGGGCCACGACGTGCGCGTCCTCGCACCGGTCGATCCGCCTGGTGTGCTCGCCCGTGCGACCCACCGGGCGCAGCCGCAGAAGGCCGATCTGCCCGACTACTTGGAGCCGCTCGGCCGCACCGTGGGGCTCGGCGCCAACGGCGCCATCTCCAACATCTCGGTAACGCCGTACGGCGGCTACGTGCGGCCCCGGCAGGAGGTCCGCGCGGGCGAGTTCGACGTCATCCACGTGCACGAGCCGCTCGCCCCGCTGGTCGGCTGGAACGCCGTGCTCGGCGCCAAGGCCCCGGTGGTCGGCACCTTCCATGCCTACTCGACCAAGCCGCTCCCCAACTACGCCGCCAGCGCGGTCGGCGCGCGCCGCATGTTCAACCGGCTCTCGGCCCGGATCGCCGTCTCCGAGGCGGCCGCCTGGACCGGGCAGCGCTGGTTCGGCGGCGAGTACACGATCATCCCCAACGGCGTCGACGTCGACGCGCCACCCGCCGGCCTGAAGGCGCCGGGGGAGGAGCTGCGGATCCTCTTCGTCGGCCGCCCCGAGGAGCGCAAGGGCCTGCCGGTCCTGCTCAACGCCTTCGACGCGCTGGTCGAGCACGTCCCCTCGCGGCTGACCGTGATCGGCGCCGAGGAGGACGACGTCAGGCGCTGGCTCGCCGATCCCGAGCTGCTCGGCGCGATCGACGTGCGCGGCCGCGTCTCCGAGGAGGAGCTGTGGGGGGAGCTGCACGCCGCCGACGTCCTCTGCGCGCCGTCGCTCTCGGGGGAGAGCTTCGGCATGGTCCTGACCGAGGCCTTCGCCGCCGGCACCCCGGTGATCGCCTCGGCGATCGCCGGCTACGGCGACGTCGTCACCGACGGTGTCGACGGCCTGCTCGTGCCGCCCGGCGATCCGCAGCGCCTCGCGGAGGAGCTGCAGCGGGTCGCCCACGAACCGCAGCGGTTGGCCGCGATGGGTGCCGCCGCCCGCCACAGCGCCAAGCGCTACGCCTGGCCGCGGATCGCCGACCAGGTGACGACCGTCTACGAGCGGGCGATGGCCGCCCCGCAACCGGTCGGCACCACGGCCCGGGCCGCCCACTGGGCGGGGCTGCGCCCGGCCGACGGCAACCGGCCGATCCCGCCGCAGAAGCTGCCCTCGCTCGATCCGCCGCCCGCCCAGGACGGCAAGCGCGGTCGGCGCATCGCCCGCCGCCTCGGCCTCGGCTTCGCCGCCATGCTGGGTGCCTTCCTCACCTGGGAGGCGCTGAAGCGGATCGGCGTCAACGAAGTGGCCGAACATATCGTCCAGTCCGACCTCACCTGGGTCCTCGTCGCGTTCGGCCTGATGTCGATCTCGATGTTCTTCCGCGCCGCATCCTGGTACTGGATCGCGCGCGCCGCCTTGCCCAAGCGGCCGGTTCGCCGCCGCGACGTCACCTCGGCGACGATGATCGGGGTGCTGATGTCGGCGACCTTGCCCGCCCGTCTCGGCGAGCCCGCGAGGGCGCTCACCCTTTCCCGTCGGGTGGGGCGGATGCGGGAGACCTTCCCGGTCCTGCTCGGCACGCTGGTCTCGCAGACCCTGCTCAACCTGGTGGCGCTGGCACTGCTCGGGGTGATCATCGTCTCGACCACGCCGCTCTTCCACTCGGGCACCAAGCAGCTCTTCGCCTTCAGCCTGGTGCCGCTGATCCTGCTCCTCGTCGTACTGTTGGCGCCGTTGGTGATGCGCCAGACCGGCAGCGGCAGGATGGCGCGGATAGCAGCCGCCGTGCACAAGGCGATGGTCCAGGTCCGCGCCGGCCTGAAGATCTTCCGCGATCCGCGCGAGGGCACCGCCGCCGCGGCCGCCCAACTCGGCGCCTGGGCGATCCAGCTGTCCTCCTGCTGGGCCCTCTTCCACGCGCTCGGCCTCGAAAGCCAAGCCGGGATCGGCGCCGCCGCCGCGGTCCTCTTCGCCGTCAACGTCACCGCGGTAGTGCCGGTGACGCCGTCGAACATCGGCGTCTTCCAGGCCGCTGTGATCAGCGTGCTGCACTCCGGCTTCGGAGTCAGCTATGGCGACGCGCTCGCCTACGGGATCATCTTGCAGGGCGTCGAGATCGCCACCGCGGTGACTCTCGGGCTGCCCGCTCTGGTGCGCGAGGGCCTCACCTGGAGCGACCTCCGAGTCCAGGCGATGTCCTCGACCCCGGTGCACCTCGATCCGCATCCACGGCCACGCCGCGCACCGCGCGAGCGCAGCACCAGCAGCGTCGCCTAGCGTCCTGAGTCACTAGCGTGGCCCATCCACGCTCGTCACCTTTCGGGTGACGAGCGTGGTGGCCTGCGCAGAGCCGGAGCGGGCCGGCGACGGTTGGATGGCCCCGCCGCCGGCCTCGCGCCTCCCGGCGTGCCAGGGGGGCCGGCCTGGGATCGGTGGCGACACCCCTGGGCAGTATCGTAACCGAATACATGAGAGTTTTTTATAGTTCAACGGATATTGTGGCAAGGAGAGGCGGCTTGAGGCGGGGACGCAAAGGGACGGGGCCGTCGCCGGCTGGCGCCCGGACGCCGAAAGGGACGCGGCCTTCTCGGAGGCGACCCTGGCAGGCTGTGGCCGCCTCCGAAAAGGCCGGGTCATGGGAGGGACGGCAGAGGGTCCTACGCTCCGCTGTTCCTTATGGCCCTGTGTGGGCCATAAGGAACAGCGGAAGGAGGTGTCGTCGCCGGTCCAATAATCACCCAGCCAGGCCGGTCGAAATCTCACCCACTCTGAGCAGGTAG
>JAFDWF010000110.1 GCA_018268575.1 Actinomycetota bacterium
ACCCGACGCGCTCTCCTGCGGCGCCGACCTGGTCACCTCCTCGACCCACAAGATCGTCGGCAGCCTCACCCAGGCGGCGATGCTGCACCTCGGCCACGGCGACCGGCTCGACCCGGCGGTGGTCGACCGTTGCGTCAGCCTGGTCGAAACGACCAGCCCCAGCGGCCTCTTGACCGGCTCGCTGGACGCGGCCCGCCGCCAAGCCGCCGTGCACGGCGAGGAGCTGCTCGGTGAGACGCTGGAGGCGATCAGGCGCACCCGCGAGGAGATCGTGCGGATTCCCGGCCTCGCCGTCCTCGACGAGTCGATGGTCGGCCGGCCCGGGATCGCCGGGCTCGACCCGATGCGCCTCACGGTCGACGTCCGCGACACCGGCTCGACCGGCTACCGACTGGCGAAGAAGATCTTCTACTCGCACGGGATCGATCTGGAGCTCTACTCGGAGAACGTGGTCGTCGCGATCTTCGGCCTCGGCGAGCCCGCGGCGACGACCGGCGAGCGGCTGGTCGCGGCGATGCGCGGCGCGGTCGGCGAGCTGGAGGCCGAATCGGCGCCGCAGGAGAAGCTGGCGCCGCCGCCGCCCTGGGGCGAATTGGTGATGACCCCGCGCGAGGCCTACCTCGGGCCGCAGGAGGTGATCCCGTTCGAGCAGGCGGCCGGCCGCGTCGCCGCCGAGGGGCTCGCCGCCTACCCGCCGGGGATCCCCAACGTGCTCCCGGGCGAGCGGCTGACCGCGGAGACGCTCGCCTACATCCGCGAGTCGATCGCCCACGGCGGCTACGTGCGGGGCGGCTCCGACCGGGCGCTGAAGACGCTGCGAGTCGCCCTCGACGGGGACCCCCAGTAGGCTGCGCCGGACGATGGCCTCCTACGACGCGATCAAGGACCTGCCGCTGACGGTGGAGGAGTGCTCGTTCGAGGGGCTCGACTTCACCTCGGGCGAGTTCGAACGGCTGACCACGGTGGTGAAGCTCCGCGGCGGCGGCGCCGAGGGCATCGGCGAAGACGTCGTCTACGACCCGGTCGACCACATCGGCCAGCAGAGCCACGGGGCGCCCACGGGGCTCGCCCACTCCGGCACCTTCGACGAGTTCTCGCGCAAGCTCGACGGGATCGACCTCTTCCCGGCGGGCGAGCCGGAGCGCGGCGACGTCTCCCGCGACTACCGCCGCTGGGCGTACGAGTCGGCGGCGCTCGACCTGGCGCTGCGCCAGGCTGGGACGAACCTGGCGGCGGCGCTGGGGCGCGACCCGCGGCCGCTGAACTTCGTCAGCTCGATGCGGCTGGGCGGCTTCTCGCCGGATCAGCGCTCGACGATCAAGCCGCTCGAGGAACGGCTCGCGGTCTACCCCACCCTGCGCTTCAAGCTCGACCCCTTCAACGATTGGGACGAGGAGCTGATCGCGGCGCTGGCGGCGACCGGCGCGGTCGACTCGCTCGACCTGAAGGGCTTCTACAAAGGCACCCCGGTCGACGTGATCACCGACCCGGAGCTCTACGCGAAGCTGATCGAGACCTTCCCCGACGCCTGGCTCGAGGACCCCGACGTGACCGACGAGACGCGGCCGCTGCTCGACCCGGTGCACGAGCGGGTGACCTGGGACGCGCCGATCCACTCGATCGCCGACATCGAGGCGATGCCGTGGTCGCCGCCGCGGACGGTGAACGTGAAGCCCTCGCGCTTCGGCCCGATCTCCCGCCTCTTCGCCGCCTACGACTACTGCGAGGAGCGCGGCATCGGCGCCTACGGCGGTGGCCAGACCGAGCTCGGCCCGGGCCGCGGCCAGATCCAGTACCTCGCCTCGATCTTCCACCCGGACACGCCCAACGACGTCGCCCCGAGCGGCTACAACGATCCGGCCCAGGCGACGAAACCGGGGCTGCCGTCGAGCCCGCTCGAGCCGCGGATCGACGAGCTCGGCTTCCGCTGGTCCGGATGAAAGGCCGCCACGCTCTCGCCCGGTGGCGAAACCGACAAACGGCTTAGGCAAGCCGAATGCGTAGGTAGGGCAGCCGAACTTGCCCTTTCGGCTACGTTGGACCCGGTTCGTCTCAGCCGCCACACAAAGGAGCCATAGACAATGGCCAAGAAGTCCTTCGCCGCCGCCCTCAACGAGCAGATCTCGAACGAGTTCGGCGCCTCCCAGCAGTACGTCGGCGCCGCCGTCTACTACGACGCCGAGACCCTGCCCCGCCTCGCCGCCTTCTTCTACCGCCAGGCCATCGAGGAGCGCGAGCACGCGATGATGATGATCCGTTATCTGCTCGACGTCGGCGAGGAGATCCAGATCCCCGATGTCAAATCGGTGCCGACCACCTACGCCGACGGCTCGGAGCCGGTGAAGATGGCGCTCGAGCAGGAGAAACGGGTCAGCAACGAGATCTTCTCCCTGTTCGAGCTCGCCCGCGAGCTGAAGGACTACCGGGCCGAGCAGTTCCTGCAGTGGTTCGTCAAGGAGCAGGTCGAGGAGGTCTCGCTGATGGGCGACCTGCTGAACGTGGTCGAGCGCTCGCACGACAACCTGCTGCTGGCCGAGGACTTCATCGCCCGCGAGAGCCTCGGCGAAGAGGGGTCGGACCCGACCGCGCCGCCGGCCGCGGATGAGGCAAACTAGCCGGGTCCTGCTCGCGGCCCTGGCGCTCGCCCTCGCGGCGGGCGCCCCGGCCGCGGTCGCCGGGAAGCCGGTCGGCATCGCCGCAGCCTTCAAGACCAGGTGCTTCGTCGATGACGTCACCGCGGCGCCCGGCGGCGGCGCCTGGTTCTCCTGCCGCGCCTACACCGACGAAGGGCACGGGCACGTCTCCCGCCGCGCCGACGTCGGCCGCATCTCGGCCGCAGGCAAGGTGACCGAATTCGCCGGCAGCTTCCCGAAGGGGTCGCAGCCGGGCGGAGCGATCGGCGTCACCACCGCGGACGGCAGCTTCTGGTTCCCGGTCGAAACCAGCTCCGAATCGGTCCGCCCGCAGCCGCTCAAGGTCGCATCCGCGCTCGCCCGGGTGACCCCGAGCGGCGAGGTGAAACTCTTCCCGGTCAGCGGCGGCTATCCGGTCGAAATGCTGGCGACGCCGGAAGGCGGCGTCTTCTTCGTCACCGCGACCGGTTACCTGAACGAGGAAAGGACCGTCTGGCAGATCACCCCGAGCGGCGAGATCAGCCAGCCGCTGCCCGCGCCGGCGCTGCCGCTCGAACGTCCCGCCTTCCCGCAGCAGCCGGCCAGCCCGCCCGGCGCGCTCCTCGGCAACAGCGTGGTCGGCGCCGACGGCAACCTCTGGTACGGCATCCAGGCGGCTCGGGGATCGGCGATCGGCCGCCTCACGCCGACCGGCGAAACGACGGAATTCCGCGAATGCCTCGCCTACGGCCAGCCCTACTTCGGCCCCGAAACGCTGGTCCGCGGCGCCGAAGGGAACATCTGGTTCACCAGCCTCGCCGAACGCTCGACCCCGAATATCGTCGACCCGCCCTCGATCGGCCTCGTCACTCCCGCCGGCGCGATCACCCAGATCTACGCCGGGGTCACGGTCGAACCGAAAACCATCGCCGCCGGCGCCGAAGGCGGCGTCTGGTTCGCCGGCGGCCTCGAGCAGGTCCAGCGGATCAAGCCGCCAGGGGGCGTCGTCAACACCGTCCACATCGGCAAGGTGGACGGTGCCCGGCGCAACGGCTCCGGCCTGCTCACGGTCAAGGTGCCGAGCGGTGGACGACTGAAGGCGAAGGCGGTGGCGATGGTGATCGGGGAGCACCCGAAGACCGCAAGGCGAATCGCCCTCGAGGCCCCGACGGGCACCGCCAAGGCGCCGGCCTGCGGCTCCCCCCAGGTCCGCGTCAAGCTCGCCGGCGCCGCACTTCAACGCCTCCAGAGCACCGGCAAGGTGCGCGTGTCCGTCGCCGTCACCTTCACCCCGCAGGGCGGCCACCCCTACACCGAAGAAAAGGTCCTGCCCTTCCGGCTGCCGCGCCGACCGTGACGCTCGACCGCCTCCTCGCCCCGCTCACCGTCGGCCCGGTCGAGCTGCCCTGCCGGATCGTCTCCACCTCCCACCAGACGACCCTGGTCGAGGACCATCTGCCGAACGCCGACTTCGTCGCCTACCAGGAGGCGCGGGCCGCCGGCGGGACCGGGCTGATCGTGATGGAGGCGGTGGCTGTGGCGCCCTCCGGCCTCCTCACCTCGCACACGCTGGCGGGCTACTTCGACGCGACCGTGGAGGGATACCGGCGGGTCGCCGCCGCGGTGCAGCCGCACGGGACGAAGCTCTTCGTCCAGCTCTTCCACGGCGGTCGCGAGGTGATCGCCTCGGCGCCGCGCCCGGAGATCATCTCGGCGGCGGCCCGCCCGAGCCACCGCTTCCAGACCGAGCCCCGGGCGCTCGGGACCGCGGAGGTCGAGGAGCTGGTCGCCTCCTACGGCCGTTGCGCGGCGCTTGCCGCGCAAGCGGGCCTCGACGGGATCGAGGTCACCGGCGCGCACAACTACCTGATCGCCCAGTTCTTCGATCCCGAGGTGAACGACCGCGACGACCGCTACGGCGACCCGGCGACGCTGGTGGGCGAGGTGCTCGGCGCCGTGCGCGAGGCCGCCCCGGGCCTCGCCCTGGGCATCCGCCTGAGCGCCGACTCGGCTGCCGCACGGGCGATCGCGCCACGCCTCGCCGGCGAGGTCGACTACATCCACCTGGCGCTCGGTGATTCGGCGACCTTCGCCGGCAGCACGCTGATCGCACCGCCGCCACCTGTGCCGCGGAACGCCGTCGCCGAGCTGACCGCGCCGTTTCGGCTCGGGGTGCCGCTACTGGCCACGACCCGGACCGTCGACCCGGCCGAGGCGGATGCGCTGATCGCCCGCGGCGATGCCGACGCGGTCGGGATGACCCGGGCCCTGATCACCGACCCGGACCTGCCGCGCAAGGTCCGCGAGGGGCGGGCCGAAGCGGTTCTCCGCTGCATCGGCTGCAACGCCTGCATGGCCCACTACCACGCCGGAACGCCGATCCGCTGCGCGCAGAATCCCCGTACGGGGCGTGAGCGCCACCTCCCCCTCGCCGCGCCGACCGGCGAGCCACGCCGAGTGGTCGTGGTGGGCGCCGGTCCGGCCGGGCTCGCCGCGGCAGCGGAGGCGGGGGCGATGGGCGACGAGGTCGTCGTCCTCGAGCGAGCCGAGCGGACCGGCGGCCAGGCCCGGCTGGCGGGAGCGGCGCCCGGACACGTCGAGACGACCCAGGCCTTGGTGGCCAACTACGAGATGCTGCTCGACCGCGACAACGTCGAGGTCCGCCTCGACGCCGCCGCCGACCTCGGGACGATCGAGGCGCTCGAGCCCGACCTCGTCGTCCTCGCGACCGGCGCTTCGCCCTTCATGCCGAAGACGCTCGGCAGCGACGATGTCCTGCAGGCCTGGGACGTCCTCGCCGGTGCCCGGCCCACCGGCCCCATCGTGGTCGCCGACTGGGGCGCCGATCCGGTCGGCCTCGACTGCGCCGAGCTCCTCGCCGCCGCCGGCTGCGAGGTGACCCTGGTCGCCGCCGCCCCGATGCCCGGCTACGCCGTCCACCAGTACGCCCGCAACCTCTACATGGCGCGGTTGGAGCGAGCCGGGGTGCGGATCGAGGCAGGCCTCGAACTCGATTCGATCGACGAGGGCGAGGCCCGCTTCCGCAGCATCTTCGCGCCGGAGCGCGAGACGAGCTTCGCCGCCGACCGCGTGGTCGTCGCCCTCGGCCGCGTCCCCGACGACGGACTCGCGCCAGAGCTCCGCGCCGCGGGCATCCCCTTCCTCACCGCCGGCGACTGTCGCTCCCCCCGCGGCCTCGAGGAGGCGATCCTCGAGGGGACCTTGGCGGTCAGGCCGCGGTAGGAGGCCCCGCCCTACCCCACCCACCCCGCCCGCCGGCGCATCGTCTTGATCCGGCGGAACTCGGCGATGTCGCCGCGCAGGGCGGCGGGGGCGGGGGCCGGGAGGAAGCGGGCGGGCAGGGGGCTCTCGGTCACCTCGCCACCGCGCTTGGCGACCCGGTAGGCGCGGGCGCCGCGGCGGGCGGTCACCGCCGTGGGTGAGTCCTCGCCCTCCCAGAGGAGGCCGGCGTAGTCGTCGAGGCCGTGGCCGCCCGGCATGCCGTCGCCGACCGCCTTCAGGTAGGCGGCCCGGCGCTCGGGCTCGTTGCTGTAGTGGGCGCAGAGGCTGCCGTGGAGGAGACCGAGGCCAGCCGCCGCGAGCGGCTTGCCGGAGGACTTGGTGATCCCCGCTTCGAACCAACACATCGCCCCGGCGCTCTGGCCCGCGAGGACGATGCCGTGGCGCCAGGCGAGGCTCAGGACCCGGGCGATGTCGTGGGCCTCCCAGACCGCGAGGAGGTTGACCATGCTGCCGCCGCCGACGTAGATCAGGTCCTGGGAGAGCAGGTGGTCGCGGAGCGCCACCGGGCGCCGGCCGAGACGGAAGAGGGAGACGTCGGAGGGCTCGCAGGGGCGGTCGCCGAAGGCCTGGTAGAAGCTCGCGATCAGGTCGGAGGTGTCGCCGCTGGCGGTCGGCAGGATGCAGATGCGGGGACGGCCGCCGCCGCGCTCGGTCGCCAGGCGGAGGAGGAGCTCGCAGACGGCACGGTCGGGCGGGCGCGAGCTGAACTCGTGGCCGCCGAGGGCGAGGATGCGGCGCACCGGCGTGGTCGTCCCCGGGGTGGCGCCGTTCTCCCTGGTCCCCCCGGCGGCCATCAGGCGGCCGCCATCAGGCCGCCGCGACCGCGGTGGAGAGCGCCTCGGGCAGCGGCGGGACCGGCGCGACCCCGCGTTCGCCGAGGTAGTTGGTGGCGATCCTCATCTCCACCACCCGGTGCCCGGATACGTCGAGCCGGTAACCGCGCGCCTCGGGGCGCGAGGCGACGACGCGGCTCAGCTCCTCGCCGACGAAGTGGAGGGCGGCGCCGTCCTCGGCCGCGTACCCGGGCCGCATCCCCTCGCGCAGGAAGCGGTGGTAGTACTCGCGCCGGTCCGACTTGCGTTCGTAGTGGACGCAGTTGCTGAACGGCAGCAGGCCGAGGCCCTCGAGCCGCGTCGGCACCCCGTGGAAGCCGCTCACCGCCTCGGCGAACCAGCAGAGCGAGCCCGCCGAGAGGCCGCAGAGGATGACCCCGGCCTGCCAGCATTCACGCAGGATCGCGTCGATGCCGTGCGCTTTCCAGACGCCGAGCAGGCTGATCACGCTGCCGCCGCCGACGTAGATCAGATCCTGCGAGAGCAGGTGGCGGCGGATGTCCTCGGGCCCCTGCTCGCGGCGGAACAGCGAGATGTGGCTGGCCTCGCAGCGGTGGGCGGAGAAAGCCCGGTAGAAGCGGACGATGTAGTGGTCGGCGTCGCCGGAGGCCTGCGGCAGGAAGCAGACCCGCGGCCGCTCCGCCTTGGTCAGCCCGAGCACGTAGTCGTCGAGCAGCGGGTTCCCGGACTCCATCGAGAACCCACCGCCGCCGAACGCCACGATCTGTCGGGGTGCCGTCTTCACGTACTCGATATTCGCGGCGCGACCGCGCGTCGTCCTTATCCAGCCGTCCGAACTTGGGGCCGCCGCGCTAGCCGCTGTGTATAGAGGTGGCCTTTAGAGCCCACTAAGGGATGTAGGCGCGGCGCAGCTTCTTCCGCGCGCGGTGCAGCTGCACTTTGACGGTGCCCTCCGGGATACCGAGCCGGCGGGCGATCGCGGGCTGCGTCATGTCCTCCTCGTAGCGCAGCGCCAGCAGCACCCGCTCGCGCTCGGAGAGGTGCTCGAGCGCCGCCTGCATGTCGGCCCGGTCGACGGTGGAGACGACCAGTTCCTCCTCCCCCGACTCGATCTGCTCGACTTCGTCTGTCGGATCCGGGCGCGGCCGCGAGTAGTGGCGGAAGGCCTCGTTGCGGACGATCGTCGCCAGCCACTGCTTGCGGCTGCCGCGATCGCGCAGGGTGGAGCGGCGACGCCAGGCGCGGAGCAAGGCCTCCTGCGCGATGTCCTCCGCCTCGCTCGGGTTGCTCGCGTAGCGATAGGCCATCCGCAGACAGATCCTCTGTGCCTCACCCCACTCCCAGCCATCGTCACTTTCGTGCAGATGGTCCCTCTGAGAGTCGATCTGGCGAACTTACTCCACCTGGAGCGAGCCGGAAGAGACAATGAGCGGAATACGCGGATAGATCGTTTGAAACCAACTTGATCGCGGCATAGGTCATTGAGCGACATGGAGACCTCAACCACACGAGCGCAAGGGGACGGCCGTCACGCCGAGCTCGCCTACGAGGCGATCGCTCCGGTCTACGACGACTTCACCGCCCACCACGACTACCGCCTCTGGGTCGGCAACCTGCTGAAGATCGGCAGGGCGCACGGGCTGCGCGGCGAGACCGTGCTCGACGTCGCCTGCGGCACCGGCAAGAGCTTCCTGCCGCTGCTCGAGGAGGGATGGAAGGTGACCGCCTGCGACATCTCGCCCTCGATGGCGGAGCTGGCGCGCGCCAAGGCCGGCCCCGCGGTGCGGATCGAGGTCGCCGACATGCGCGAGCTGCCCGTGTACGGCAGCTTCGACCTGGTCTGCTGCCTCGACGACGCGGTCAACTACCTTCACTCGCAGGCGGAACTGGAGCAGTCGCTGCGCCGGATGGCCGCCAACATGGCGCCCCACGCGCTGCTGATCTTCGACTCCAACACGCTGACCACCTATCGCGACTTCTTCGGCGAACACGTCGAGATCGAGGCCAACGGCCGGCGGATGATCTGGGACGGCCGCTCCGGCGGCGAGGTCGAGCCGGGCGAGATCAGCGAGGCCCTCTTCGAGGTCGAGCCACTGACCCCGGGGACCGGGCCGACGATCGAGCCCGAGCTGCACCGCCAGCGCCACCACCCCGAGAGCGAGGTTCGCGAGGCGATCGACGCCGCCGGGCTGGAGCTGGTGGCGCTCTACGGACACCACCACGACGGGATCCCGCACCAGCCGATGAGCGAGGAGGACCACACGAAGGCGATCTACATCACGCGGTTGAGGCGGGCGGGGTAGGCGGGGGCTGGCGGGAGGCTGGGAAGGGACGGGGGCGTCGCCGGCTGGCGCCCGGGACGGGAAGGGACGCGGCCTAGTTTCGGGAGGAACGGCAGAGGGTCCGGGCGGGCACGGGGGTGCGTTCGCACTTACCTACGCATAGTGGCCATTACTGCGAACTCACCTCGTCGGGGACCGTGCCCGTCACGAAGACGCCGGGAAGTGCGCGGGAGACGTGAG
>JAFDWF010000111.1 GCA_018268575.1 Actinomycetota bacterium
ATAGACCGGATTCCGCCAGGTCGTGGCTGCGTCGATTCGTCACATAGGCGTCCAGAAAGGGGGGCCAGTTTCGCCCTTCGGCCCTTCGTTAGGGAGTGACCGCCAAACGACGATCGATCCATAGCCGACCGGCGTCGCGCCGGTCGGCGACCGAAAAACCGGGACAACCTGGTCGGCCCGCTCGACATGTAGGACAGGTGGGATCTCGACCCCATACCCCTGAGTCCGCGATGTCGGCAACCCCGGTTCGAGGGCGCCGACTTCGGCCTTCGCCTACGTGCCTAGGCACGTTTGTAGACCTCCCGGCCGCGCGGAGATATCAACTTCTTGATGCGCGTCCCGACCTTGCCGATCGCCCCGAACCCGAACGGCAAGGTCGGGGTGCGGGGATTCCGCATCAGGCCTGCGAATCCCGCGGTCCGCGCCGCGCCCGACTCTTCTACCAACCCTATGCAGTCCCGGTCACGGTCGATCGACTCTTCATCGGTGCCAGTCGCCGCACACCGGCTCGTGCCGCACGCGCCCTCGGCACCCGCTCACACCTCGGCGCTGGTTCGGCAGCGCCATCCGCGGGAAAGCCCGCACCCTTCGGCCTCGCGATGCTCGGCCGCGACGTGACGGCGACGGGGTCGCCGTGGAATGGGGCAGGACGATGAGCCCCCGACGACGGGCCGCGCCGACCCCGCCGCTCTCCGACCTCGACCAGCGCATCCTCGCGCTGCTCTCCCGCCACCGCGTGCTGACCCAGAACCAGCTCGCCGCGATCGTCCCCGAGGTCCCCGCCCGCACCCTCCGCTACCGCTGCGCCCGGCTCGCCGACCACGGGCTGGCCGGGCGCAGCCGGCCCTACCGCGAACGCGGCTCTGCCCCCTTCCACCTCTGGCCGACCCGCAGGGGCGAGGCGATTGTCGTCGGCGGCTCGCCGCCGCGTGGCGGCGAGCGCCGCGAGCCCAACCCGCTCTTTCTCGCCCATGCTGCCGGCCTCAGCGAGGTCTACGTCGCACTGGCGACCACCCTGCCGGAGGGGATCGCCCTCGCCCGCTTCGAGCGCGAGGGCGAGGCCCGTGAGCCGTTCACCGCGGAAGGGCGACGCGAGCGGGCGATCGCCCCCGACGCCCTGATCGAGATCGCCGACGCCGATGGAGGTCCCCTGCTCGCCTTCCTCGAGCTGGACATGGGGACGATGCCGCACCGTCGCCTCAAGCAGAAGGCGGCGGGCTATGGCGACTACGTGCGGGCCGAGGCGTGGCGGGAGCGCCACCGCTTTTGCCCGGCCCTCCTCTTCCTGACGACGACCGGAAAGCGCGCCCGCTCCTTCCTCGCTGCGATGGAGAAGGAGCTCGGCCGCGATGCCCTCCTGCTCACCTGTGCCTCGGACCGGGCGCGGACACCCGAGCGCTGCTCCACCGAGCGCCACTGGCTCCTCGGCATCGATGTTCGCGACCGTCCGGCCGACCTCTTGGCGGCGCTGCGGGAGGCGCGGCGGCCGTTCGAAGAGGCGCAGGCTCGCGCCGAGGAGGAGCGCCAGCGCGAGGAGGCAGAGCGCGAGCGGCTGCGCTCCGACCCCGAGGCGCTCCGCTCGCACCTGCGCCACTGGGGAAAGAGCCACTGGGGCACCGGTCGCTTCGACCCCGTCGTCGGCACGGCGCTTGACCTCACCCTCGAACGCGACGAGCCGATGGACGAGGCGGAGCGCCGGGCGGTGGTCGCGTTCGGTGCGACGATCGCCGACCCGCTCCGCCTCTGGGAAGGCGGGCGAGAGCCAGGTGAGGACGAGCGAGTCGCCTTCGAGGAGCTGGTCGGGCACTGCGGCGACCGGCAGCTCGGTTACGTCGCTGACCTCGCCGGGCGCCTCGGCGACGGCCCGGCGCTGCGCGAGGCGCGCCGCCGTATCGAGGCCGGCGAGCTGCTCGGCGGCGGCGATCTGTCAGGGCTCGACGTGGGGGCCGCCGCCGACCATCGTGCAAGAGGGGAGCAGGAGCGATTGCGCCGCGCCTACCTGACCTGGTGCGAGGAGGAGGCGCGGCGGCGCGCGAAGGCCCAGAGGCTCCCCGTCCGCCTCCGCAACGGCCCCGACACCTTCCTTGATGAGATCGACCGCCGCTCGCTGCGGGTCTGCCAGCGCTGCCGGGAGATCGCCTACCCCGACCCCGAGCGGGCACGGTATGAGCGCCGAACCTATGACATCGCTTTCCGCTGTCACTTCTGCGGCGAGGCGGAGCTCGCGCAGATCAGTTCGTTTCCCAACGGGAGAGAGCGGGTGCGCTGATCGCGGTCCGATCCGAACACCCGATCCGGCGAAACGCCAAGCGTGGCGGCGTCCGAGCACGACCAAGGAGCGGGGCCGATTGCCGGGATCTGCCGGTTGCGCCGCGTCAGGCGACCGGCGGACTCCCGACTCACGTCCGGGCCGAGGTGCGCCGGATCCTTGACGCGGAGGCGCGCCGGCTACTCACCGAAGGCGTGTACCGTGATGCGTCCGGCGCCCTTGCCCGTCGGACTGACGGTGGCCTCCTCTATGGTCGCTCGGATCAAAGCGCGGCGCCCACTGACGCTTAGGTCGTCCCAGTCGTCGACATCAATCGTCAGCGCCGAAGTCAGGTCGTTTGAATGATTCGCCTTGGCCACCGCCTCATCGCGGACCCGGGCCAACTCGGCGAGGCGATCCACCGCGGCCGACTCGTCCTCAAGCCCACCGAAGGCCCGGATGGCTGCGTCGAGATTTGCCTGTGCCTGCTCTGCGACCTCAGCATCGGCCCGCGCATCATCTTTGGCCGATGCTTCGCCCTTCACCTCGTGCGCCCGGCGCTTGGTTGCCTCGACAATCACATCCTCTGCGATTACCGCGCCGATCGTTACGCGTCGCTCGCAGTCGCCAACCGGGGGGCAGCGATAGAAGGGATAGGAGCGCCCGTTCTGGGTCTGCGTCCCTACCACCATGCGCGCTCCACACGTCCCGCATCGCAGGACGCCGAGGCGGGCTAACAGCCGGTCGGACTTAGCGCGGCGCCCCCTCGTCGCCTTCTTTTTCTGGACCCGATTGAACAGGTCCCGAGGGATTGCAGGTTTGTGCGCTTTTCGGTTCACGAGGCTTCCGAAATGGATCTCACCGATGTACAGGCGATTTCCGAGCATCGACTGGACGCCGTGGTAGCTGCGGTCGATCCCACGTTCTTTGAGGAACCTCCGAACCTCCTTGATCGTCGCCTCCTCGTCGCGGAGTTCGAAGGCGGACAGCGCGATCGGAAGTTTGCCGGTGTGGATGACGCGGTTATCCTCATCGAGGGCGAGACCGGGCGGAACGTCGGCGAACGGGCAGACACCACGGGCGACCGCATCTTCGACGGCTCTCCGCGACTTTTCGGCGTTCTGACGACGTGAGAAACGGTCGGCCGAGGTCCGCACCTCGGCGCTGAAGTCCTCCGCTGCCGTTCCATCCGAGAGAAGGCCCGCATCGACGGCCCAAACCTCGCCGCCTGCTTCCTGGACGAGGCGGAGGACCTGCGCTCGAACCTCATGGCTCCACCACAGCCGCTCGCTGTAGGCGCCGACGATCACGTCGGCAGCATTGGTGAGAACGGCGCTCACGGCTCGCGAGAGGCCCGGCCGATCCTCTAGTGGCGCGTCCCCCGACACCTTGAGCTCGTCGTAGATGTCGTCGTCGGTAATCCGCCAACCTTTGTCGGCGCAGAACCTCACGATGGCCTCGCGCTGCTCCTTGGGGGAGACGAACTTCTCTCCTTTTCGGCCCTTGGGTTGGGAGACCCTGACGATGCCCACCGCGCGAAGCATGGGCCTCGATCTTATTTCATTTGAATTCGCATGTCTCGGCGCGGGGATAGAAGTAGAGGACGACGGTCTCGCCCTTGAAGTCCGAAAGCTTGACCTCGTTCCCGTCCTGGTCGGGCAGCGTGAACGCGGGCGCCTTGTCGCCTGGCTCGAGCACGGCGCCGAACAATATCTGGCGCGCCGCGGTCGGCCGCGTTATGGTCGAACGGAGTCCACGGGCAGTCTGCCCGTGGAGGTGGCAAAGGGAACATCCATAGCGCCCGTGGGACGGCGCGACTGGCGGGACGGCCTGCTCCGTACCCGCCGCGATAGGTGCCCTGTCGCACCCGTGATCCAAGACGCACGCGACGGCTTCGAGCAGGAGGAGCGGTCGATGTGCGCGCGGACACGAGGTGCCAGAAGGAGCTCAGCAATCGAGATCGCTCGAGGACGCGGAAATCCGCAAGCTCGAAGCGGAGACCGCGGAGATCGAAGCGCGGACCCATGCGATCAGGCTGCGCACCGCGCTGATCGCGGTCGCCGTTGTGGTACTGCTCGCCGCCTCGCTGGCCCACGGGGCGATCGGCCTCGAACACGGCGACCTGATCGGCCGCCTGCTGCCCTAATCCTCCCGGCCGGGCTCCTGGCCGTCCTCGTCCTCGTCGAGCTCGTCATCGCCCTGTTCGAGGGCGGTCTCGCTCACCGAGCCGGTGGAGCCGGGGTGGTAGTGGGTCTGGAAGGCCTCGAGAACGCGGTCGCGGCCGTCCTCGTCGATCGGGACCTCGTCGGAGAGGCGGACCCACTCGGCGCCCTCGTAGGCCTCGAGGTTGAAGACCTCCTGATCGATCGAGGCCGAGTCGTCGACGATCACGACGACCTCGGTCTGCGGGTTGAAGTAGGTGCCGGGCTGGACCAGCAGCTCCTCGACCTCGTAGAGGTTCTCTTCCCGATCGGGTGCCATCGGCGCGATCTTAAAGCGTTCGCGCGCCGCCCGAGCGCTGCGGCCTAGCCGCTGAGCTCGGCCAGCTGGCGCTCGGTCTCGGCCGTCACGTCGAGCGGCTCCAGGCCGGCCCGCAGGCGCCGTTCGTTGCGGGCGACGACCAGCTGGCGCACCTCGGCGCGGAGCTCGTCGTCATGCCCCGCCGGCGCCCCCTCGGCGGCTGCCGCCAGCACGCGCGCCGACTCTGCCTCGACATCGAGCGCGGGCTCGCCGCGTTCCTTTTGCCGCTCCGCCTTCGCCGCCAGCATCTGGCGCACCTCGGCCGCCTGGATCGCCGGATCGACCGGCGCGGTGGCCGCGCCGCCGCGCCCGTGGGGCTCGTTGAGGATCGCGAAGGGCCCGCCGCCGTAGGAATTCCAGCCACCCGCGACCCGCTTGATGCCGAAGCCGATCAGCGGCGCCACGACGCCGGTGAAGATCAGCACCGCGGCCGCCTTCATCCCCACCGACACCGCCAGGACCACTCCCATACCCAAAGCCTAATCCGCTACTCTTCAAGTTGGTTGACTGACCAGTCAATCGGGGGCGCCCGCCGGCGCTCCTGCGCAAACTTCGAAGCACGACCAAAAGGAGCGTCACGCGGTGGTCGATTTCACCCTGACCGACGAACAGAAAGACCTGAAAGAGCTCGCGCACTCCTTCGCCGAGAAAGAGATGCGCCCGGTCGCCTGGGAGTACGACAAGGACGGCACCTGGCCCGACGAGGTCCTGCGCAAGGCCTGGGA
>JAFDWF010000112.1 GCA_018268575.1 Actinomycetota bacterium
ACACCTCAGGCCCAAACCCTCCCCGTGCCATCACCCACGCCCGGGGACCGACCACCCGTCCCCCCGCTTGCCATGATCCCTGGCGATGCGTCGCTGCCTTGCCACCCTGTCCGCGCTCGCCGCCCTCGGCGAAGAGGACGATTTCAGCCTCCTCCGCGTCCCCGGGCAGCGCGCCGCGCATCGCCTCGGCGACCCGCCGCGGGCGTAGCCGCGCGCATGCGCGCGTGCGGTTGCAAAAGATTCTTTGAACTTGTGGCCGCCGGCCATCAGAATGGCGACGTGGGAGCTGCGAAGAGGACCGGGGCGGGGATCGCCGGACGGTCGCTGACCGGCGTGGGCGCGCTCGTCGCGACGGTGGCGCTGGCGCTCGGCATCGCCGGCTGCGGCGGGTCGGGCGGTTCCGGCACGTCGTCTTCGTCGCCCTCGACCCTCGAGATCACCTACTCAAGCTTCCCGGACTACCTCGACCCGTCGCTCTCCTACACGCTCGAAGGCTGGTCGGCGATGTGGGAGACCTACGTGCCGCTGCTCACCTACGCCCATGCCGACGGCGCCGCCGGGGCGAAGGTGATTCCCGGCCTTGCCAGGGCGCTGCCGCAGATCACCGATGGCGGGCGCACCTACACGCTCTTCCTACGCCGGGGCCTGCGCTACTCCGACGGCACGCCGGTGCGCGCCTCCGACTTCGGCGCGACGATCGAACGGGTGATCGCGATGAACTCGCCCGCGACCCCCTTCTACACCGACATCGTCGGCGCCGAACGGTTCAGCAAGACGAAGAAGGGCGGCATCCCCGGGATCGAAGCCGACGACAAGACGGGCCGGATCGTCATCCACCTGGTGAAGCCGCGCAGCACCTTCACCAACGAGCTGGCGATGCTCTTCGCCGCACCGCTGCCCGCCGACACCAAGCACGAAGACCTCTCCGCCGACCCGCCGCCCGGCACCGGTCCCTACGAGATCGTCGCCGCGAAGCCCGGCCGCGGCTGGGAATACCGCCGTAACCCGGAATGGGCGACCCACGACGGTCGGCTCCTGCCGCAGATCCCGGCCGGCCACTTCGACTCGATCGACGTCCACCTGATCGCCAATCCGGAGACCGCGGTGAACGAAGTCGAGAACGGCAGGATCGACTGGATGGAGGAGCCGCCGCCGCCCGACCGCTACGCCGAACTGAGCCGCGGCCACCAGGGTGGCCAGCTGCTGGTCACCTCACAGATCGACGTCTACTACTTCTGGATGAATGTCAACAAGGCGCCGTTCGACGACGTGCGGGTACGGCGGGCGATCAACTACGCGATCGACCCGGCGGCGCTGGAACGGATCTACGCCGGGCAGATGCACGCCAACCAGCAGGTGCTGCCGGCCGCGATGCCCGGCCACCGCACCTTTCATCCCTACCCGCACGACATGGCGAAGGCGCGCCGGCTGATCGCCGCCGCCGACCCGCGCCGGCGCAAGGTGACGGTCTGGACCGACGACTACGCGCCAAACAAGCAGGCGGGCGAGTACTACGAAGGCGTGCTGCGCGAACTCGGCTTCCAGCCGACGCTGAAGGTGATCCCGCAGACCAACTACACGACCGTGATCGGCAACGAATCGACGCCCGAACTCGACACCGGCTGGGCCAACTGGTACCTCGACTATCCGCACCCGAACGACTACTTCCAGCCGCAGCTTTCTGGCGAAAGCATCACCCCGACCGCCAACTCGAACTACTCGCGCTTCGACGACCCGGCGATCAACCGGCAGATCGCCAAGCTCGACACCGAACCGCTCGGGCCGCGCCAGGAAGCCGCCTACGCACGGCTCGACCGCGAGGTGATGAAACAGGCGCCGTGGGCGCCGTTCGGCTCGCTTACCCTGAGTAACTTCGTTTCCGACAAGATCGATGCGAAGAAGCTCGTGGTCAGCCCGGTCTACGGGATGGACCTGGCGAGCTTCGCGCCGAGCGAATGAGTCCCGGCAGGTCACCCATCGCCCCGAACACCGTCGCACCCGCCTGGGCCAGCACCTCGCCGCGGCCCTCCGGCGCGTAGCCAAGCGTGGTCATCCCGGCCGCGACCGCGCCCGCGACCCCGAAGGAGCTGTCCTCGACCGCGACGCAGCGCTCCGGCGAGACGCCGATTCGCGCCGCGGCGTGCAGGAAGAGATCGGGGGCGGGCTTGCCTCGCTCGACTTCCTCGGCGGAGAAAATCCGACCCCCGAAGCGCTCGTGCAGGCCGGTGAGCCCGAGCGTGAACCGCATCTTCTCCTGGCTGCCGCTGGAGGCGATGCAGGTCGGCAGCTCGATCTGATCGAGCGCCGCGACGACCCCCTCGACCGGGGTCAGCTCGCGCTCGAAGGCGTCCCGGACCGCCCCGTCGAGCCCCTCGGCCCAGCCCACAGGCAGCGGCTCGCCGAGCCGCTCTTCGATAATACGCAGCGTCCCCGGCATCCCCAGCCCAAGGAAGTCGCGCACGCAGTCCTCGTAGGTGGTGGGCAGGCCGAGCGCGGTGATCCGCTCAGCCTGGATCCGCAGCGCGATGCGGTCGCTGTCGACCAGCACGCCGTCGCAATCGAAGATCACCAGCCCCGCCGCCACCGGCGGGTATTCAACAGTAGGGTGACGCGATCGCGCCCGAGGACCCAGCAGATCTCTTCCGCCTCGACGGCAAGGTGGCGATCGTCACCGGCGCCTCCTCGGGGCTGGGCGTCGCCGCCGCCATCGCGCTGGCGCGGGCCGGGGCCGACCTGGTGCTCGGGGCGCGGCGGGTCGAGCCGCTCGCCGACACCGCCCGCGCGGTCGAAGCGTTGGGACGGCGGGCGGTCGCCGTCGCCACCGACGTCACCGATCCGAACGCCTGCGAGCACCTCGCCCAGAGCGCGATCGAGGAGCTCGGCCGCATCGACGTGCTGCTGAACAACGCCGGGATCGGCACCGCGGTCCCCGCCACCCGCGAGACGCCGGAGGAATTCACCCGCGTCATCGACGTCAACCTCACCGGCTGCTTCCAGATGGCGACGGCGTGCGCGCGACGGATGGAGCATGGCGGCAGCATCATCAACGTCTCCAGCATCATCGGCCTGACCACTGCGGGCCTCCCCCAGGCCGCCTACTCGGCCAGCAAGGCGGCGCTACTCGGCATGACCCGCGACCTCGCCCAGCAGTGGACGGGTCGCAAGGGGATCCGCGTCAACGCGATCTGCCCCGGCTTCTTCCCCACCGAGATGACCGACGAGTACCCGCCGGGCTACCTCGAGAAGATGATGGAGCAGCGGGTGCTGATCGGCCGGCCCGGGAAACCGGAGGAGCTCGCCGCCACCGCGGTCTTCCTCGCCGCCCCCGCGTCCGGCTACATGACCGGCGCGACCGTGATCGTCGACGGCGGCGTCACGATCACCTGAGCGACTCGGTCAGCCCCGGTAGTCGCCGCGGAAGAAGACGAGCGGGCTGCCCTCGCCGCTGACCACGAGCTCGAGCGGCGTGCCGACGACGAGGCTGTGGTCGCCGAGCTCCACTTCGCGCTCGAGCCGACAGTCGAGCCAGGCGAGGGTGCCCTCGAGCACCGGCGAGCCGGTGAACGGCGCCGGCTCCCACTCGAGGCCGTCGAACTTGCTTCCGCCCTTGTGGGCGAAGTGGGCCGCGAGCTCCCCCTGCCCGGCGGCGAGGACGTTGGCGCAGAAGCCGCCGCTCTCGCGGATCGGCGGCCAGCTGGTCGAGCCGCGATCGCAGAAGAAGCCGACCAGCGGTGGGTCGAGGGAGATCGAGGTGAAGCTGCCGACCGCCAACCCCGCCGGGCCGTCCCCACCGATCCCGGCGATCACCGCGACCCCGGTTGGCACGTGCGAGAGAACGTGGCGGAAGTGGTCGCTCACCCGCTATAGGATCGCACCGATGGCCGACTCACCTTCGAAGTTGATCGACGAGCGGATCGCCGAGCTGGGCGATTGGCGCGGCGAGGCGCTCGCCAACGTCCGGGCGCTGATCAAAGCTGCGGCCCCCGAGGTCCACGAGGACTGGAAATGGCGCGGCGTCCCGACCTGGGAGCAGGGAGGCATCATCTGCACCGGCGAGAGCTACAAGCAATACATCAAGCTCACCTTCCCCAAGGGCGCGTCGCTGGACGATCCCGACGGCCTCTTCAACTCCGGCTTCGGCGGCAACACGCGGCGGGCGATCGACATCCACGAGGGCGACGAGCTCGACCCGGAGGCGTTCAAGGAGCTGATCCGGAACGCCATCGCGCGCAACGAATCGAAGTAGCGCGCCGGGCGCGCCCCCCGGGACAGGCCCTCCCTACCGCGGCGCCATCCGCAGCGCCCCGTCGAGGCGGATCGTCTCGCCGTTGATCATCGTGTTGAGGACGATGTGCTCGACCAGCGCCGCGTACTCGGCCGGGTCGCCGAGCCGCGCCGGGTAGGGGACGGTGCCGGCGAGCGAGTCGCGGGCGACCGGCGGCAGGCCCGCCATCATCGGCGTGTCGAAGAGGCCAGGCGCGATCGCCACCACGCGCACCGCCTCCCCGGCGAGCTCACGGGCGACCGGCAGGGTGAGCCCGGCGACGCCCGCCTTCGAGGCGGCGTAGGCGACCTGGCCGACCTGGCCCTCGAAGGCCGCGATCGAGGCGGTGAGGACGCAGACGCCGCGGTCGCCGTCGGGCACCGGCTCGCCCGCGACCATCGCCGCGGCGGCGCAGCGCAGCACGTTGATCGTCCCCAGCAGGTTGACGGCGATGACCTTGGCGAAGTCCTCGAGCGGCGTCGCCGCGCCCTTGCGGACCAGCTTGGTCGGGGTCGCGATCCCGGCGCAGTCGACGGCGATCCGCAGCGGCCCGAGCTCGGCGGCGGCGCCGATCGCGTCCTCGACCGAGCCCGGGTCGGCGACGTCACAGGCGACGTGGGCGCCGCCGATCTCCGCCGCCACCGCAGCGGCGCGCTCCCCGGCCAGGTCGGCGATCAGCACCTTGGCGCCGCCCGCGGCGAGCCGCCGCGCGGTCGCCTCGCCGAGGCCCGAGGCACCACCGAACACCGCGGCCACCGAACCGTCGATCTGCATCGCTCGCCCTACCCCCTATCCGCCCTGTCGGGCAAGGTGCCTGGCGATCACCAGGCGCTGGATCTGGTTGGTCCCCTCGAAGATCTGCATCACCTTCGCCTCGCGCATGTGGCGCTCGACCGGGAACTCCTTCGTGTAGCCGAAGCCGCCGAGGACCTGGACCGCGTCGGTGGTCACCTTCATCGCCGCGTCGGTCGCCACGAGCTTGGCGATCGAGGCCTGGCGGGCGAAAGGCAGGCCGCGGTCACGCCGGCGCGCCGCCTCCAGGGTGACCGCGCGCGCCGACTCCACCGCGGCGGCCATGTCGGCGAGCAGGAAGCCGAGCCCCTGGTGCTCGATGATCGGCCTGCCGAAGGTCTCGCGCTCCTTGGCATAGGCGACGGCCACGTCGAGTGAGCCCTGGGCGAGGCCGGTGGCGACGGCGGCGATCCCGAGGCGCCCCGAGTCGAGCGCCTGCAGGGCGATCGCGAGGCCGGCACCCTCGCCGCCGATCAGGCGGTCGGCCTCCAGCCGGACCCCCTCGTAGTCGAGCGTCGCGGTGGTCGAGCCGGCGAGGCCCATCTTCCGCTCCGGCGCCTGGGTCGAGAGGCCGGGGGCGTTGCCGGGGACGAGGAAGCAGGAGATCCCCCGCGAGCGCTCCTCGGAGGTGCGGGCGAAGAGCGTGTAGAAGTCGGCCTCGCCGCCGTGGGTGACCCAGGCCTTGGAGCCGCCGACCCGCCATCCTGGGGCGCCGCCCGCGATCGATGTCGCCCTGGTCCGCATCGCCGCCGGGTCCGATCCGGCGTCGGCCTCCGAGAGGCAGTAGCCGCCGAGCAGCTCGCCCGCCAGCATCTCCTCCAGCCATCTCCCCTGCTGGTCGGCGGTGCCGAAGGTCGCCAGCGGATAGCAGGACATCACGTGCACCGAGAGACCGACGCCGACCGAGGCCCAGGCGGCGGCGATCTCCTCCAGCGCCTGCAGGTAGACCTCGTAGGGCTGGCCCGCGCCGCCGAGCTCCTCCGGATAGGGCATGCCGAGGAAGCCGAGCCCGCCGAGGGTGCGGAAGACGTCGCGGGGGAAGGCCGCGTCCTCCTCGGCCGCGGCGGCACGGGGGGCCAGCTGCTCCTGCGCGACCGAGCGCGCGAGACCGACGATCTCCTCGGCCTCGGGGGTGGGGAGTGAGCGCTCCGCGGGCATCGAGCGCTCAGGCTTTCACATCGCGATGGACGGAGGCGGCTCTGCCTCAGATCGAGAGGCCGCCGTCGACCGGCAGCGTCGCCCCGGTCACCGCGGCACCGGCGGGACCGCAGAGCCAGGCGATCAGGGCGGCGACCTCGGCGGGGTCGATCAGGCGCTCGATCGGCTGCTGGGCGGCGAACTCGGGGGCGCCGTCGAGCCCGTAGATGCGAGCGCTCTCGGCGAGGATCGCGGTGTCGGTCGAGCCGGGCGCTACCGCGTTGGCGGTGATGCCGGTGCCGCGCAGGTCGACCGCCAGGGCGGCGACGAAGCCCGCAACCCCGGCCTTGGCGGCGCAGTAGGCGGCGAGGCCGGGCAGGCCGCGCAGGCTCGCGGCCGAGGCGGTGACGAGGAAGCGACCGAGGCGCGGCCGCCGGAGTAGCGCCGGGATGCCGACCCGCGCCGCGACCATCGTCCCGCGCAGGCAGACGTCGAGGACCGCGTCCTCGGCCGCCGGATCGAGCTCCCAGGCCGGCCCGCCGCCGGCGATTCACGCCGGCGTTGGCGACGATCGCCTCGAGCTCCCCCCACTCCTCGGCCGTGGCGACGACGCCGGCCATCGCTCCCGCGTCGGCGGCGTCGGCGATCGCCGCCCACACCCGGTCGCCGGCGTCCACTTCGTCAGCGGAAGCGGCGCGGCCGGGATCCTCCCGAGCCCCTTCGTCGAGCAAGGCGACGTCGCCGGCGTCGGGAGTCGCGCCGCGGTCGCGTTCCCGCGCCGCGTCGTTCGCCGCGGCGACCACGGCATCGAGCTCCTCCGGCGCGGCGAGCGCGTAGGGCAAGCGGGGGTCGTCGGCGCCGCGGTCGACGGCGAGCACGCTCCATCCGTCCGCGGCGAGCGCCGCCACCGTCGCCGCCCCGATCCCGCGGCCTGCCCGGTGACGATCGCGACCCGGCTCAGGCGGCGGCCCCTGTCGGAGCCCAGGCACGAACCGTGGCGCAGAGGTCCTCGACCGCGGCGGCGAGCAGGGCCTCGCCCGCGGCGGCCGAGGCGCCGCTCGGATCACCGAGCACCCCGTTCGGCGACACCGCCCGCACGCCTTCGCGCCGCAGCCGTCCGATCAGCTCCGACAACGGCGCGGTATTGCCCTCGGTCGCAACCGCATCCCCCACCGCGGTCGTCCTTTCCGGCGCCCACCGCTCGGCGGTCGACTTAACCGGCGCTATATGGGTCAAGACGACCGCGCTCGGGGGTCGGTGGGTTGGGACGACCGCGCAGGCGTTCCTCGGCGAGCGCGAGCATCAGCGAGGTCTCGGTGCGGCCGGCGTGGGCATCGCCGCCAAAGCGGGGGACCAGGCGAGGACGTCGCGGCCCTCGTAGCGCAGCCGCTCTACCGCGGCCGCCAACGGGGCCGCGTTGCCGCCGTGGGCCGAGATCGCGCACGAGCCCCGCCCGACCCTCGCCGCGATGGCCGCCCAGCGCCGCGGCTACGGCAACTCGGCGGCCGGCCTCGAGGCGCGCCATCCCGGCGCGGTGACGCCGCTGCGGGCGAGCGCCGCCACTTACCTGACCTGGGCGGCGGCGCCTCGCGGCCCGCTCCCCGCCGTGGCGGCGCTCGGGCTGGGGGCCTGGCGCGCCACGTGGCGCTCGGAGAACCCCGCCTCGCGCCGGGCCCTCGCCGCGATCGCCCTCCGCGGCCAGGCGACGGCCTCGCTCCGCCTCGCCTGCGCCCTGCGCCGCGAGTGGCTGCCGCTCACCGTCGCCGCCCTCGCCATCGGCGGCCGCCCCCGCCGCCTCGCCTGCATCGCGCTCGCCACCGACTCGCTGGCCGCGACCGCGGGCCGGGCCGAACCGGGCCTGAGCGCCCTCGACCCGCGCGCCGCGGCGCTCCGCCTGCTCGACGACGCCGCCTACGCGACCGGACTCTGGGAGGGCGCGCTGGGGGCCGCCTCCCCCGCGGCGCTGCTGCCGCGCCTCGGCAGCCGACGATCGCCGCCTGCGACGATTTGCCGGTGAGCGACGGCGACACCAGCGGCAGCGGACACCGCAAGCGCATCGGCTTCCTCAGCTTCGGCCACTGGTCGAACGCGCCCGGCTCGCAGACGCCGACCGCCGCCGAGGCGCTGCGCCAGACGGTCGAGCTCGCGGTCGCCGCCGAGGAGATCGGCATCGACGGCGCCTACGTCCGCGTCCACCACTTCCAGCGCCAGCTCTCCTCGCCGTTCCCGCTGCTCGCCGCGATCGGCACCGCCACGAAGCGGCTCGAGATCGGCACCGGGGTGATCGACATGCGCTACGAGAACCCCCTCTACATGGCCGAGGAGGCGGGCGCCGCCGACCTCCTCGGCGGCGGCCGGCTGCAGCTCGGGATCAGCCGCGGCTCGCCGGAGCCGGCGCTGCACGGCTCGCGGGCCTTCGGCCACCTGCCCGCCGAGGGCGAGACCGACGCCGACCTCGCCCGTCGCCACACCGAGCTCTTCCGCGCCGCGATCGCGGGCGCCCCGGTCGTTCAGGCCGACCCGGCGATGGGCGGCGGCGGTCGCCTCGCGATTCAGCCGCGCTCCGAGGGCCTGCCGGAGCGGATCTGGTGGGGCGCCGGCACCCGCGCCACGGCCGTCTGGACGGCCGAGCAGGGGATGAACCTGATGAGCTCGACCCTGCTCACCGAGGACACCGGCGTGCCCTTCGACCAGCTGCAGGCGCAGCAGATCCAGATGTACCTGGAGGCGTGGGAGAAGGCGGGCTGGGAGCGCCGACCGCGGATCTCGGTCAGCCGCAGCGTGATGCCGATCGTCAGCGACCTCGACCACGCCTTCTTCGGCCGCGAGGTGGGCGGCGGCGACACCACCGGCTACCTCGACGGCGGCATCGCCCGCTTCGGCAAGACCTACGCGGGCGAGCCCGACCGGATCGCCGTCGAGCTCGCCGAAGACGCCGCGGTAGCGCTCGCCGACACCGTCCTGATGACGGTCCCCAACCAGCTCGGGGTCGAGTACAACGCCGAGCTCCTACGCAACATCGCCACCGGCGTCGCCCCGGCGATCGGCTGGGCCCCGGCGATCGCCGACCCGGTCTAGGAGCCGTGGGCGATGAAGATGCTGCGCTTGCTGTGGTGCGCGACGGCGCCGGAGACGCTGCCGAGCAGCGCGTGCTTGACCCCGGAGAGGCCGCGCGAGCCGAGCGCGATCACCGCCGCGTCGTACTCCTCAGCGGCGTCGACGATCGCGCTCCAGATCGGCCCGCCTTCGGCGACCGCGGTGCTTGCGTCGAGGCCCGCGGCGCGCGCCCGTCCGGCGCCTTTATCGGCGATCGCCGCGGCCCCTTTCTGCGCCGAGTCGGCCAACAGTTCCATCGTCTCCGGCTCGACCGGCACCCCGGCGGTGCCGAAGAAGGGCACCCGGTCGAGGCCCTCGGAGACGACCAGCACTATCGCCTTGCGCGGCCCGAACTCCTCCGCCACCTTGTCGATCGCGACATCGGCGCAGTCGGAGCCGTCGTAGGCGATCAGGATCGGGCGGCGGGCGTCGTCGGCCATTCCGCCGAACGGTAGTCGAAGGGCGCCAAGCGGCGCCGGGCCCTTCCCCGCGGCGGCGCGTGGTGACCAGCGTCGGCGCTCAGGAGAGCCCGGCGCCCAGCTCGGGCGTCGGGGTGCCGCCGCGGAGGCGCTCGCCGCTGGCGACGACGTCGAAAAAGGCGTCGTTGCGCCCGCGCCGCACCTTGCGCGGCATCGCGTGATGGGCGGCCCGATGGGCGGCGGCGATCGAGCGGAAGGCCCGCTCCCGCCCGGCGCTCCAGGGGATGCCGAAGATCTCGCGGACGCGCGACGGCAGGGTGCCCTTGATGACGAGGTTCTGGGTCGCCAGGTTGAGGCGGGCGCCGGCCGGCACCGGCTGCTCGAAGGCGACCACCGGGGCGAACTCGAGCGCGTGCCGGGTCGCGTGCAGGTCCCGCGAGGCAAGCTTGCCCGCGAACCAGGCGGCGAACTCGGGGTAGGTTGCGGGCGCCGCCTCGCGCGGCATGCCGAAGAGCTCGCCGAAGCGCAGGTAGTCCTGCCACAGCGCCTCCCGCTCGGCGGGCGAGAGCGGCCGTACCATCGTCTCGTACATCGCCCGACCCGAATCGGCGATCACCGCCAGCGTCCACAGCATCAGCTCGGGATCGAAGGCCGAGTAGGCCGCGCCGGCCGCGTGCGCCCCCGCGCCTTCGCTCAGCTCCCCCTTCACCCGCAGGTGCTGGTTGTGCACGCGGGCGAGGATCCGGTCGGCCTCCGCCTTGGTGCCGAGGAAGATCGTCTCCTGCGCCTTCGCCGTCCGCACCAACCGCTCGAACGGCCGGTCGCCTGCCTTCGTGCTCAGCATCGTGCCGGTATAGGTGAGCGGTTCGAGCGCCCCGATCAAGAGCGCCCGCTGCCCGTAGAGCAGCCCCACCGACCGCTCCCCGTGGACGCGCCGCGCCATCGATTCCCCCGGCGGAAAGTAATGCACGTGCCCATCATGCCGGCCGGCCGGCCAATTAGCGAGGTGTCGAGCGATCGGCGGACGGTGCGACGTCAGGACCGCAGCGCGCCCGCGAGCAGGACCTCGCTGAGCTCGAGCGAGTCGTCGAAGACGATCAAGTCGGCGCGGGAGCCGGGCTCGAGCCGGCCGAGATCCGGTCGGCGCGCCATGCGGGCGGGCGCTTCGGTGGCGGCGCGGAGCGCGGTCGCGAGCGGGATCCCGAGCGCGTGGAGGTTGCGCACCGCGCCCGCCATCGTCAGGGTCGAGCCGGCGAGTGCGCGGCCATCGTCGCGGACGACCCCGGCGGCGGAGCGGATCGCGACGGTGCCGCCGAGCGTGTACTCACCGTCGGGTGCGGCCGCGGCGGCAACCGCGTCGCTGACCAGGACCAAGCGATCGCCGGCGGCGCGCGCGGCGATGCGGACGGTGTCGTCGGCGAGGTGGTGCCGGTCGGCGATCAGAGTGATGAAGACATCCTCGCGCCCGAGCGCCGCGTAGGCGATTCCAGGGTCGCGCGAGGCGGGTCGGCGCATCGCGTTGAAGAGATGGGTGACCGCGGTGGCGCCGCGGTCGAAGGCCGCGTGGGCAGCGGTCGCATCGGCGTCGGTGTGGCCACAGGAGGCGACGACCCCGCGTGCGAGGAGCGCCTCGATCAGCTCGAGCGCGCCCGGAAGCTCCGGCGCGAGCGTCACCTGGCTGACCGGACCGGCATCGAGCAACCGCTCGAGCGTCCCCAGGTCCGGCGGGCGCAGCGCCTCCACCTCGTGCGCACCGGGCCATGCGGGCGACAGAAACGGCCCCTCCAGGTGCGCACCGATGATCCGCGGCCCCACCTCGACCTCGCACACAGTCGCCAGCGCCGCGACCATCTCCACCACCGGCGCGCTGACGAGCGTCGGCTGGAACGCGGTGACACCGTCGCGTAGAAGCGCGGTGCCGGCCCTCGCGTATCCATCCTCCCCCGGTGCCGAGAAGTCGACCCCCGCGTAGCCGTTCACCTGCAGGTCGACGAATCCCGGCGCGGCGATCTTCGGTCCGCCCGGCGCCCCGATGCCGACCGCGGCGACGCGGCCGTCGACCACCTCGACGTCGCCGTCGACCAACTCACCGCCGACCAGCGCCTTGGCGACCCCAAGCCTCATCGGCCCAAACCGTAGAGGAGGTCGATCTAGCCGGCGAACACGACGCCGGGCGCCAAGACGTCGGGGTCGTGGCCCGGGCAGACCTCGGCGCCGGCGTCGCGGAGCGCGCGGAGGTGTTCGGCGGAGCCGAGCTGGGCATCGAGGTCGTCGCCGAAGATAGGAAACCGGTGGTCGTCGAAGCCGGCGGCGAAATGGGTCACGTCACCGCCGATCACGAAGCGCTCGCCGACCCTCACCGACTGGTGCCCCGGCGTGTGGCCGGGAGTGAGCAGCAGCTCGACCGTCCCGTCGCCGAGCAGATCGTGATCGCCGTCGACCAGGACCACCTGGTCGACGATCCCCTCGTAGTCGCGCGGCAGGTAGAAGTTCCTGGCGATCGCCTCGGCGTCCCGACCCCCCTCCCACTCGCGCCGCTGGAGGTAGACCGGCACCGCCGCGGGCAGCAGCTCAAGGCCGCCGGCGTGGTCGAAGTGCAGGTGGGTCATCACCACCCTGGTCACGGTCTCGAGGTCGACCTGCGCGGCGATCCCGACCTCCTGCTCGAGGCGGAAGTTCCCCATGTTCTCCGCCCCCTCGTAGTGCGCCTCGGCATCCGTCGCCGCGCCCGGATGCAGCCCCGTGTCGACCAGGATCCGCTCCTCACCCACCTCGATCAGGTAGACGGGGATCGGGAACCGCACCTGCCGTCCAAGGCTCTCCCCCCGCCGCCAGATCCCCGCCGCCGAGGTGAACGCTCCCCCGTCGAGCATCGTCACCTTCATCGGCCGAGCCTAACCGGGTTCGGCCTCGGCGAGTATCTGACCCACCATCTTCCGCGCACTTTCGAGGTGCTCCGTCAAGGTGTCGGTGACCAGCTCCAGGTGGGCTGGGGTGGGATTGTGGTGGAGAGCTTCCAGCAGGCCGACGAAGCGGATGTGCCACTCGCGTTGCTCGTCGAGGTCAGAGTAGATGCGGTCGACCGCGGAGAGCGCCAAGCGAAGCTCCCCGAAGCAGGCTTCGAAGCAGGACAGCAGGCGTGGGGTCCCGAGGAACGAGACCAGGCCGGCGTGAAAGTCGGCGTCGGCTTCGACCACCTGGATGCCACTCTGATCGCCGACCGCGCGCTGAAAGCGCGTCGCTGCCGCGGTCAGAATTCCGAACTCGACCTCGCTGTCTCGCTCGGCCACCACGCGTACCGCGTCCAGTTCGAGGATCTGCCTGGCATGGTAGATGTCGTCGACATCGTCGCCGGTCAGGCGGCGAACCTGCGGAGTGCGATGCAGGGGCCGATCGACCAAGCCCTCGGCGGCCAGGATCTGAATTGCTTCGCGTACGGTTCCCCTGGACACGGAGAAGCGTTCGGCCAGCTGCGAATCGCGCAGTCCCGAGCCGGGTGGCAGCTCCCCTGAGTAGAGGGCGGTCCTCAAGGCCTCCGCCAGCTGCTCCGCGCTACTCGCGCGTTTGAACGTGTCATCTCCGGAATGGGTTCGCTGGGTCACCGTGGGCACCACGAAGTGTAGGAAGGTCGAAAAGCCGAACGATTATAGGTAGAAATCTTTGATCTAAATGTGGCCGAGATCGTTGACTTCCGGGTGTCTCGCCTGGTTCCTTTCAAGGCGCCTCGTCACGTTCACTGGCCCGCAGAGCATGCAGGGCGAGGAACTCGAAGATGACGTTCGCCGCCAGCAGAGACGTGACCTGGCCCGCCGTGTCGTAGGCCGGGGACACCTCCACGAGGTCGTAGCCGAGGAACTCGATCCCGGCAAGGGACCTGACCAGCCCCAATGCGTGGGGCGGCGTCAACCCGGCGACCTCCGGCGTCCCGGTGCCCGGTGCAAAAGCCGGATCGATGACGTCGATGTCGAACGAGAAAAACGCCGGCGCCCCTCGCAGGCGGCCCTTGACCCTGTCGGCGTACTCGGCGGGCGCCATCCCTTCCAATTCGGGGCCCGGGATCAGGTCGAAGCCGAGGGCCTCGGCATCGGCGAGGTCGCTCGCGGCGTAGAGCGGTCCGCGCATGCCGGCGAGCACGGATCGCTCGGCGTCGATCAGGCCCTCCTCGCACGCCCGACGAAACGGAGTGCCGTGGAAATATCGCTCCCCGTAATAGCTGTCCCAGATGTCGGCATGGGCGTCGAGCAAGACCAAGGGAACCGGGCCGTGCTGCTCGGCATGGGCCCTCAGCTCGCCCAGCACGATCGAGTGATCTCCGCCGAGGACGATCGGGGTGACGCCGGCCCGCAGCAGTCGACCGACTCCGGTCGACACCTGCTCGAGGGTTCGCTCCGCGTTCCCCGGCGTGATCGCGATGTCCCCGCTGTCGACCACCGATCGGCCGGCGAAGACGTCGACTGACAGCTGCGGATGCCACGGTCGGATCAGTGCCGACGAAGCGCGGATGCCTTCCGGTCCGAAGCGAGCTCCGGGCCTGAAGCTGGTGGCGGTGTCGAACGGCACGCCGACGATGCCGACGTCCACTCCAGATAGATCCGTCACGTATGGGCACCTGGCGAACGTCCTGATCCCCGTGTAGCGAGGAGCCAACGAGGCGTCCGGAGGACCGTATCGCAGAGCATTCGGTGACTCAGACATCATGCCCACACCTCAGTGAAGGGCAGACAAAAATCGTCTGCTCCGCTCGCTTGCCGGCCGCTCGAAGAACTGCCGCGGGTCGGCGTCCTCGACGATCCGACCTTCATCCACCATGACGACACGATCGGCGACTTCCCTCGCAAACCCCATCTCATGGGTAACACATACCATCGTCATTCCAGACTCAGCCAACTCACGCATCACTTTCAACACCTCACCTACGGTCTCTGGGTCAAGGGCACTGGTCGCCTCGTCGAACAGCATCACCGCCGGGCGCATGGCCAAGGCCCTGGCGATCGCGACGCGCTGCTGTTGTCCACCGGACAGCGTCGCCGGATAGTTCCCACACTTGTCTCCCAGCCCGACTCGCTCGAGCAGGGCGCGTGCCTCCGCTTCGGCCTCGGCCACCGGCCTGCCGAGGACATGTACGGGTGCCTCGATCACGTTGCGGAGCGCGGTCAGATGCGGCCACAGGTTGAAGCGCTGAAACACGAACCCGATGTGGCGGCGCTTGCGGGCCGTCTCGCTCTCGCTGTCGGAGACGAGCTGGCCGCTCGCACGCTCGTGATATCCGACGAGCTCCCCGTTGACTCGGACGGAGCCCTTGTCCACGGTCTCGAGGTGATTCAGACAGCGCAGGAGCGTCGTCTTGCCGGAGCCGGACGGTCCGATGACGCAGACGACCTGCCCTGAGTCGACGGAGAGCGACACTCCGCAAAGGACGGCCGTGCTGCCGAACGACTTCCAGATGTCGAGTGCCTCGACGACCGGCCCGGCGATGGCTCGCGGAGCGGTTTCACCTTTCACCTTCGGGCCCTTGCGCGACCGCCGATCGAGAAGGTTCATGCGTGCACCTGATCGACGGGCAACACGGTCTCGTTCTTACGACGGGCCCGCCATTCACTGAAGCTTTGGTAGGCACCCGCGCGCCTGGTCTTGTCGCTGATGCTGAGCCTCCACTCTATGTAGCTCTGGATGGCGCTCCAGATCGTGGTCAACAGGAGGTACCACACCGATACGGCAGCGAAATACTCAACCGGCTTGAAGGTCGCCGAGTAGTGGACGGCTGCGTCTTGGAACAGCTCGTAGACACCGATGAACGACACCAGCGATGACGTCTTGATCATGTTGTTGAACTCGTTGCCGAGCGGCGGGATGATGTTGCGGGCCGCCTGCGGGAGCACGATCCGCCGCATCGCCAGTCGTCGTGGCATGCCGATGGCGCGTGCCGATTCGAGCTGGCCTTCGTCGACGGACTCGATGCCGGCACGGACGATCTCGCTCATGTAGGCCCCCTCGTTGATCGCCAGCGCCAGGGTGCCGGCGATGACCGCTCCCGGGACGACGAGGCCGACGAGGCTGATTTCGTTGGGGATCACGTTGAAGCCGAAGAGCAAGTTGACCCCGAAGTACATGAAGAAGATCTGGACGATGACCGGAGTCCCGCGAATGACCAGGACGTAGATCTGGTTGATGAGGCGGACGGCCCGCCGTCTCGAGAGGCCGGCGAGCGCCGAGGTGGTCCCGAGGACCACCCCCAGAGCCTGTGCGATCACGGAGATGTAGACCGTCGTCCAGAGGGCACGCAGAAACGGCGCTTCGGGGCTGAAGATCCGGTGCAGGAGCAAGCTCCAGTCGACGCTTGCCAAATTGGTGAAGGTGAGGTGCAGTGACATGATCGGCAGCGGCGATCAGGGGTTGATCGGCTTCGAGACTTCAGTGACGTTCCACTTTTCGAAGACCTTCGCGATCGTGCCCGATTCGTAGAGCGCCGACACCGCTTCAGTCAGTGCCTTTTTCATTTCCGGTTCGTTCTTGCGCAACGCGATGCCCCACGGGTACAACTTGATCGAGCTCGTGGCGATGGTGAACGCCCCGGGGTTGTTGGCGGCGTAATAGGCGACCGGCGGCCCGTCGGAGTAATAGGCCTCGACCCGTCCGGTATCGAGCGCGGCGGCGGCGTCCGAGTCCTTGGGGAAGAACTGGATGTTGATCTTGGGTCCGCCGCCTGCTTTTTCGTTGAATTCTTCGAGCGTCGCCGCGTCGGAGGTTCCAACCTGCACCGCCACGTTATGTCCGGCGAGATCGGCGACGCTCTTGATCCCTTCGGGATTTCCTTTTGGCACCAGGATCGCCTGGCCGTTTTCCTGGTAGGGGACGTAATCGACCTGTTGGGCCCTTTCCGGAGTGATGCTGAAGCTGCTCATCGCGATGTCGCATTTCTTGCCCAGCAGCGCGGCGATGATCCCTTCGAAGCCGACCTGCATGAAATGGGCTTGCACGCCCATTTCTTCCGCGATCCCTTCGCCGATTTCGATGTCGACCCCCACCGGCTTGGTCCCTTCCATGAACTCCTCCGGCGGGAAGGTCATGTCCGAGCAGATGGTCAACGTCCCCGCGCTCGAAAGGCTCCCGGGCGGGGTGATGTTGGCGCCGGAAGCAGTCGACGTACCGCCCCCGCCTGCCGAGCTTCCGCAGGCGCTGAGCAAAACCGCCGCGCCTGCCAGCAAGGCAAGAAACGAGAGCAGGGTCGCGATACGCCGACCGAAGTAATTGGGGGCTCCTTGCATCTCCAAACCTCCTCCGTACGTGCGGCACGGGTTTTCCCGACCCAAGCCGACAACGCATAGTTCACCAGATCATCGGATTGTCGGACGATATCACGGTGGTGACGAGCGTCAAGTCCTGCTCTGATGCGTACAAGATTAACCGACAAATGGATTTTCGGATTATCGGACGATATGCTCGACCCGCGATTTGCCAACTCAAAGGAGAGAGATGGACACCCAGCCCACCACCTTGCTCAACCCGTACGAGCGTCTCGGAACCAAGCCGGTCATCAATGCGGCAGGCATCTACACGGACCTCGGAGGGGCCTGCCTGGCTCCTGAGATCTGGTCTCGACTGGCAGCCGTGAACGCGTCATGGGTCCGCATCCCGGAGCTCCTGGACGCAAGCGGCAGCCGCATCGCCGAGCTGTGCGAGGCCCCCGCCGCGCGCATCGTCCCCGGCGCATCCGCAGCCATAGCGCTAGGGGTCGCGGCTTGCATCGCCGGGCGGAACGGCGACCTCGGCGAACGCCTGCCCGAGGTATCGGGGGCCGCGCGAGGCCTGGTGATGCAGCGGGGACACCGGTACAAATACGCACGTTGCGCGTTGCTGGCCGGCGCAAAGCTGATCGAGGTCGGCTCCGAGGGTCACACCTCGGCGAAGGAGCTCGCCGATGCGCTGGACGGCTCGGTCGCCGCGATCCTTCACCCCGCCCATCTCGACGGGGCCGACGGATCACTCCCCCTTGCCGACGTAGCCGAAGTCGCCGGCAAGGTCGGCATCCCCGTCGTGGTAGACGCCGCATACCTCAGCTATCCGACCGAGCTGATCTCCAGCTTCATGACGGCGGGCGCCGATCTCGTCTGCTTCAGCGCCAAGTACTTTCACGGACCTAATGCAGGCGGGTTCCTCCTCGGCCGGGAGGACTTGGTCGAAGCAGTCAGGGATAACGACTTCACCGGCTATGAGTCAGGGGAGCACCTGACGTTCGGGCGTCCGTTCAAGCTCGATCGGATCACGATCCTCGCCACCCAGCTGGCGCTCGAAAATTGGCTGACGATGGATCACGAGGCGCGCTGGGAGGCCTACGCCGCTCGGGTCGAGGAGATGCAAAATCAACTCGCCGACGTTCCAGGCCTCACCTCTGCGGCGCGCCAGTTCACCCTCGACGAGCGGGTGATCGAAGGTGACGTCAACGCCCTGGCCGTCTCACTCGAGCGACTGGACCCCGACAGCGCCGCCGGCGAACTCGCCGCCGGCGAGCCGCCGATCATCTGCGTCCCGGTCGCCGATCAGCTGATCTTCGCCGTCGAGACCATCGATCCCTCGGAGGATCACCTGATCGTCGAGCGCCTGAAGAGCGTCTCGGGAGGTGCCCGGTGACTCCACTGCAAGATCGATCCGAGAAGACCGTCGTCCAGACCCCGCGCGCGCCGGAGCCCGTCGGAGGCTACTCACAAGCGATTCGCTGCAGCGGCTTCGTATTCGTCTCCGGACAGGGGCCGTTCGTCCCCGGCCAGGACGATCCGATCGGATCCGACATCGCGACCCAGACGGAGCAGACCCTTCACAACATCGCCGCCATCCTCGAGAGCGCCGGGATCGGGATGCAGGACGTGGTGAAGGCAACCATCTACCTCAGCGACCTCTCCCACTTCTCCGAGTTCGACCGCGTCTATCGAACCTGGTTCGAGGCGGCGCCACCTGCCCGCGCGACGATCGGCTGTGAGCTGGAAGGGTTCCTGGTGGAGATCGACGTGATCGCCTGCTGTGGGTCATCAGATCGATGAGGGAGGAAAGCACGGCGGCTGCCGTGATCAGTCGTCTGCAAGCCCACGGCACCGAGGTCGCCTTCGGCATCCCCGGGACCCACAACCTGTCCCTCTACCGCCATCTCGCGGGCTCCGACATCCGCCACCTGGCCTGTCGGCACGAGCAGAGCCTCGCTTTCGCCGCCGACGGCTACGCCCGTGCATCGGGCAAGCCCGGGGTCGTTCTGACGACGACCGGACCGGGGGCCCTGAACGCGATCTCCGCGATCGCGACGTCCTACGGCGATTCCGTCCCGGTCTTGCTGATCTCGCCCGGGATGCCCACTCACCTCGAGGGCCGGGACGCGGGCTTCCTGCATCAGGTCCGTGACCAGGCCGGAGCCTTCGCCGCGGTGACCGGACGCAGCCGGCGCGCGGCAAATGCCGCCGAGGCGGCGGAGCTCGTCGACCAGGCGTTCAACGCTTTCACCGCCTCCCGCCCCCGCCCGGTCCACATCGAGATACCCGTCGACGCCATGGATGCCACCGCCACGCCCCCGAAGCCGGCGCCGCGAGCCGTGCGCCCGGTCGCCGATCCCTCGACGGTCCGAGAGGCCGCCGAGCTCCTCTCCGGAGCGCGCTCGGCGGTCCTCCTGCTGGGCGGTGGCGCCGTGGTGTGCGGTGAGTCCTCCCTCGAGTTGGCGAGGTCGTTGCGGGTACCCGTGGTGACCACCGTCAACGGCAAGGGGATCGTCGACGAGGGAGACCCGGCGAGCCTTGGCGCCTGCCTCCGCCTTCCGGCGGCCCACGCGCTGCTCGAGAGCGTCGACGTCGTGCTCGCGGTCGGGACCGAGCTGGGCGAGTCCGACTTCTGGCGCGACCCGCCGTGGCGCTCCTCGAGCAAGCTGATCCGAGTCGACATCGACCCCGATCAGCTGCACAAGAACGCGGTGGCGGAGGTGGCGCTGCTCGGGGATGCGGACGCAGCGATCCGTTCGCTGCTCGCGGCGGTCGAGGCGGCTCCTGACCGGGATCGCGGGCTCGGGTCGACTGGGGAATTGCGGGCCGAGCTCCGCGGGCAGGCGGTGATCGACGGGGCGCCGTTCGTCGGCCTGACCAAGGCGCTCTCAGACGCACTCGAGGCCGACGCGATCATCGCCGGCGACTCGACGATGGCCTGTTACTACGGCATCGTCCACCTCTTCGCCCAATCGGCACCGCGCCAATTCCTCTACCCCACCGGGTTCGCTCCGCTGGGGTATGGATTGCCCGCGGCGATCGGCGCCAAGCTGGCCCACCCTGACCGTCAGGTCGTCGTGGTGATCGGCGACGGTGGCATCATGTTCACCCTTGCCGAGCTGGCGACGGCGGCAGAGCTGCGAATGCCGCTCCCGGTAGTGGTAGTGAACAACGCCGGCTACGGCGAGATCCGCGATGAGATGGATGCGGCCGGGCAGCCGCGCATCGGAGTCGACATCGAGAGCCCGGACTTCCCCGCCGTCGCCCGGGCGCTCGGCGGGACGGGGGTCCGCCCCAGCAACCTGGATGGGGTCTCCGCTGCCATCCAGGCGGCCTTCACCACCCCCGGGCCGACCCTGATCGAGATCGGCAGCAGCCTTTTGGGCGAGCCGATCGTCGAGTAGCTGCGGCCCCAGGCGCGTCGTGACAGGGACCTCGTAATCGCCGACTACGGCTCGCTCGCGATCCTTGTGCAAGATTCGCCGCGTACCTCCGCAAGCGAAAGGAAATCCGATGGATCGTCTGAGAGCGAAGCTCACCTACGCCAACGTCGTCGGGTGGTCTACCCGGCCATCACCGCGATCCAGGTGGGCGAACTGAAGACGGAATAGAGACGACGACGCGATGGGCGATCGGCCGCGGGCGGATGGATGCATCGGATCCCAGGCTGTATCGACGAGCCGACACACTCGCGGCCGAAGCCAACCTCGCGTCTAGGGAAGCGGACGAACGTCCCGCGCCGGAAGTCGATTGAGGAGAGAATCGCCTTCACCTGACGGACCCGGGCCGGGGCCGGCGGGCCCTTCACCCAGAGGAGGGCGTCCAACGAGCGACCGTCCTCGGTGAAGCCTACCTGCGTGTACCGGAGCTGCTGCGAGGCGGGGACGTGTTCGCCCGGCGGGTGGAGTTCCCGCAGCAGGTGCATGCTCGAGAGTGCTTCGGGAAGCGAGGGGGCATCGTGGCGTTCCCTGAGCCGCACCCTCCTCATCCCTGGGCCCTCGGCCTCCTCCTGGATCGTGATCAGCGCGTCACCGCTGCGCATCCGGTCGATCGCGGTGATCGGATCGCGTCGGCAGTCCCCGCCGCCGCCGACCGGCAGCGGGCCGGCGCCGAGCGAAAGGATCTCCCTCGGGTCGAGCAGACGGGGCACGAGACGGTGCGGGGCGCGATGCCACCCGGCGGGAAGGGACAACGAGTATCCGTAGCGGCCACTCTGCACGGTGCGCCCCGACGAGGCGGCCGCGCGCCCGCGGTCCCGCGCGCCGGCCGGGGACTCCGCGCCCGCCGCCACCGCGATGAACGCGGTGATCCCCGTCAGGGCGGCGAGCACGATGAGGAGGAAGTGGAATCCGAGCCCTCCTCTGCGATTCGTTCGTCCCATCGTCATATGTACGGACTCGACCCCAAAAGAAGTCCTCGGGTCATGGCGCGCCTTGAAGGCCCGGTGACGCCTGGGTCTCGATGCGGATGATCGTGGTTCGGCGCCGGCCTGGGACTCGGCCAGGGCCCGGGCGCTAACCCTGCCGGTCGATCGGCAGCTCGCGCACCCGTAGGTGCCGGCTGGTCAGGCTGACGATCGCGCCGCGCTCCAGGTCGTCGCCGACCGCAGGGAGGTTGGCCGCCAGGAGCGCCGCCTGTTCGGGCGGTCGCATGTGATCGGCGGAGCGCAGAAGGACGACGGAGGGTGACCGCGCTCCGCCCAACGCGAGCATCGCGGCGAAGTCCGAATCGGCGGTGACAAGAATGCGATCCGCTTCGGCGGCCGCCTCCATGATCTCGGGGTCGGGCGCGGTGAGGAGTCCGAGCTCGGCGACGTGGATCGCATCGTGACCGGAGACCTTGACACGCCGCACCACCTCGGGCGAGAGGTTGGCGTCGAAGAGGAGCTTCACGCGGGAGTGGCTACCTGCAACTCCCGCTCCTGCGCGTCGGTGGCGGCGTACTCCAACGCCGCAAGCACGTCGTCGCGCTCAAGGTAGGGGTAGTCGGCGAGCACGTCGCTGACGCTCGCCCCGGCGGCAAGCTGGCCGAGCACGGCGCTGACGGTGACGCGCGTGTCACGGATACACGGCAGCCCGCGCATCCGGTTCGGGTCGACGGTGATGCGGTCAAGCGCCATAAGCGAAGGGTAGCCGAGACATGGCCGTCGTCGGGATTCTCGCCCGGACACTCGGACATTTCCAGCTCCCGGTGCGCCTGCCGTAGGCCCGCGGCCGGAACAGGCGTCGGCCGAGATGGTCGGCTTCGCGGCGATGAAGCGCCGACGACTCGGCGTTCGTGACCCGCGTGGTGCGGGTGCTGGGCGACTGAGATCAGCGCCGAACCCCAGGAGGGCCGATTAGGGGCAAATTGGGGGCAGGCCTTCTTTGCCTTGCCCGACTTTTGGCTCTACAAGAGGGGTGGCTGAGGGGACTCGAACCCCCGACCGCCTGGACCACAACCAGGAGCTCTACCAACTGAGCTACAGCCACCGCGCGGGCACCGAAGATACCGGGCCGGCGGCAGCGGGGGTCACGTGGAGTGATCAGAGGTGGCCGGAGATCGGGTGGGGGCGATAGGGCTCCTCCAGGGCGGCGATGTCCTCGTCGGGGAGGTCGAGGTCGACGGCGGCGACCGCGTCGGCGAGGTGCTGCTCCTTGGTCACCCCGACGATCGGGGCGGTGACCGCCGGATTGGCGAGGAGCCAGGCCATCGCCACCTGTGCGGGCGGCCGACCGAGGCGCTCCGCCACCGCCAGCGTGCGCGCGACGATCTCGGCGTCCTCGTCGCGATAGAGGCTCGTGCCGAACTCGTCGGTCTCCGACCGCGCCGTCTGCGCGTCCCAGGGCCGGGTCAGCCGGCCGCGGGCGAGCGGGCTCCAGGGGATCACCGCGAGGTCCTCGCTCGCGCAGAGCGGCAGCATCTCCCGCTCCTCCTCGCGGTAGAGCAGGTTGTAGTGGTCCTGCATCGAGACGAAGCGGGCCCAGCCGTGGCGCTCGCTCGCGGCCAGCGCCTTGGCGAACTGCCAGGCGAACATCGAGCTCGCCCCGACGTAGCGAGCCTTGCCCGCCCGGACGACGTCGTTCAGCGCCTCGAGCGTCTCCTCGATCGGAGTCTCATAGTCCCAGCGGTGGATCTGGTAGAGGTCGACGTAGTCGGTGCCCAGCCGGCGCAGGCTGTTGTCGATCTCGGCCAAGATCGCCTTGCGGGAGAGGCCGCCGCCGTTGGGGCCCTCGCGCATCTGGCCGTGGACCTTGGCCGCAAGCACGATCTCGTCGCGGTCGGCCATCTCGGCCAGCGCCCGCCCGGTGATCTCCTCGCTGGAGCCGCGCGAGTAGACGTTGGCGGTGTCGAAGAAGTTGATCCCGGCCTCGAGCGCCTGCTTGATCAGCGCGCGGCTCTCGGGCTCGGGGAGGGCCCAGGGGCGGCCGCGGGCCGGATCGCCGAAGGACATGCAGCCGAGGCAGATGACCGACACGTCCATCCCGGTCGGTCCGAACTTCGTGTAGCGCATCTTGTGTTCCTAGAGCCTTTCCGTGAGGGGTGCGACCTCGCGGCCGATCAGCTCGATCGCCTCGATGTCGCGGTGCAGAAGGTGCTGGGCCATCACCCGGTGGCAGCCCGCCTCGTGCAGGGCGCGCAGCTGCTCGACCGCCTCGGCGACGGTGCCGGTGATCCAGGCGTCGGGCCGCTCGGCGAGGAAGCGCTCGCCGTCCTCGCCCGTGCCCTGCCAGCGGGCGAGGCGGGCGGCGCGGTCGACGACCTCCTCGCGCGTCCCCCCGACGATCCAGCCGGTCATCACCGAGAGCGGCAGCGTCGCCGGATCGCGCCCCTGCTTCTCGCACTCGGCGTCGAGGCGACCGCGCAGGTCGGCCACCTCCTCCGGGCCGCGCATCACCGTGTTGTACTCGCTCGCCCAGCGCGCCGCGATCCGCAGGCTGCGCGGCCCGCCTCGCCCGCCGACGATCAGCGGCATCCGCGCCTGCACCGGCTTCGGCTGCGCGTCGAGGTCGTCGATCCGAAAGTGCTCGCCCTCGAAGCTGAAGGCCCCCTCCTGCCACTGCCGGGTGACGATCTCCAACTGCTCTTCGAAGGCGTCCATGCGCGCCCCGAGCTCGGACAGGTCGAACCCGTAGGCGTCGTGCTCGCGCTGCCACCAGCCCGCGCCGAGCCCGGCCTCGACGCGCCCGCCGCTGATCTGGTCCACGCTCACCGCCGACTTGGCGAAGACCGAGGGATGGCGGAAGGTCGCCGGCGAGACCATCGTCCCCAGGCGCAGCTTCTCGGTCAGCGCGGCGAGCGCCGCCAGCGTCGCCCAGGCGTCGAGCGAGCCGCGCTCGGGCCGGTCTTCGACCGAGAAGTAATGGTCGGAGCGGAAGAGCGTGCCGATGCCGCTGCGCTCGCAGGCGGCGGCGATCGCCACCCAGTCGTCCCAGGTGACGTCCTCCTGCCCCTCGATCATCAAGGTCACTTCCACGGCGCCAACCTACCCAGGCGGCTACGCGGGCATGCGCCGCGGGTGCGAAAGACGGTGCCTATGCCGCGACCGGCAGCCGGCCGAGCGACTCCACCGTCTCCGTGCACGCCTTCGCCACCTCACGCCCCTTGACCTGGAAGTGGTCGTGGAAGAAGCGCTCGTGGTCGGCGTGCTCGTGGAAGTGGTGCGGGGTGAGCACGGCGGAGAAGACCGGCACGCCGGTGTCGAGCTGGACGCGCATGAGGCCGTCGATGACCGCCTCGGCGACGAACTCGTGGCGGTAGATGCCGCCGTCGACGACCAGGCCGGAGGCGACGATCGCCTCGTAGCGGCCGCTCTCGGCGAGGCGCTTGGCGTGCAATGGGATCTCGAAGGCGCCGGTCACCTCGTAGAGGTCGACGTGGTCGGCGGCGACGCCGCGCTCCTGCACCTCGGCGAGAAAGGAGTCGCGGCACTGGTCGACGATCTCCCGGTGCCACAAAGACTGGACGAAGGCGATCCGCCCCTGGTCGATTCCGCTGCTCTCCATCACCCGCTCCTCTCGCTCGACGGCCGTGGGACGAGGTTACCGCCCTAATCCCCCGCGTTGAACTCGACGATCGCGATGCCGAGCATGATCATCCCCAGCGCGAAGACGGTGAAGATCTGCAGCGCGATCGGCACCTCCCAGCCGAACCAGGTGATCGGCGGGTTCAGCACCTTGTTCGCCTCGGCCGAGATGTCCAGGTGGTTGAAGATCAGCGTCCGCATCGGCGTGACCGCGTAGGTGATCGGGTCGAGCCGGTTCAGCACCGCCAGCCAGTTGGGCAGGTCGCCGCTCGGGAAGAGCGCGCCGGAGATGAAGAACATCGGCGTGACGATCATCTGCATCACGCCCATGAAGGACTGGATCTGGGTGATGCGGGCGGCGATCATCACCCCGAACGCGGTGATGCTGAAGGCGAGCAGCAGCTGCAGGGCAAAGACGCCGACCACCAGGGTCAGGCTGTAGGGAACGTGGACCGCCCAGGCGAGCGCCAGCAGGATCAGCCCCTGGAAGGAGGCGACGGTGGCGCCACCGAGGACCTTGCCGACGACGATCGAGCTGCGCCGCACCGGCGCCACCATCATCTCGCGGAGGAAGCCGAACTCGCGGTCCCAGACGATCGAGGCGGCCGAGAACATCGCCGTGAACATCACCGAGATGCAGAGGACGCCGGGGTAGATGAAGGTCTTCAGTTCGACCCCGTGGGTGCTGGCGGCGGAGAGCTGCTGCAGGCCGGCGCCAAGGACGAAGAGGAAGAGCAGCGGCTGGACCAGCGAGGTGACGATCCGCATGCGGTCTTTCTGGAAGCGGATCAGCTCGCGGTGCCAGACGATCTTCACCGCGCGGACCTCGGAGCGCCAGCTGCGCGGCGGCACCCGGACCTCGACCGTCGGCGGCGACGCGGGAGCGGGCGCGCCGGCGCCGGCGGGAAGCGGCTCGGTGGTGCTCGCCATCGCCCGGGGCTCGGGGCGCTCGCTCATCGCCGCGCACCCCCCATCGCCTGCAACGCCGCCCGGTTGCGGTTTTTCGCGCTCGACTCCTCGGCGTCGCGGATCGTCGACCCGGTGTGGGACATGAAGACGTCGTCGAGGGTCGGCCGCGAGAGGCTGACCGCCTTGATCGGCACGTTCATCTCGGCGAAGAGGCGCGGCACGAACTCCTCGCCGTCGGCGACGGCGAAGCTGACCGCGCCCTCGGAGACGGTCGCCTCGAGGCCGAAGCGCTCGCCGAGCTCGCCGATCGCGCGCTCGTCGTCGGCGGTCTCGATCCGCAGCCGGTCCGCCCCGACCGCTTCCTTCAGTGCCGCCGGCGTGTCGAGGGCGACGATCTCGCCGCCGTCCATGATCGCGATGCGGCCACAGAACTCGGCCTCGTCCATGTAGTGGGTGGTCATGAAGATCGTGATCTCCTCCTGCTGTTGCAGCTGGCGGATGTAGCCCCAGATCGAGCTGCGGGTCTGCGGGTCGAGGCCGATCGTCGGCTCGTCGAGGAAGAGGACGCGGGGCGAGTGCATCAGGCCGCGGGCGATCTCCAGCCGCCGCCGCATGCCACCGGAGTAGGTGAGCACCTGCGAGCCGCGGCGCTCCCAGAGGCCGACCATCTTCAGCACCTGCTCCATGCGCGGCTTGACCAGGTGCTTCTCGACCCCGTAGAGCTCGGCGTGCAGGCGCAGGTTCTGCTCGGCGCTGAGGTAGCCGTCGAGGGTCGGGTCCTGGAAGACGAGGCCGATGTGGCGGCGGACGTCGTCCTTGGCGGCGACGACGTCGTATCCCGCGACCTCGGCCTGGCCGGAGGTCGGCTTGGTCAGCGTGCAGAGCATGTTGATCGTCGTCGTCTTGCCCGCCCCGTTGGGGCCGAGGAAGCCGAAGACCTCGCCGCCGTCGACCTCGAAGCCGACGCCCTTGACGGCTTCGAAGTCGCCGAACGATTTACGGAGGTCTTTGACGGAGATCGCTGGGTTTGGCATGCGCGGTGGGGAGAGAATTGGGCCTACGGGACCTCGTGCCCCGGGGGGCGCCCCGATTGTACGTCGTACGGAGGGTGGACTGTACAGTGTACGGAGAATGAGTGTCGACCCGACCACCTGCCGGCGCGCCGAGATCGTCGCCACCGCGGTCCGGATCGCCGACGCCGAGGGGATCGAGGCGGTCTCGATGCGGCGGCTCGCCGACGAGCTCGGCGTCGCCACGATGACCCCCTATACCCACGTCGCCAACAAGGATGAGCTGCTCGACCTGATGCGCGATGCGGTCGCCGCCGAGATGCTCCTCCCCGAGCCGCTCCCGGACGACTGGCGCACCGCCCTCCGCACAATCGCCGACAAGACCAAAGCCGCGTTCGAAGCCCACCCCTGGTGCCTCGACGTCACCTCCCGCCGCCCGCGCGCCCGGATCAACCGCCTCCGCCACGTCGAGCAGTCGGTGACGATCATGGTCCGCCTCGAAGTCGATCCGCCGACCGGCCGGGCGATCCTGATGTCGATCGACGACTACGTCACCGGCTACTGCATGCGGGCGCGAGCGCGCCAGCGGATGCTCGCCTCGCTGACCGACGAGGACCGCGACGCGCTCCCCTCCTTCCACGAACCCGACCCAGAGGTCGCCGCCGCCCTCGAGGCCGGCGAACTGCCGCTGATCAAGAAGATCACCGGCCGCCGCAACCGCAGCCACCCCTTCGGCGTGCCACCCGACTCCGGCTTCGAGCCAGGCCTCGAGTGGCTGCTCGACGGGATCGAAGCGACCGCCGCTTCGAATGCCGAGCCGGTGGTCGAGTGGCTGCTCGACGGCAACGAGGCGCCCGCGGCCCGATAGGTGCTCGATCCACCGAAGGTTCGGGGCGGGCCGAGCTGGCGCCCGCACAAGGGACGGGGCCGGACCGATCGGAGCCCAGTCGTCCCGGGCGTCCCGGAGGCGACCCGGGCAGGCTGTGGCCGCCTCCGGGACGCCCGGGACGGGGAGCCCCCGGAAGGGCATCCTGAAGGGACGGCACCATCGCTCAGGAACGTCCGTGGAATAT
>JAFDWF010000113.1 GCA_018268575.1 Actinomycetota bacterium
ACCTGGGTCTACGAGGATTCACCGATCCTTACCGCCGTTTCCGGGATGCGACGCGAACCGCCGGATGCGGACCCGCACGTCCGGTGGTGTGGGAGGGGCGGGGGTAAGCCCCGCCCCTACCCGATGCTCCGTCGCCTCGCCCTCGGTACGTTCTGCGCGAGGTCAGCCGGTGACCGCCAGCGGCCGTGAGGTCGCCGAGGCAAACGGCCAGCCGCCGGTCGCCGGGACCGCGGCACGGAAGAGGAAGCGCACGCCGTCGCTGTCGTCGTCGCTGAATGAGTACGGGTAGCGGAAGCGGCCGAGGGCGTCGCTCTGCACGGTGCGAAACTCCGTCCACGGCATCCCCGGGAGGCGGAACTCCAGCTGGACCGGCAGGCCGACGGCGGGGATCGGCGCTTCCGGGTGGTCGATGCGACCGCTGAAGACGACCGGTGCGCCGCCGACCGCCACCCGTGCGGTCGAGACCCTCAGGTGGACGGCGGCGCGCACGCGCAGCCGCAACTGTCGCCCACCGACCCGCGTCAGGCGCCGGGTGCCGGCGAACTTCGCCGTGACCGCGCGGCTCGGTCCCGGCACCAGCCGGGTGCTGAAGCGGCCGTCGACGTCGGTGGTGAGCTCGGTTCGTCGCTCGGCGTTGCGGGCTCCCGACTCGAAGTCCTCGACCACCTCGACCGTCTCCCCGGCGAGCGGCTCCCCGGCGGCGTCGACCAGCCGCCCACCGACCACGGCGCCGTGGCAGCAGGGCAGCGTGCGCGCCGCCGGTCGCCGCGCGAACGGGCGCACGACCTCGCGGTGGCAGGTGCGGCTGCCGTCCGCGCGCGTGCAGCGCTGGAAGACGAGGCTCGCGGCGCCGAAGCCGAAGGCGAGCCGCACCTCCCGCTTGACCGGGTTCTGGAGGACGAGCCGGCCGCCGCCGGCGCCGAGGCTCGACGTCGTCGCGTTGCCCACGGCGTCATAGCCGGTGGCGCGGAATTCGTAGGCGCCGCGAGCGAAGTCGTCGGAGGGCCAGCGGGCGACGAGGCGACCGCGGTGGGATTCCGTCGGCAGCGGTTGGAAGCGGGACGAGCTGCCGACGCGGCGGAACTCGATCAGGCCCCGGTCGGGGTCGGGGCCGGAGAGAGGGTCGGCCACGGTCGCTTCGATCCGCTCCGGGTCGGTCGGATCGGGGGCGGCGAGGCGCACGTCCGGCCCGCTTTCGTCGATCCGCACGGTCGCGGTGCCGGGATGGGCGAACGGGAGGCTGCCGTCGCCGCTGTTGCCGACCGCATCGCGGCCGTAGAACTGGAGCTGGTGGATGCCGTCGCCGCTCACCATCGCGGTCGCCGACGAGCCGGGGACCAGGTGCACCGGCGCGCCGTCGACGGCGAGCGCGGTGACCGGCCCGGTCGGCCCGGCGGCGTCCATTCCCGAGAGGCGGTCGACGGCGACTGCAGTCACCCTCACCGGGACCGCCGACCAGTCGCTCGGCGCCCCCTCGAGGTGGACTGCCGGTGGGCTGCCGTCGATCACGACTGGGGTGGTGGAGACGGCGCGCGAGGCCATCCCCGAGCCCGAGACGGCGACCGCGTGGACGTAGCCGATGCCCTCCGGCGCCGCCGGGAACCGGACCTGCCCGGCACCGGCCCCGGCGATGTTCACCGCGCTCGCCGGGCAATGCCTCGCGCCGGCGCAGGGCGAGGCGTCGGGCTGGGAGTCGAACGTCACCGCATAGCCCGAGATCCCCGAGACCGGCAGCGGCGCGGGCGGCGGCGCGACCCGGGCCGTGATGGCTTCGCCGGCGGCGATCGAGGGCGGCGCGGCGACCGTGACCGGCGCCGGCTGGACGTCGTCGAAGTACAGCGGGACGTACACCGGGGGACCGAAGGTGCCGTCGCCGACGGCGTGCGGGCCTCGCCAGGTCCGGGCTTCGAAGTAGTAGACGCCGGGAATCGGCGGGACGTGGATGGCGCCGACGAACGACTCCCTCGTCCACTGGTCGGGGTAGCCGCGGATCAGGTTCAGGTTCGCGGCGCGGATCGCGTACTGCACCGGTTCGGTCCCGGGCGGGTTCGGGTCCCATTCGACGAGGAAGGAGTTTTCGGAGTGCCAGACGTTGCCGCCTTCGACCCGGAGGCCGGTGAGGTTGACGCCGTCGGAGGCGCCCGCGGCGGCCGGGAGCAGGGTGGAGAGGAGGACCGCGAGCGCGATCGCGATCAGATCGAGACGGCGTCGCCCGCTCACGGACCGAACTCCCCGGCGGCGGTCCCGCTCGAAGCCGAGGACGACGAGCTCGACGCCGACGATGACGAGCCGGAGCTCGGCGCCGCGGCAGGCGGCGGCGGTGGTTCGGTGTATTCGGTGGCGCCGCTTTCGCTCGGCGGTGGAATCGAGGCCGCCGCCTCGGGCGCCGGTTCTTCGACCACCTCCTGCTTTGGCTTCGCCTTTTCGTGATGGGCGGGCGGCGCTTCGGCACCCTGCGGTTCCGATTCCACCGGCACCGGTTCCACGTCGTATTCCGGGGTCGACTGGGTGACCGCCTCCTCGGCCAGGTGCCGCGAATGCCGCGAGACCTTCGCCGCTGGTCGCGCCTGGTGTTCAGGCGGGTCGAGCAGCGGCGCCGGGACGACCCCGGTGGCGACGCAGGCGGCACCGCCGACCGTCCCGGCGCAGATCGCCAGCACCTTGGCGAGCGCCGCCATCCCGGCCCCGCGCGAGCCGCCCGCCGCGGCGAACCCGCCGAGGGTGGAGTCGGCGCCGCCCGACCCGCCGCCGACCCGCGTCGCCACCGCGACGTAGGCGTCGTGGAGGCGCTCGAGCAGCGGGCCGCGTACCGGCGGCAGGATCGGGGCGAGCGCCGCCGCCGCGCCGGGCGCGGCACGGTAGGCGCGCAGGGTGGCGCGGCAGCCCGGGCAGGAGCGCAGGTGCTCGCGCAGGATCGCGGCGGCGCCGGCGTCGGCCTCGCCGTCGGCGAGCGCCGAGAGCAGCGGCGCCAGCTCCGCGCACCGTCCGCCGCCCTCGCGGCGGACGAGGAAGCGGCGGAAGCGCTCGCGCCCCTCCGCCACACACCGGTTGACCTTGGTCGCGGAAAATCCGGTGATCTCGCCGATCTCGCGGTAGGAGTAGCCCTCGGCGAGCAGGGTGAGGGCGCGCAGCTCCTGTGGCTTCAGCGTCGCCAGCGCCTCGCGGCTGCGCTCGATCGCCTCGTGGCGCTCGGCCCGCTCGGCGGGGCCGTCGGCGTCGGTGGGGAGGAGGGCGACCCAGTCCTCGCGGTCCGGCTCGGGGGTCGCCGCGGCCGGCCCGGCGAGGATCCGCTCGCGCTCGGCGCGCACCGCGAGCGCCTCGTGCTTGACCACGGTATGGGTCCAGCGGACGAGGTCGCGGGCGTCGGCCGAGGGCGCCTTCTGGAGGAGGATCTCGAGCCCGCGCTGCAGTGCTTCGTCGGCGTCGTCGGCGCAGATCGAGTAGCGGCCGGCGGTGCGCCGCAGGCTCGCCTCGTGGCGGGCGAAGGTCTCGACCGCCGCCCGTTTCCGCGCCGCCGCGTCGACCGGCGCCCCGTCTTCGTCCACCCGCTCGACATCGAGCGCGGCACCTTCGTGCCGCGCACCCCTGCTCGGACTCACTGCTCAGTTCCCCCCGTCCGCTCTAGTTGATCCCACCGAACACTGCCAGGGAAGGACGGAGACGTCGCGCTTTCTCCCCCAAAGACGCGCAAAAGGTGGCGAAAGGCGCGCAGTTTGCGCCAAATTCGGACCTGCGAGAACCGTCCGCGGCAAGCCGATAGCATCGGTGCCGATGACGACGTGTGTGGTCACCGGCGGCGCCGGCTTCCTCGGGTCCCACCTCTGCGAGCACCTGCTCGGCAAGGGGCATCGGGTGCTCTGCCTCGACAACCTGGAGACGGGCTCGCTCGAGAACATCGCCCACATCCGCGACGAGAACTTCGAGTTCCGCCACACCGACATCACCGCCTACGTCGACGTGCCCGAGGCGGTCGACTTCGTCTACCACCTGGCCTCGCCCGCCAGCCCGATCGACTATCTGCGGCTGCCGCTGCACACGCTGAAGGTCGGCTCGCAGGGCACCCACAACATGCTCGGCGTCGCCAAGTGGCACCGCGCCCGCTTCCTGATCGCCTCGACCAGCGAGGTCTACGGCGACCCCAAGGTCCACCCGCAGCGGGAGGACTACTGGGGCCACGTCAACCCGATCGGCCCGCGCGGCGTCTACGACGAGGCGAAGCGCTACGCCGAGGCGCTGACGATGGCCTACCACCGCCAGCAGGGCGTCGACACGGCGATCGTCCGCATCTTCAACACCTACGGGCC
>JAFDWF010000114.1 GCA_018268575.1 Actinomycetota bacterium
GCGATCTCGACGTTGGTGCGGAGATCCCACTCCTCGGCGAGCATCTTGATGCCGCGGGCCTGGTCGACCTCGTTCAGCTCCTCCCGGTGGAGGTTCTCGAGCAGCGAGTCGCGCACCGCCTCGGCATGGGTGCCCCGGTGGATGATCCCGGGGATGGTCTTGACCTGGGCTTTCCGGGCCGCCCTCAGCCGCCGCTCGCCGGCGACGAGCCAGAAGCGGTTCTCGTCCTTCGGCCGGACGCGGATCGCCTGGACGACGCCCGCCTCCTCCACGGTGCCGACCATGCGCTCGAGGGCGTCGGGGTCGATCTGGGTCCTGGCGTTGAAGCCCTCCTCGATGTCGATCTTGTCGACGTCGATCAGGGCGGGTGATGCTTGGGCCATCTTCGGCTCCTTGTGGGATGGCCCCCGCCCGATGCGGGAGCCGGTGGCCCCGGCCCGCACGCGCATGCGTGCGAAAATCCGGGGCCCGGCTGACGCCTCGATGCGGCCTCCTCACCGTCTGAGCCTCTTACGCCAGGCCTCGAACCGGTCGCGCGCGGCCCAGTAGACGCTCCAGTCCCTCGCGGAGCTGAGTGCGATCAGGGCGCCGAGGATCCGCCCGACGTCCCCGAGGCCCGAGAGGCCCAGGAGCACCACGGCCGCCGCGATCCCGAGGACCGCGAGCCAGAGGATCTTGCGACTAGGCCGCCGGTGCATCGCCGCTCACCCCCGAGAGATGCCGCGTCGGGGTGCGAGGGCTCGGCGGGATCTGCGGGCACAGCCGGTAGCCGACACCACGCTCGTTGACCACCAGGTCCTCGACCCCGGCCGCCACGAGTTTGGCCCGAAGCCGGGTCGTGTGTGACTCGAGGGTGCGGGTCCGCCCTCCGAACCACCCCCAGACCGTCTTCATCAGCTCTTCTTTGGTGAAGACGCGGTAGAGATCACCGGCGAGGGCCAGCAGCAGCTCAAACTCCTTTCGGGAGAGGGCGATGTCGCGCTCGCCGACGACAACACGGCGGGCGGCTCGCCAGATGGTCAGCGGGCCGAAGACCATCTGGTCCTGGCCCGCGCTCTGCGGTTCGGTCACCAGGACCCCGCTCTCCATGTCGCCGGTGCAGGCGATCCTCCACTCCGTGGCACCGACCTCCCGGATGTGGACCATCCAGTTGCCGTAGCGGCTGAGCCTCACCTCGATCTCGCCGGCCTCGGTCTCGACTCCTGCGCGGTTGAAGCTGCCCGGGTTGATCCTCACGACCCGGGGCTGGTCGATCGACGCATCCATCTCTACCTCCTCGTTCGCTGACGGTTGTCGGCGAGGCGGAGAGCGGCAGCGCCGGAAAGCCGGAACCCGGAGCTCAGCGGAGGGCGCGAAGCGAGGCCGAGCGGAGCGAGGCCTTGCAGGCGACGCCGCTGCCGCCAGGCTCGCGACGGCAACCGCCAGCGAGAAGCCGCGGCTCTCGTCGTCGGACGGTGGAGAAAGCCTCCCGCAGTCCACCAGAGACCGCAGGCGAGTTTGAGTCGGGGACTTCGCTAGTTCGGAAGCAGGTGCGGGATCCCGTGGGCCAGGTCATCGAAAGTGGTTGTGGCGACGGCCACTTCGCGAGCCTGGCCGGGCGGATCGATCCCGAGACCCGGGCCTACCTCGGGCGCAAACGGGCCGAGGGCAAGACCAGGCGTGAGGCGCTCCGCCGCCTGAAGCGCCACCTGGCGCGCCGGGTCTGGCGGCTCTTGACCGATCCCGAAAGAGTGAGATCCGTCAACCCCGTCCACCCCCAGAGAATTCGCCGACCCCGCAAATTACCGGGATGGCTCGACATGGGAGCAACGGGTCAAAACCCTGCGACCGTCTACCGCTTCACCGGGTCCGGGACTTGGCTTACGGGCGGATGACCGGGTAGGCCTGCGGTCACCGATGCTCAGCGATCCGGGGGAGTGGCTTCCTCTACCGAGGCTGAACCTGTGCTCCCGTGGGCATAAATCGCCTCGGCCGCCTCCTCGGAGATCCAGCCGGCGCGCAGATCGGCTTCGACCAGAGAACGTGAACGTTCGTGCGGCTGGCCGAACCCTCCCCCACCCCCGGCCCGCATGCTGACGACCTCGCCCGGGTGGACGACCACCTCTCCCTTGTCGTCGAGCCGTTCGACTTTCCCGTCCCGGTCGATCCACATGCTCGCCGCGGATCCCCTCTGCCCACCGTCGATCCCGGCCGCCGCGAAGTCCGGATTCGCCTGCTCCGTCTCCGCGATGAAGGCGATCGGCTCGTCGCCGAGTACGCGGTAGTCGGCCCTGACCCCTAAACCGCCTCGGAAGCGCCCCGCGCCGCCGGAATCCCGGATCAACTCGTAGCGCTCGACCCGCAGCGGATAGTTCATCTCCACCGTCTCGGCTGGGATGATCGCGCAATTCGCCAGATGCACATCGAGGGCACTGCCGCCGTCATGTGAGGGCGTGGCTCCCGCACCTCCGGCGACGTTGGCCAGCAGAACCACCTTGTCCTGATGCTTCGGTGATCGCGACTCGCAGCTGAAGTTCGTCCACCCGACGAACCATCCCGCCGACCCGAACCCGGGGAGTGCCTTGGCCAGGGCGCCGGTCAGGACATCCGCGAGACGCTCTGAGGTGGCGTGGCGCACACTGGTGGCGGCGGGAAAGTGAGGGTTGAACAGGTTCCCGACCGGAGCGATGAGCTCCACCGGCTGCATACAGCCCTCATTGAAGGGAACCTCGTCGGCCATCAGGCACTTGACCGCGTAGTGGACGGCCGATCGGGTCGTGGCCATCGGGCAGTTGACGGCCCCGATGCTCTGATCGGCGCTGCCCGAGAGGTCGACGACCATCCGGTCGCCCTCGATCTCGATCCTGGCGTGGACCCGTACCGGACGTCCGCGCACGGCGCCGTCGTCGTCGAGAAAGCCCTCGGCCTCGAAGATTCCGTCGGGCAGCTCGGCGATACGCGCGCGCGTCCTGGCCGCGCCGTATGACTCGAGGTCCTCGATCGCCGCGGTCAGCGCCCCTGACCCGCGCCGATCCGCCAGTCGGGCAAGACGCCGCTCACCGGTCCGGGCGGCCGCGACCTGCGCGCGCAGGTCGCCGAGGTTCATCGACGGATTGCGGACGTTCGCGGCGATGATGTCGTAGACGCCGCGGTTCGGGACACCCGCTTCGACCAGCTTGACCGCGGGATACATCACGCCCTCCTCGAACACAGACCGGTTCGAGGTCGCGCAGGTGCCGGGCAACCGTCCGCCCCAGTCGACGTGATGGGCGATGGTGCCGGCGAACCCGACCAGTTTCTTGTCGCCGGCAAAGACCGGGACGAAGATGTTGATGTCGGAGGTGTGCACGCCGCCCATATAAGGGTGGTTCATCATCAATACGTCGCCGGGATGGAGATCCTTGCCCCACTTCTCGATCGCCGCCCGCAACGAGGACCCCATCGAAGCGAGGAGCGAGGGAATGTCCAAGGCCGTCGCCACCAGATGCCCGCGGGCGTCGAAGAGCGCGCAGCTGTAGTCGAGCATGTCTTTGACCACCACGGTCATCGCCGTTCTATAGAGGGAGGTCCGCATCTCCTCGGCGATCGTCTCCAGCGCGTGGCGGATCACCTCGGTGCCGACCGGATCCTTGAGCTTCATCGGACCTCCAGCTCCGGAGTAAGGATCAGGTTGGCGTAGCGGTCGACCCGCATCTCGCTGCCCGGCGTGACCACCACCGTCGCCTCTCGCTCTTCGACGATCGCGGGGCCTAGGATGCTGTGTCCCGGCCGCAGTGCAGACCGTTCGAAAACCGGCGTCTCGGTCCACCCGTTGCTCGCGAAATAGACTCGTCTCGCCGTCGCCGGCGCTGGCACGCCTTCCTCCAGCTGCGCGGCGGTCAACGGAGGCTTCGGCAGCTCGCCGATCATCTGGAGCCCGATCGCGACCAACTCGACCGGATCCAGCGGATTGCTGTGCCCGAACTCCCGGTCGTGCTCGGCGTGAAATTTGCCGAGGATCCGCTCGAACCTTTCGGGGGTCATCGGGCCGTCGCCCGTCCCGAGCTCGATCGCATTGTCCTGCCAGGAATACCGTAGCCGCATGCTGCGGACCAGGCGGATCGTGCTTCCGGCCCCCGCGATGCCTCCGAGGCGCTCGCCTGCCCCGTCGGCCATTTCCTCCCAAAGTACCTCGAGCCGCCCGGGGTCGATCGCCACGACCAGGCGTTCGATCTGCCGGTGAACGTCCTGGCGCAGCTCGGCGTTGACCAGACCGTAGGCGGAGAACGCCCCCGGGAAGGGCGGGACGAGAACCCGGGCGACGTCGGCGATCGTCGCCACGTCGAGGGCGTGCATCGCGCCCGCCCCGCCGTAGGCCACCAGGGAGAAGTCGCGCGGATCGAAGCCGCGGTTCACGCTCACCACCCGGACACCGCGGGCCATGACCGCGTCGGCGACGTCGAGGATCCCGGCGGCCGCCTCTTCGACCGAGACCCCCAGCCGGGTCGCCACCTGGTCGGAGACCGCACGTTCCGCCGCCTCGAGGTCGAGGTGCATCTCACCGGCAAGGAACCGGTCGGCGTCGATCCTGCCGAGGACCAATTGGGCATCGGTGGTGGTGGGCAGGACCCCGCCACGGGAATAGCAGGCAGGCCCGGGCGTGGCACCGGCGCTGCCCGGGCCGACCCGGAGCAGTCCCCCCTCGTCGACCGAGGCGATCGAACCGCCGCCCGAGCCGATCGTGTGGATATCCACCTGCGGCACCTGGATTGGCCGGCCTTCGAAGGAGCTCTCGCGCTCCATCCGTGGCTCGCCTTCGTAGATCAGGCAGATGTCGGTCGAGGTTCCGCCCATGTCGAACGTGATCTGGTTGCGGAGGCCCTCGATCCGGGCGAGACCGGTGGCGGCGATGACCCCAGCGGCGGGCCCCGACAGGATCATGCGGTGGGCGTTGGCCTGGGCCTGGGCGGCGCTCATCACCCCGCCCGAGGACTGCATGACGAAGAACGGGGCCGTCACGTCCTGCTCCTCCAGCCCGCGCTCCACCCCGGCAACGTAGTCGGCGACGAGCGGCTGCAATGCTGCTGCCACCACGGTCGTCGAAGCACGCTCGTACTCCTTGATCTCGGCGCAGATCTCGGCGCTCACGGCGACGCCGAGATCCGGGATCCGCTCGCGGAGTGCGCGCGCGATCTGCATCTCGTGGTCGGAATTCAGGAAGCTGAACAGCAGACAGACCGCGCAGGATTCAACACCGGCCGCCCTCACCTGCTCGACCACCGCATCGATCGCCTGCGGCGTCGGCGCCCTCACCACCCCACCGACCCGATCGATGCGCTCGTCGACCTCGAAGACCAACCCGCGGGGGACCAAGGGGGCGGGCTTCACCACTCCCAGATCGAACATCTCCGGCCGGATCTGGGTGCCGATCTCGAGCACGTCGCGAAAACCGCGCGTGACCACCAGCGCGGTGCTCGCCATTTTCCCCTCGAGCAGGGCATTGGTCGCCACCGTCGACGCGTGGGCGAAGACCCCGAGGCCGCCCAGGTCGAAGCCCCGCTCCTCGCGCAGCTTGCAGAGCGCGGCGACGATCCCCTCCTCCGGTCGCGCGGGCGTGGAGCTGACCTTGTCGACGAGGACCGTCCGCGAAATCTCGTCGAAGGCGATCACGTCGGTGAAGGTCCCGCCGACATCGATCCCGAGCAGGGTGGTCATGCTTCCGGGAGCCGCGGGACGAGCCCGGCGATCGAGTGGGTGAGCCGATCGACCTTCCGGCTCGCGTCCTCGCGCGCGGCCTTGCGGACGACGGCACGGCGGACGACCGCCCCGCCGGCGTAGCGAATCGGCTCCGGTGGCAGCTTGCCGAGTGATCGCTGCTCGACCAGTCCGCAACGCTGCCAACCGTCGTCGAGATCGAGGGCGATGCTGGCGAGGATCCGGCCGCCGATCAGGGTCGGCGCGACGCCGGTGCCGCTCCAGCCGATGCCGTAGGAGATCTTGGGATGGCCGCCGAGCCTGCCGAACACCGGCAGGCCGGTGAGCGTGCGGTCGATCGGACCGGACCAGTCGTGTTCGACCTTCAGGCCGGCCAGGCTCGGGTACAGGCGGCGCAACGCAGCCGCCACGTCCTCGGAGGAGCGCCGATTGCGGTCGAAACCTCGGTCGAGTCGGCCGCCGAAGGCGAGCCGGCCGCCACCCCGGCCGAGAGCGATCCGCCCATCGGAGGTCGTGCGACCGTACAGGACCCGTGCCTGCCCGTCGTTGATGCTCTCGCCGTCGATCCAGCCGATCCGCCGCAGCTCCTCGGGAATCGGCGGAGTGACGACGACCTCGCTGGAGACGACGTAGAGGCGGCGGTGAAACTCGGGCAGCCCGGCGGCCCAGGCGCCGAGCGCGACGACCACGTGGTCGGCGGTCACCGACCCCCCGGGGGTGTGGACCCGCGGCGGCGTGGCGCGCTCCAATGCCCTCATCGGCGTATGTTCGTAGACCTTCACGCCGTGGCGCAGGGCCAACTTCCGCAGCCCCCGGACAAGCTTGCCGGGATGGACCGTCGCCGCTGAAGACTCGAACACGCCGCCCAGGAACGTCGGCGAATCGACGCGGCCGCGCGCGGCCGCGGCGGAGACCGGTTCGAACGGGTCTACTCCGTTCCGCTCGCAGAGGGCGAGCAAGGCGTCCCAGGCGCCGACCTGCGCGGGGGTGGTGGCGACGCTCAGCTTGCCGCCGCGGATGAAGTCGCTCGGTAGCGTCCCGTCTCGATCGAGGCGCTCGAGTTCGTCGACAGCGGCCTCGCTCGTCTCGCAGAGCCGCTTCGCCTCCGCGACTCCGCAGATGGCGATCAACTGGGCAAGCTTCTCCCACCAACCGTGGGCGAGCCCGCCGTTGCGCCCGGACGCCCCAGCGCCGCAGACGTCCGCCTCGAGCACGACGACATCGGCCGCGGGCTCGGCCTTCTTGATCCGCAACGCCGTCCAGAGGCCGGTATATCCGCCGCCGACGATCGCGATGTCGGCATGGATCGAGCCGGCCAGGGAGAGCGAGTCCTCGCCATCCAGGACCTGGCCGAGCCAAAACGATCGGTGGACCGAGGCCTTCATCTCCGCTCCGCCCGCTTTTCGAGCCTTACCGGGCCCGGATCAGTAGTCGACCCGACGGTAGTACCGACGGGTCGTGAGCGGGTGCTCGCGAAGGACCTCGAGGTGGGCGCTCAGACGCTCCAGGACGGTCGCCAGCACCACCGGCGAGACGAGCGAGCGGACATCGGCCGAGAGCCCCGGCAGCTCGAAGGAGGCGGAATCGATCACGGTCACCTTGTCCGAGACGATCGGAGCGAACGCCTCGACCCGATCGACCAGCGGACGGGCCGAGTCCTCGCCCTTCAGGATGATCACGCTGACGTCGTTCTCGACCAGCTCGAGCGTGCCGTGGAAGAAGTCGGCGGCATGGATCGGGCGCGTCCTGATCCACTGCATCTCCTCGAGGATGCAGGTGCCGTAGTACCACGCCTCCGGCCAGACCGACCCGGAGCCGGTGAGGATGTGGTATTGCTCGTCGCGGAAGGCCTCAGCCAGACTTGCGGCCCGCGGCTCGAAGGCCCGCTTCACCTCCAGCAGAAGCTCCGGCAGGAGGGTCAGCTCGCCGACGACCTCCTCGTAGCGAGGGAACTCGCCTCGGGCGCACATGATCGAGAGGACCAGCAACAGCGACTGCAGGTAGAAGGACTCCGAGGAAGTGTCGTCCTCGGCGAAGTTGGTGAAGTTGAAGTCCGCCTGCTCGGCGACCGGCGAGTCCGCGTGACCGGTGAGCGCGATGACCTTCGCCCCGCGCTCGTGGGTGAACTCGAGCACCTCGACGCTCTCGCTGGTCGTCCCCGAGAGGGACGGCAGCACCACGATCGACTCCGCCCCGAGGTCGACCGACCCCATCGCGACCAGCTCCGCCGGGCGCACGAGTCGCACCGGAAAGGCGCCGCTTCGATCGAGCAGCTCGGCGGCCGGCTGCATCAGCACGCCGGCTCCGCCGGCGCCGAGGAAGTAGAGATTGCGTGCCCCGGCGTCCAGCAGGCCGGACACCGTCTTGTCGAGCGCCGGGCCGAGACCGACCGCGCCCTGCTGGATAGAGACAAAACGTGCCGGATCAAAATTGAGCATGGGTTTCCTCGCGGTCGACGGGGTGAGGTGAGTGGTTCTTCATCGTTGGTGGCAGGTCAAACGCCCAGGACCTGGACCACGAAGTTGCGCTCGAGCGGGCCGTCCAGCTCGACCAGGTAGATGGTGTGACGGGCACCCAGCACGATGCGGCCGTGCTCGATCGGCGCCATGAACTGCATCCCGAGCAACGCGCCCTTGAGGTGCGAAGGGGCGTTCACCGCCATCTGGCCGTCACTGTGGAGGAAACGAGCGTGTCGATAGTCGCGGCCTTCGGGGGCGAGGCGGGTGACCATCTCGACGATGTCGTCCTCGAGGTCCTCCAGCCCCTCGTTGACGGTGATCGCGGTGGTCGTGTGCAGCGTCATCACCAGGACGAGGCCGTCGGTCACATCCTCGGCGTCGACGATCTCCTTGACGCGCTCGGTGATGTCGATGACCTCGGTGTCGTGATGGGTCTGCACGCTGAGGTGGTGGACTACAGAGCGCATCAGTTGCACCCCTTTCCAAGCAGGTCGGCCGCGTTGTCATGGAAAATCCTCTGGGTCAGCTTCGGCCGGAATCCGAGCTCGGAGACGGCCCAGGCCGCGCGCTTCGGATCGACCCGCGGATAGCTCGAACCGAAGACCACCTGGCGAGGCAGGCTGCGATCGATTGTCTCGTGCCCGATCCGCGTCTCGACCACCTGGCGCAGCGACTCGGTCGGGGTGCCGCTGAACAGCACCGAGGTGTCGAGATACACGTTGCGATGCTTGATCGCCAGCATCAGCGCGTCGTCGACCCAGGGCCAGCCGAGCTGCGGGATCACGAGCCGGAGGTCGGGAAAGTCATGGATCACCGGCTCGAGCAGCAGCGGCCGCCCAAGGGACGCCAGTCCTTTCGGCGCCCAGTTGATGCCGCACCGCACCATCACCGGGATCGCCAGCTCCGACGCCGCCTGGTAGACCGGGTAGGCGACGTCCCGGTCGGCGAGGTCGAAGCGCTGCAGGGCAGGATCGAGGGCCAGGCCGTGCAGGCCGTACTCGCCCACGTCCTTGACGAGCCGCTCGGCCGCTCCTGGGGAACTCGGGTCGACCGAGGCAAAGCCGATCACCCGCTCGCACCGCTCCATCAGCCAGGCGATCTGCTGGTTGTTGAAGACCGTGGCGTGGTGTGCGGTGGTGCAGTCCAGCGGCAGGACGACCGCCTGGTCGATCCCGGCCTCATCCAGATGACCGACATAGGTCGCGAGCGGCTGGGCCCCGATGTACAGACCGAAGACGTCGGCGATCGCCTGCGGGAGATCCGGATCGGTGTCGATCAGCTCGGCGATCTGAGCCGGATAGGTGTGGAAGTCGATCACCGTGGATCCTCCATGTTCGGGTGTTTGTCGCGGTTGCTCTCCAAGAAGGCGGCCACCTGCTCGACGTCGGGGTGGCGGTCCTGGGTCCGCGACACGTAGATGGACGAGGTCGCGTTCGCCCATCTCATCGCGACCTCGAGCCTGTCGCCACGGGCCAGGGCGTGCAGCAGTCCGGCGTTGAAGCAGTCCCCCGCGCCCACCGTGTCGGCCACCTCGACCGCGAAGCCTCTGGCCTCGACGGGCTCACCGGCCCGGTAGCCGAGGCAACCCGCAGGGCCCAGCTTGAGCACGACGTCCCCGGCGCAGCGCTCGGCGAGCGCCCGCACCATCTCCTCCGGCGCCGGGTGCCCGGTGAGCGCCCTGCCCTCGTCTCGATTCGGCAAGAAGAGATCGACCTCGGCCAGTAGCCCCAGGATCGCCGCCACGGTCGTCGGGGCCCAGCCGCCGGGGTCCCAGCCGGTGTCGAGGACGACCCGCGCGCCGCGGACGCGCGCCGCAGCGAGCAGGCGACGCGTCTCGATCAGATCCAGGCCGGGCAGGTTCAGCAACCCGACCAGGCAGATCGTGCCATCGGCAGCTGCCAGGGCGCGCTCCAGGAAGGAAGCGTCGAAGGACTCCAGGCTGGCGAAATCCGAGATGAAACAACGCTCGCCATCGGGCCGCACGACCGCGACGCTGATCGCCGTCTGGCCTTCGACCACCTCGACCGCGGTGGCGTCGGCGCCGCAGTCCCGCAGCGCCGCGAGGATGCGCTCACCGGGCGGATCGGCGGCGACCACGCCGATCACCCGCGTCTCGTCGCCGAGCGCGCGCAGGGCCTGGGCGAGGTAGGTCGCCTGTCCCGAGGGTACGAAGGCGTGCCCGCTGCCCGCGACCTCCTCACCCCAGGCGGGCATCTGCTCGACCCCGCGCAGGACGAGGTCGGTGAGCAGGTTGCCCGCAACATAGAAGGAACTGGAAAGTCCAATTAACTTGTCTGACATCAGATAACTGCCAACATAGCAAAGGCGGGGCCGATCGGGGTCGCGCAGCTCATCCGACCTCCGTCAGCACCGGGGCGAACGCCTCGACCAGGATCTCGGTCACCTCGCGTAGCGAGATCTGCTCGGTGCTGCCGGTGGTCTTGATCGCGTCCTCGTACATCGTCACGTCCTTGGGACAGCTGACGACGAAGTGGTCCAGGTCGCCGAGCTCGAGGGCTTCGCGGATCCGGCTCTCGGACGGCCTTTCGGCCATCCCGTAGTCCTCGCTCATCCAAATCCGGCCGCCACCGGCCCCGCAGCAGAAGGAGTTCTCCCGGTTGAGGGGCATCTCGCGCAGCTCGCAGCCGGCCGCGGCGAGCAGTTGCCGCGGGGCATCGAAGCCGCCGTTGATCCGGCCGAGAAAGCACGGATCGTGGTAGGTGACGGTGCGGCCCAACCGTCTCGGCTCGCCGAGGCGGCCTTCCTCGATCAGCTCGAGCAGCAATGAGGTGTGGTGGATGACCTCATAGGACCCCCCGAAGTCGCCGTACTCGTTGCGCAGGGTGTTCAGCGAATGCGGGTCACTGGTGACAATCCGCTTGAAGTCACACTCCTCGAGGACGGCGATGTTCGCCTCCGCGAGCGATTCGAAGAGCCCCTCCTCGCCGACCCGCCGCACATCGTTGCCGGCGTTGCGCTCGCCCTCGTAGAGGATGCCGAAATCGACGCCCGCCGCCTCGTAGATGCGCGCCAGGTCGCAGGTGACCCGGCGGATGCGAGGATCGAAGGAGGCGTGGTCGCCCACGAACCAGAGCACGTCGACCGACGCGGCGCGGGCATCGACGACCTCGAAGGGCAGATCCCGAGTCCAGCGCCCCCGTTTACGCCGGTTCTCGCTGAACGAGTTCCCCGACTTGTTGATCGCCTCGAGGGTCGACTGCAGCGACGGCTCGAGCTCTCCCTCCTCGACCAGGCGGCGCCGAAGCTGGTTGATGATCGGCGCCTGCTCGATCGACACGGGGCAGACCTCGACGCAGGCGTTGCACTGGGTGCAGGACCACAGCGCCGCCTGGGCGACCCCTCCCTCCCAGGCGATCTCGGTCTCGCGATCGGTGCTCCGCGAAAAGACCGCCGCCGGATGCTGCTCGCCGTTCGCCTGGTCGCGCAGATCGGTGACCAGGCTGCGCGGCGACAGCGGCATCTCGACCGCGCGGGCCGGACAGACGTCATCGCAGCGGCCGCACTCGGTACAAGCGTCGAGATCGATCAGGTGCTTCAGCTCGAAGTCGGCAAACGACCCATAGCCGGTCTCGGCGTCAGCTCGGCTCGGGGGGATCGTCTGGAGGCGCTGCTCAGCTCGGTCGTCGCGGAGCACCATCGAGGCGAAGCTATGCACCATGTGAGAGGCCCTGGTGTACGGGATCAGGGCGACGAACACCAGGGCCTCGAGTCCGTGCGCCCACCAGACCCCGTGGCGCAGGTCGGCCAGCGTGCCGATCGGGAGCAGTGCGAGCGGCAGGGAGACGAGCCAACCGATCGGACTCGCCCAGTTGTAGCCGGGCTCTTCCATCGCGATGCGGAGCCCCTCCTCGACGAAGCCCCCGACCGCCAGCGTCAACAGGGTCCAGAGGAAGACCCGGTCGGCGGTCCCGAGCCCGTCGCGGGACATGAACATCAGCAAGCCGACGATGAACACGGCGCCGAGCAGATCGAGCGTCAAAGAGTAGCCGAGGTAGAAGGCACCGTTGAAGAAGTCGAGCCCGAGCGGGCGGGCGATGTCGTGGGCGATCAGCAGGATCGTGGTTCCGGCAAGCAGGACGAGGAACCCGTAGAAGACCCCCGCGTGCGCCGCCCCGATGAAGGGGTGGCGGGCACGGACCGTGGCCTGGCTGCCGATCGAGCGGGCCGCGGCGTAGACACGGCGCGGCATCTCTGGCCACGGCCGGCTCCAGGTTGCGTGCCGGTATTTGAGCAGCGGCCGGGCGAACCCGAACGCGCAGACGGCCACCGAGCAGACGACCAACACGTACCAGAGCGCCTCCAGGGCTGGGGTGAAGTGCCAGAGGACCGGCCTCGTCGATACAGCGGCTGCTGAAACAGGGGTCAAGGCCGATCAGCTCAGTCGGGTGCCGGGACCAACTCGTCGACGATCTCGTGGAGATCCCCGACGACCCCGTAGTGCGCGACCCCGAAGATGGGCGCGTCGGGATCCTGGTTCACCGCGATGATGCAGTCGGCGTCGCGCATCCCGGCGAGATGCTGAGGCGCGCCCGAGATGCCGAGCGCGAGGTAGACCCGCGGCTTCACCGTCTTGCCTGACTGGCCGACCTGCCGCGCACCCGTGGCCTGGCCGGAGTCGACGAGCGGCCGCGACACGGCCAGCGTAGCGCCGATCTCACCGGCCAGATCGGCGTAGCGGTCCAGGTCTTCGTCGCCGATCCCCCGCCCGACCGCGAGGAGGAAGTCGGCCGTCGTGATATCGATCTGATCGGTATCGCCCTCGAGGAATTCGACGTGGCAGATCGGCGATGACTCCGCCGCGCCCTGCGGATCGACCACGCGCCTGCCGGCGCGGGCTGCCGAGGCTCCGGCGGCATCGAACTGGCCCGGTCGGATCGTGACTATCGGACCCTCGCCGGGGAGCTCGAGCTCGGCGAAGAGGCGCCCCCCGTATATCGGCCGCTCAACCACGATCGCCCCGTCCTCGTCGCGGAGCGCGGTCACGTCGGTGGTGAGTTCGCGACCCAGCTTTGCGGCCAGCGCGGGGGCCACCGACATCGCGTCGACAGTGTGACCGAAGGCGATCAGACGTGGTTGCTCAGCCGCGATCACCGCCGCGATCGCGTTCTCGACCGACCACGGGTCGAAATGCTCGGCCGACGTCTCACAGAGAAGGATCTCGTCCACGCCCGGGATGTCGGCCTGGTCCGCCAACGCGGTCACTCCCGCGCCGACCAGGAGGATCTTGGTCGGCGCCAAGGCCTCGCCCGCTCCGCGGAGGGCGGTGAGCATCTCGGCTGTTACCTGGCGCAGCTCGCCCCGGCGGTGCTCGGCGATCACCAACGTGCCCGCCATCAGCGCAGCGCCTCCGCGATGATCTCGTTGATCCGCTCGGCCACCTCGCGAGGCCCGCCCCGGATCATCTCGGCGCTCGCCCGATCCTTCAGCTCGTAGATTTGCCGCAGGCGCGGCCCCGAGCCCCGCCCGGCGGCGCCTTCGAGCCCCGACGACGCGGGGTCTACGACCTCGAGCGGCTTGCCCCGGGCCTGCTTTATCGCCCGCAGGTTCGCGTAGCGCGGATCGTTGATCCCACTCTGGACGGTCAGCACCGCGGGAAGGCGGATCTCCATCTGCTGGACCACTCCGCCCTCCAGCTCACGTCCGACTGTCAGATACCCGGCGGGGTCGGAGGCGATCGACTTGACGACGGCGATATGGGGGTAGTCGACCAGCCCGGCGAGCGCCACTCCGGTGGCACCGTGCGCCGCGTCGCTCGACTGCACCCCGCAGAGGACCAGGTCAGGCGCCTCGCGGGCGACCACGCCGGCGAGATGCCGCGCCGCGGCGAGCGGATCAAAGCCCGCGACCGCTATATCGACCCGGATCGCCCGGTCGGCGCCCATCGCGAGTGCGGCCATGAGCGCCTCCTCGGCCTCCTTCCCGCCTACCGTGACGACGATGACCTCGCCGCCCGCGGCTTCGACCATCTGCAGCGCCTGCTCGACCGCGAAGGGATCCCACTCGTTGCTCGTGAAGTCAAGGAAGTCGGGATCGATGTCGAGTCCGTCCGAGGTCAGCTCGAACTCCTCATCGGGAACCGCGACCGACTTGACCGGGACCATTATCCGCATGGGACACCTCCGAAATCACCTGAGTCGACACGTGGGGCAGGTGAGATCACCGGCGCACCTCTTCCGGCTCGTCGTACCAGCGACGGCGGTCGCCGAGCCTGGCCCGGCTCTTCCAACGGAGCCCCTTCGGCTCCGCCTCGACTCGCTCCCAGATGCTGTTCAGGCTGCTCTCCACGGTCGCGCGGACGTCGTCGGCGACACCAGCCTCCTGCAGTCGCGAGGGCATCTGCTCGACCGCGTCGTGGACCGTTCGCCAGAGGCACCAGTCGGCCGCGAGAAGACGGGCGATCTGGGCGGCGTTGACCGACTCGCCGTCGGTCTGGGCGACCGGATGATCGGCGAGGAGGGCGGCGATGTCGACCACGTCCTTGGCGTTCATGCGCACCACCTGAAGCTTGGTGAGCAGGAGCTCGGCGAGCGGCAGCGTCCGCGATTCGACCATCAGCCGATCCCCGATCGGGATCAGATTGCACATCTGGAAGGAGCCCACGAACACGTCGACCTGCCGTTCGCGGACCGGGTCGATCGCCTGCAGCCGGGTGCCGTCGCCCATCATGTTGACCCGCTCGTTGGCGGCGTAGCCGAGGGAGTCGAGCAACCCAAAGAGCGACCGCCGGCCCTTGCTAGAGGTCACCAGGTCGATGTCCTCGTAGACGCGGCCCATGCTCCCCGACAGGGCCGCTCCGCCCCGTTCGTGAATGGCGAGGCCGCCGACCAAGCGGGCGGGAACCTCCGCCGCTTCCGCCTGGTCGATAATGCGAGCCGCCTCCGCGACGATGTCGTCGAGTGTTTCCGGAGCGCCGCCCGCCGAGGACTCCATCATTCCTCCAGGTTGATGATGCCGAGCTTCAGCTGCGTGTAGTCGTCGAGCGAGTAGATCGACAGATCCTTCCCGTATCCCGACTGCTTGAAGCCACCGTGGGGCATCTCGGAGGTGTTCGGCAGGTGGGTGTTGACCCAGACCATGCCGTATTCCAGATCGCGCATCGCCCGATGCGCCTTGGCCACGCTGCCGGTCCAAACCGAGGCGCCGAGCCCGTACTCGGAGTCGTTCGCCATCGAGATCGCCTCTGCGTCGTCGGCGCAGCGCTGCACGGTGAGGACCGGCCCGAAGACCTCCCGCTGGACGATCTCGTCACCCTGCTTGACCCCGGCGATCAAGGTTGGCGCGACGAAGAAGCCGGGGCGATCGAGAGTGTCGCCGCCGACCAGGACGTCCGCCGAGGTGCCCTCGGCTCGTTCGAGGAACCCCATCACCCGCTCCTGCTGGGTCCGCGAGATCACCGGCCCCATATCGAGCTCGGCATCGGCGAAGGGATCACCGACCCGGACCGCCTCGACCCGGGCGGGCAGCGCCTCGAGCAGCCTGCCGTACACCGCATCCGTGGCAAGCACGCGCGGGCCGGCGATGCAGCACTGGCCGCTGTTCTCGTAGGCCGCCGCGACGATCCCTTTCGCGGCCGCCTCGACATCGGCGTCGTCGAGGACGACGACCGGCGCATTGCCACCGAGCTCGAGGTGAACCCGCTTGACCGTATCGGCGGCGAGGTGCGCGACGGCGCGGCCGGTCTCGATCCCGCCCGTCACCGCGATCATGCGCACTCGCGGGTGACGGGCGAGGGCCGCCCCGACGTTCTCGCCGTCACCGGTGATCACGTTGAGCACGCCGGCGGGAAGGATCCCCTCGCAGAGGCTGACGAACTTGAGCAAGGTGAGCGGCGTCTGCTCGGCCGGCTTCAGCACCACGGTGTTGCCCGCCGCCAGGGCCGGGGCGACCTTCCAGGCGGCCATCATCAGCGGGTAGTTCCAGGGGACGATTTGTCCGACGACGCCGACCGGCTCCCGGCGCAGCAGGGAGGTGAATCCGCGCAGGTACTCGCCCGCCGACCGCCCCTCGAGCTGCCTCGCGGCGCCCGCGAAGAAACGCAGGTTGTCGACGCAGTAGGTGATCTCACCATCCGCCTTGGAAAGCGGCTTACCGGTGTTCAGCGACTCCAGCCGGGCGAGCTCGACGAGGTTCTCCTCGAGCCGGTCGGCGAGCTGGAGGAGCAGCGTCGAGCGTTCACCCGGCGTGTGGCGCCGCCACTCGATCCTGGCCTCATCGGCGGCGCGGACGGCGAGGTCCACGTCAGCCTCGCCGCTGCGGGGAACCCGCGCGATCACATCTCCGGTGGCCGGGTTGACGACCTCGGTGGTGCCGCCGTCCGCGGCCTGCACCCACCGCCCTCCGATGAACTGCTCATAGGCGGCAGGTGCCTCGGTGCGCTGGTCGGTACTCACATCGAACTCCTTCTGTATCGAATACTCCTCACAGGTACGCATCCTCACTCGGGTGGGATCTCGGAGAGCGCGAGCGAGATGTCATACCCGTCCCGGCGCCGCCTGACGAAGCGGGCGATCGCATAGAAGAGCAGCGCGATCACGATCCCACCGCCGACATAGGCGGCGGCTTTGCCGACGCTGCCGACGCCGAACTGTTCGAAGTGCAGGTACATCCACACGACGAAGACGCCGGAGATGACGGCACCGATGCCGGCCCAGGTGACCACCGGCACTCCGAGGAACCGGGCCCGCATGCCGCCGGCCTGATAGAGCGCCTTGCGGCGCCACGGGACGACGATCGCCGCGATCCCGACGCTGATCTGTGAGACCATCGCGAAGAGCACGCCGTAGACGACGAGGGTCAGGAACAGCGAGGAGTGGATCCCCCACAGCAGTACCAGCCCGCTCAGCACCACCGTGATCGCGATCGCCACCACCGGGGCGTTGGTGGAGGACAGCTTGGTGACCGACTTCGGCAAAAGTCCGTCGAACGAGTAGGCGAACATCGCCCGGGTCGGCTGGATGAACGCGATGTACATGATCAGCGGCCAATACAGCAGGTAGGCGAGCGTCAGGATGACGGTCAGGATCGTGCTGCCGGTCGAGGCCGAGATCAGGAAGAAGTACGTAGCCGGGGTTTCGAGCGGGAAGCCGCCGCCGTTCGCCGCCGTCATGAAAGCGGTCCCGAACGTGTTCAGGAAGATCGCCGCGAAGATCGCGACGACGATCAGTGGCGTAACCCCGCCGAGCGCCATGATGTGCGCGGTCTTGCTGCTTTTCGCTTCCTGGAGCTCGCCGGAGTTCCAACTCGTGGTGAACGGATAGATGGTGGCGATCGCCAGCACCCCCACCATTCCTACCGTGTTGGAGAAGGAGAACGGTGCGTTGGTCGCGACGCCTTCCTTCTGCGCCGTGGCGATCACCGAGTCATAGGTGTTCTTGATGTGTGTGTGCGGTTCGGCGAACGAGTTGAAGTTGTTGATGAAGTCCGAGTGGGACGTGAACAAGGCGATCAATGCCGAAAGCGTCACCCCTCCGGTCGCGATCCAGAAGAGCCAGATGATCGTCCGGCTGCGCAGGCGCCAGTTAAGCATCTGGATGCCAGCCGCGATCAGGATCGCGACGATGCCGAGGACGTACTTCCAGGTGTTGTCGGTGACCACGGTGTTGCCCCATTCGACCAGCGTCGATGAGCCGCCGACGAGGCCGACGGCGGACAGGCCCGGGCCGATCCCCAGGTTGACCACCGCCAGCGCGAAGTACGCCATCGAGATCAACGAGGCGATGAAGTAGGCGATCGAGGAGACCAGTCCCCAGGCCGGATGGAGCACCCGCCCGGCGAGGATGTAGTCACCGCCCGTGCGCGGCATCAGCCGCGTGAGCAGGCCGAACGCGTAGGCGAACGAGAGCACGATCGGCACCGTGATCGCCAGGGCCAGGAGGAAGTTTCCGCCTGGAAAGAGTGCGAAGGCGAAGAAGAATCCGGCCGCCAGCAACTGCACCGGATGGGCCGGCGTCATGTTCAGGACGTAGGCCGAAAATGGCGTCACCCCTCGCACGAGACCGGTCGCCTGGCGGGCGAACAGTCCATCGGCACGCGCTTCTGAGGCCTCGCCTGAGTTTTCGATTTGCGTTCCCATAGATCCTTTCGTCCCTGCTCCCATGTAATGTCCCGTGAACTGCTAACCGGAGATCAACTGGTGATGCGTAACCTCACTGCCGTTGAGTTTGATCAGACCTCCGTGTAAGACTCCCGTCTGGTATTCCGATCCCGTGTTGATGGCCAGGGTGCGGCCGATGTAGGTCTCCCCACGTGACTCGTGGATGTGGCCGTGGAGCGACAGCAAAGGTTGGTACTCCTCGATGATCTGCCTGACCGCGGTGCTGCCGACCGGAATTTCCTTGGGGCTGCCCCCCTCGAACACGACCGAGAAGTCGTCCTTCAGTTCGGCCGCCGTGTCGAGGCCGCTGTCGAACGGTGGGACGTGGAGGTTGAAGATCGCCCGTGAAGGGTCTTCGACCATCTCGGCCAGACCTTTCAGGTGCTTGTAGAGGGCCTCCTCGTCTAGCTCCCTGGCGCTGTTCCACGGCGTGGTGTTCGCGTAGGAGGAGGAGATCATCTCGTGCGGCCCGAGGTGCACCACCCGGGCGTCGCAGGCGGTGACCCAAGAGGCCGCGGCGATCGTCTCGTCGCAGCTCCACGGGTCGTCGTTCCCGGCCATCACGAATACTCCGACCCCGCGCTCCGCCATCCGTTCGTCGGCGAGGTCGAGCCAGAGCTTCAACTCGTCGTTGATCACTCGGTCGAGGAGGAGGGCACGGGCGGCGGAGTCGGTCCGGTGATGCTCGATCTCCTCGCGGCTCGCCTGCCAGGGGTACATTCCCTGGAAGCGGATCGCCTGGAGGAGCTCCTCCAATGCCGCCTCCCCTTCGCCAGTCTGGTGCTCGCCCAGGAAAGTGGTGGAGAAGGCATCGCCGTCGCGCTCGATCGGCACCACGGCCTTGCCCGCAACGTCGCCTCCCATCACCAGGTATTCGGTGTCGTAGAAACGCGCCGCGCCGAGAAACTTGCGCCAGCAAGGTTCGGCCCCGTGGACGTCGGACGCGTAGAAGAGGGTCGCGGTGGGCTTCTCCTTCGGGGCGCGACCGAACAGGGACCTCATCGGTTCCCCCTCTGGGGGACGGGGGCCGGGTCGGCATCCTCCGCCATGATTTGGCGGTCGTAGTCGGAGTCTTGGTAGCCGCCCACGACCCTCACCTCGCGGATGAAGGGGAGGTGGACGGCCGGGGAGGCGGAGTCGATCTCACGGCCGAGGCGGTGCCCGTCGAAGACGACGTCGCCGATCAACCGCGGCGCGACGCAGTCACCGATCCGGTAGATGGCCTCGATGCCGGCCTCTCGGCTGCGCTCTTCGTCGTCGTCCAGTTCGCGGTAGAGGCCGTCGTTAGAAGTCCGCTGGGTCACCAGGACGACGGAGTCGAATTCCTCTTCCCGGCTCGCCTCCGAGTAGACGCCGCCGAGGGCCACAGCCCCCGGGCCGATCTCCCGGACCACGGACTCCACCCTGACCGTGACCCCGCATTCCTCCAGGGTTCGCCGCACCTGAGGGACCTCGCCGGTGAACTTGGAGTACTCGGCAGGCGTCTCCGCCGGGGTCGCGAGGGTCACTGCCTTCCCGACCCGGGCCAGTCGCTCGGCCAGCGCGACCCCCATGAAGTTGCCGTCGCAGTCGTAGATGAGCGTCTTCTCCCCCACCTCCTTGCCCTCTAGCACGAGCTGCTCCGGGGTCACCACGTGGGGTAGCGACGCGTCGGCGCCGGGGATCGGCGCCATGGTCGCGGCGCTCAGTCCGTCGCCCACCCAGCTTGATCCCGTGGCAAGGACAACTATGTCGGCGCCGTAGTCGAGCACTCCCTCGAGGTCCAACCGCGAGCCGTTGACTACGGTTACGTTGCGCAGCACGTCCAGCTGGATCCGACGGTAATCGATCACCCGGTGCCATTCGCGCATCCGCGGCAACGTCGAGATCCACTCCAGCGCGCCGCCGATCTCCGGCGCCGCGTCGACCAGGTGGACGGCGTCCATGCCCCGCTTGCCGAGGACGCGAGCGCACTCCATCCCCGCAGGCCCGGCGCCGACCACGAGCACCGTGCGATCCGCGTTGGCGGCCACGCTGAAGCGCTCAGGGTGCCAACCCCGTCGATACTCCTCGCCGGCGGTCGCGTTCTGGGTGCAGGCGACCGGGGCGCCCCCCTGCGCCCAGCGCGAGAGGCAGAAGTTGCAACCGATGCACTCGCGGATGTCGCCAAGGCGACCGTCGCGGATCTTGTTCGGGAGAAACGGATCGGAGATGGCGGGACGGGCGGCGCCGATGATGTCGCACTGCCCGCTGCTCAAGGCCGCGGCCATCGTGTCGGGATTGGTGAAGCGGCCGACGCAGACGATTGGCTTGCTGGTGTGATCACGAACCCGACTGGTCCACGGCTGCTGCGAGTTCTCCGGGAAGAATCGGGAGGAGGCGATATCGGTCGACCAGTCGAGACTGCCGACGTTGACGTCCCAGTAATCGACCAGGTCGTCGGCGAGCTCGATGAACCGGCAGGCCTCGTCGATCGACACTCCGCCCCAGCCGAAGTCTTCGACCGACATCCTGGTGGTGACCGCGATCTTCTCACCGACCCCCTCGCGAACCTTCTCCAGGCACTCGAGCCAGAAGCGGGCGCGGTTCTCGAAGCTGCCGCCATAGGCATCGGTGCGGCGATTGAAGGTCTCTGAGAGGAACTGCATCGGACCCTGGCTGTGGGCGCCGTAGACGTAGATGAGATCGAAGCCGGCCCGCCTCGCCCGATCCGCCGCGGCGACGAAATGCGCCTGGATCTCGGCGATGTCGGCGAGCCTGATCTCCTGCGGGATCACCCACGGGGTGCCGTTGACGGCGATCTGCGACGGGGCCCGCGGCGGCGTCCGGGTCTCGAGGCCGGGCGAGTTGGACCCACCCCACCACAACTCGATGCCCGCCAGGGATCCGTGCTGGTGGATCGCCTCACAGGTGCCGGCGAGGCTGCGAACGTCGTTCTCGTCCCAGATGCGGGCGAGGTGCACCGGCCAGTGATCGGTCTCCGGGGCGATCGAGGCCGACTCGACGCAGACGGCTCCCCATCCCCCCTCCGCCCGCATGGCACGGAAGGCGGTCTGCATGCCCGGACGCAGATCCCCGGTTCCACAATGAGGGACCTGGTAGAAGCGGTTCGGAAGTGTTTTCGGGCCGAGTCGGATCGGCTCGAACAGCGACAGGTGACGCTCAGCTGTCGACATGCGACTCCTCGCGCTCATCGTCGGGCCGGATTCGCAACTTCAGCCCGAGGCCGTTCTCGGCCGGCGAGCCGTGCCCGTCGTTCCGAGTGCGGATCGCCTGAAAGCTGAACACGTCGCCGCGGTGGTAGTCGGCGGCGTAGAGCACCGGCAAGCCCTCGCTGTTGACGGCGGTCTCGACCACGAGCAGCCAAGGCAGCTCCCGTTGACGCTCGTCCACGCCGGGGAGGCCGGACGGCAGGAAGCCGCCTTGGAGACTCGCGATCGATGCCACTGGCTCCTGCCCGAGCGAAGCGAGCACGGTGACCAGGGAACCCGACCAGTCGAAGTCCTCTGCCGAGCGATCACCGAGGAACTCGCGGCTTATGACGTTCCGCGAGTAGATGAACAGGTCGTCCTCGTGCCAGCGCAGACGGGAGAGATCGACAACCTTGCTGCCCTCGGGAATCTTCAGCGAATAGCTCTCCTCGGCCTTCGCCTCGCGTTCCTCGACCGCGATCACCTCGTTGCGCACCTCGTAGCCGAGGCTGCGCATCATTTCGGTGATGCTCTCGAACGCGGTGACCGGTCGGCCGCTGACCAGCCCCGCTAGTTCGGAGAGGAAGCGACCGCGGCCGTGGATCGTGTTGACCAAGCCGTCCTGCTCCAAAAGCTTATAGGCCTCGCGCACAGTGGTGCGGGCGATGCCCGTGGACTCGGCCAATTCATGCTCGCTAGGTAGTTTGTCGCCCGGTTTCAGGTTGCCCTGCTGGATCATTTCTTCGACTACCTGGCGGGCCTGTGCCGTTAGTGGCGCTTTTTTTAGCAACTTGACTGACATCTGACCTCCGTGTTCTGTCATCAGAGTTTCTTTCTCCTGATGCGGTTTGTCAAGGGCATTGTCGAACCAACCCGCGTCTCGAGCGGCTGAGTAGGCTCAAAAGCCGAAATCCCCGGGGAGCGCATACATAGGCAGGTCGCCCCGTTTGCCCTTCGGGAACAGTTCTGATACTCCGGGCGTCCTCACCCTCTGCCGGGGGACGCCAGGACGGAAAAAGAAACGGATCAGCGGGTTTGGTCGTCGGTCTGAGAAGGCGCGGCAGAATTCGAGCCTGCGTGTCGTCGCCGGTCCAATAATCACCCACCTGGGCCGGTCGAAATCTCACCCACCTGAGGCATGGGGATCTCGTCCGGCGACGCTTCGACCCTCGCCCGGTCACCGAGACCGAGGCGAGGAGCAAGGAGATGCTTGGCGTGGAGCAGTGGGCCGAGATCAGGCGGATGCACGAGGTCGAGGGGCTGTCGATCCGCGAGATCGCCCGCCGCAGCGGCCGCGACCGCAACACCGTCCGCGCCGCCCTGCGCTCCGATCGGCCACCGCGCTACCGGCGATCTCCGGGCCCCTCCAAGCTCGACCCCTTCAAGGATGAGATCGGGCGGCTGCTCGAGGAGGATCCGAGGCTGCCCGGCAGGCGCATCCGCGAGCTGATCGCCGAGGACGGCTATGAGGGATCGAAGACGATCCTCGACGACCACCTGCGCGAGGTCCGCCCGCTCCATCTGCGCCCGCGCACCTACCAGCGCACCTCCTACCGCCCCGGCGAGCTGGCGCAGTTCGACCTCTGGCGACCCGCCCGCGAGATCCCCGTCGGCCACGGCCAGACCCGCCCCGGCCTCGTCGTCACCTGCGTCCTGGGGTGGTCGCGGGCCGCGGCCTCGGCGCTGGTCTTCTCAAACCAGGCCCCCGACCTGATCTGGGGGATCGCCCGCTGCCTGGCCTTCCTCGGAGCATTGCCGCAGAAGCTCGTCTGGGACCGCGAGGGCGCCCTGCACGCCGGCGGCGGGCGGCCGACCGAGGAGTTCGCCGCCCTCTGCGGCGCCCTGCCGGTCGGCTGGATCTTCTGCGAGCCCCGTGACCCGCAGGCCAAGGGGATCGTCGAGCGCCACCAGGGATTCCTCGAGACCAACTTCGAGCCCGGCCGCGCCTTCGCCGGGCCCGAGCACTTCCAGGCGGAGCTCGACGCCTGGGAGCGGCGGGTCGCCGGGCGCCTCCTGCGCACGATCCGCGCCCGTCCGGCGGAGCGGCTCGGCGAGGAGCGCGGGCGGATGCGGCCGCTGCCGGAGCCGATGCCCGACCTCGACCGCCGCCTCGTGATCCGGGTCCCGCCGCAGCCCTACCTGCGCTGGGACCGCAACGACTACTCGCTCGACCCCCGCTTCGCCGGGCGCCGGGCCGAGGTGCGGATCGGCCAGACGGAGATCGTCGCCCGGGCGCTCGACTCCGGCGAGCCGATCGGCCACCACCGCCGCTCCTTCGCCAAGGGCCTGACCTTCACCGACCCCGCCCACCAGGCCCTCCTCGACCGGCTGCGCGGCGGGCGCCGCCGCGGGCCCCGGGTCGAGGTCGAGACCCGGCCGCTCGCCCGCTACGACGCGCTGATCCCGGCATGACGAAGGGCGCCGAGCTCGCCCACCTCTTCCGCGCCCTGAAGGCGCCGGCGGCCGCCAGGGCGGTGCCGAACCTGGCCGAGCGGGCACGGGAGGAGGACTGGTCGCACGAGCGCTTCCTGGAGGCCGTGCTCTCGACCGAGGTCTCCTCGCGCGAGAGCCACGGCGGCGAGAGCCGGATCAAGGCGGCCCGCCTCCCGGCGAGGAAGACCCTGGAGGAGTTCGACTTCACCTTCCAGCGCTCGGTGAAGAGGCAGGTGGTCGAGCACCTCGGCCAGCTCGACTTCCTGCACGGCAAGGAGAACGTGGTGTTGCTGGGGCCGCCGGGCACCGGCAAGACGCATCTGGCGATCGCGATCGGCATCCGCGCCTGCCTCGCCGGTCAAAGGGTCGCCTTCGCCACCGCGACCGAATGGGTGGCGAGGTTGGGCGAGGCGAAGCGCTCCGGCGATCTCGAGGCCGAGCTGCGCCGGCTCTCCTTCGTGCCGCTGATCGTCGTCGACGAGGTCGGCTACATCCCGTTCGACCCAGAGGCGGCGAACCTGATGTTCAGCCTCGTCTCGGCCCGCTATGAGCGCGCCTCCTTGATCGTCACCTCCAACAAGCCGTTCAGTGCCTGGGGCGAGATCTTCGGCGACGAGGTGGTCGCCGCGGCGATGATCGACCGGCTGGTCCACCACGCCGAGATCCTCGGCCTCAAAGGCGACAGCTATCGCCTCCGGGACAAGGACCTGGGCCCGCCGCCGCCCAGGGACTGAGCGCTCCCGCCCGCTCCGCCTCGCCCTCCGGGCTCGGCTCCGCGGGTGGGAGCGGAGGCTGCCGGTGGCCCACTTTTCGACCGGCGAAGGATTCCGGGTGGGTGAATATTCAACCGGCGCAGGAGGGTGAATTTCTCGACCGGCCTTGACACTGCGACCTTCGGGTTATGAAACCGACACAAAGACTTGCTGTGGGAAGGCTCGTGGGGTCAAACGATGCCGAACCCTGCCAAACGAGACCGAACGCTGAGAGCGATAGTTCCGCTCCATAGGCCGGATAGCGCTCTAGATGGCGTTCGACCCGAACGCGGTCCGACGCTTCACACGTGAGAGATCGCTCGCATCAGGAGCACCGCGACTCGGCGGCCTCAAAGGGACCGTGAAGGGACCGAAACCGGTCAGAACGGGGCTTTTCCTGACTTCTGCTGACCCCTCCTGACCTCTTCGGAGGGGAATGGTCGAAGCGCCGCAAGATCGCCCCTGGAGCCAGATTCGGCTTGATAAGCCGCGTAACAAGGAATGCGCCCGACCAGATTCGAACTGGCGACCTTCGGCTTGAAAGACCGACGCTCTTTGGGCCCCCGGAGGGACCCGTTGACCACTGAGCTACGGGCGCTCGTTGGGGAACGATAGCTGCGCAGCAGAGTTTGAGCGTTGCGGGGTCGGGGCTGGGTCCCGGGCGGTGATCGTCGCGGCGTAAGCTCGGGGGAAGATGGCTGCGATTGGTCGTGATCGGCGGGTGCGGACGGCGGATCCTTGGCGGGACACCGACGTGATCGACGCGCGGGCGCCGCGGTTCAACCAAGGAGTGGTGGCGGTGTTCGCGTTGGCGGGGGTGGTGCTCGGCTGGCCGCTGCTCTGGGCACTGATGAGCGTGCAGCTCGCGCTCGGGCTGATGCTCGGGCGCCGGTGGTGCCTCTCCTGCCTCGCCTACTACACGGTGATCCAGCCCCGCTTCGGCGAGGGGGAGCTCGAGGACTCGCGGCCGCCACGGCTCGCCAACCGGATGGGCGCCGCCTTCCTCGGCGCGGCGGCGATCGCCTGGTGGGTGGGGGCACCCCTCTTGGGCGCGGTGCTCGGGGCGATCGTCGCCGCGCTCGCGCTGCTCGCCGTCTTCTCCGGCTTCTGCACCGGCTGCGAGATCTACAAGCTCACCGCCCGCCTGCGCGGCATCTCCCCCCGCCACCACGACCGCCTCGACACCGCCGACCTGCCGGCGCTCTCCACCGACCGCACCTACGTCGAGTTCACCCACCCGCTCTGCTCCGAATGCCAGGAGTGGGAGCAGCGGCTGTCCGGCGACGGCGCGCCGCTGGTGACGCTGGACGTGCGCGAGCGGCCGGAGCTCGCCCGCAAGTACGGGATCGCCGTCGTCCCCACCGTCCTCGCCGTCGCCGCCGACGGCGTGGTCCTCGAGCGGCTCGCGCCCTGACCTCGGGGGCCGGCCCCGCTCGCCCGTAGGCTGACCCGCATGGACCTCGGCATCGACGGACGGGTCGCCCTCGTGATGGGCGCCAGCAAGGGCCTCGGCCGCGCCGTCGCGGGGGCGCTGGCGGCGGAGGGCGCCCGGGTCGCGATCGCCAGCCGCAGCCGCGAGCGGCTGGACGCCGTGGTCGAGGAGCTCGACGGTCGAGCCACCGCCTTCGTCGCCGACGCCGGCGACCTCGCGCGGATGGCCGAGCTGCCGGGAGAGGTCGAGGCGGCGCTCGGGCCGGTCGAGATCCTGGTCGCGAACACCGGCGGGCCGCCGATCGGCACCGCCCTCGACAACTCGCTGGAGGAGTGGGAGGAGGCCTTCCGCTCGCTGGTCCTCGGCCTCCGCGTCCTCGTCGACGCCATCCTCCCCGGCATGCGCCGCCAGGGCTGGGGCCGGATCGTCAACGTCGGCTCCAACTCGACCGTCGAGCCGGTCCCCAACCTCACCCTCTCCAACGCCAATCGACTCGCCGCGATCGGCTTCCTGAAGACGCTGGCAGGCGAGGTAGCCGCCGACGGGATCACCGTCAACACGATCGCGACCGGCAAATTCGCCACCGACCGCCTCGCCGCGAACCACGGCTCGATGGAGGCCGCCGAGCGGATCGGGCGCGAAACGATCCCCGCCCGCCGCCTCGGCCTCCCGCACGAGTACGGCGACCTGGTCGCCTTCCTCGCCTCCGACCGCGCCGCCTACATCACCGGGACGACCATCCCGATCGACGGAGGATTACTCAGATCCGTCTGACGCCGTAGAACCAAGCGATGGCGTGCCGGCGGCGGAGCGGCAGTGCTCTGCACGACGCGTAGCCGACGGTGCGGCAGCGCGCCGCGTTATACGGCGTCAGACGCCTCTCGCATCGCCGGGTAGATGATCACGTCTCGGAGCGTCTTCGACCCGGTCATCAACATCAGCAGCCGGTCGATCCCCAGGCCGCAGCCGCTCGCCGGCGGCATCCCGTATTCGAGCGCGCGCACGAACTCCAGGTCGGTCGGATGGGGATCCTCCTCGGCGCCGCTCTCCTGCCGTTCGCGCTGGCCGATGAAGCGCTCCCGCTGTTCGACCGGATCGTTGATGTCGGTCCCGCCGCCGACGATCTCGAGCCCGGCGACGATCCCGTCGAAGGCCTCGCAGACCTTCGGATCGTCGGGATGGTGCTTGACCAGCGGCCAGATGTCGATCGGCAGCACGGTGATGAAGGTCGGCTGGATCAGCTTCGGCTCGACCAGCTTCCCCTGCAGTGTGTCGACCAGCCCGGCCCAGTCGTCGTTCGGATCGGCGTCCTGGCCGGCCAGCTCGGCCAGCTCGTCGCGGCTCGCCTTATAGATGTCGACGCCGGTCTCCGCCAGCAGCTCGTCGCGCAGCACCACCCGCGGCCAGGGCGCCTTGAAGTCGATCTCGACCCCGTCGCGCTCGATCACCGTCGTCCCCATCACCTTCTCGACCACGGTCGAGACGAGGGCCTCCTGGAACTCCATCACCCCGTTCCAGTCGGCCCCGCCGACGAACATCTCGAGCATCGTGAACTCCGGGTTGTGGTTCGGCGACATGCCCTCGTTGCGGAAGAACTTGCCGAACTCGTAGACGTCCTCGAAGCCGCCGACGATCGCCCGCTTCAGGTAGAGCTCGGTCGCGGTGCGCAGGAAGAGGTCGCGGTCGAGCGCGTTGTGGTGGGTGACGAACGGGCGCGCCGCCGCGCCGCCGGTGAGCCGCTGGAGGATCGGCGTTTCCAGCTCGACCCAGCCGTGCTCGTGCATGTACTCGCGGATCGCGAAGGTCAGCTCCGAGCGCTTCTTGAAGATGTTCCGTGAATCTTCGTTGGCGATCAGGTCGAGCTCCCGCTGCCGGTAGCGCACCTCCGGGTCCTTGATCCCGTGGAAGAGGTCGGGCGGGTCCTTCAGCGCCGGCGCCAGCAACGTGCAGGTCTCGACGCTGATCGCCAGCTCTTCCCGTTTGGTCACGTAGAGCACGCCCTCGACCCCGACGATGTCGGCGATGTCGAGTTCTTCGATCCGCTCGAAGGCCTCCTCGCCGAGCTGGTCGCGGCGCGCGTAGGCCTGGACCTGACCGCTGACGTCGCGGACGTCGAAGAAGACCACCTTGCCGTGACCGCGCTTGCCGGTCACCCGGCCCATCACCCGGTAGCGGAACTCCGGGTGCTCGCCCTCCGCGAGCGCCCGCGGGTCGTGCGCCGCCTGGATCTCGGCGGCGTGGTCGCGAGGCAGGAAGCTGTGCGGGTAGGGATCGACTCCTTCGCGCTTCAGCCGCTCGACCCGGGCGCGGCGCTTGTCCTCACCCGACCACGAGGTCGAGCGATCGCCGGCGGCCGTAGCCTCGCCGGGCTCCTCGGTCACGGCGCCTTGCCGACGCTGACCCGCTCGTTGCCCTCGTAGTCGCGCAGGGTCTCCGCCTCGTCCAGCAGCTCCTGCATCGCCGGGCCGTGGTGGGTGTCGTGCTCCATCGCCATCAGCGTCCCCGACGGCGTTTCCGCGATCAACCCCCGGATCACCCCGAGCCCGTCCTCACCGCAGTCAGCCGTCACCGCGATCCGCGGCTCGTGCTGGATCTCCGGTGAGCGCTCGAAGATCGTGTCGTCGGTGACGTAGGGCAGGTTGGCGATCACCATGTCGACCTCGCCGAGGTCATCCGGGTAGCCCCTTGCCACCCGCACGTCGAGGTCGAGGCCCAGCCGCTCGGCGTTCTCGCGCGCCGCTTCGGCGGCCTCCGGCGAGAGGTCGGAGGCGGTGATCACCAGGTCGGGCCGCTCCGACATCAGTGCCAGCGCGATCGCGCCGGAGCCGGTACCGACCTCGTGCACCCGGGCGCCCTGCGGCAGCTTGGTCGCCACCTCGACCAGCAGCTCGGTCTCCCGGCGCGGCCACAGCACCCGCTCGTCGACCGCGATCTCGAGGCCGCGAAACGGCGCCCGGCCGAGCACGTAGGCGAGCGGATCGCGCTCGAGGCGACGCTTCACCTTGTTCTCGATCTCCTCGGCGACCGCGGCGGAGACGTCGTCGGCGCTGTCCACCGAGAGCTCTTTCGGCTCGACCCCCAGCGAATCGGCGACGATCGCTTCGGCGTCTTCGCGCGGGGTCTCGATCCCCACCGCCGCGAACCGCTCCGCCGCGTCGTCGACCAGCGCGCTGATCGTGCGCGCCGAAGGTCCCTCCTGCTTCTCAGTGTCTACAGGCGACATTCCCCGCCTATCCTCTCGTGGTTTGATCGCTCTAAGGTTTTTGCGCCGACTTTTAGAGCGCAGGCCCCATATCGTACCGAGATCCCGCCTGGGGAGCGGAATGGACCGGTCGGCCGATGCCGCCGTGGCGTTGCACCACGATTGCGATCCAGACCAGGCCGACGATCATCATCACCAAGCTCTCCAGCTGCGCCGCGGTCAGCCCGAGCGAGTCGCGCGTGTTGCGGCGCAGGAACTCGACCAGGAAGCGCTCCGTCCCGGCGTAGACCAGATAGATCGCGAACAGGCACCCGGCGCGCACGCGGTCGCGCAGGCGCCAGAGGATCCAGGCGCCGAGGCCCATCGCCAGCGTCTCGTAGACCGGGGTCGGCTGCACGGTCACCTTGGTCGGCAGCGTGCCGTGCGGGTAGGCCATCGCCCAGGGACCGTTCCAGGGCTTGCCGTAGTCGCCGTCGCCCGAGAGCTGGCAGCCGCAGCGGCCGAGCGCGTAGCCGAGCGCCAGCGCCGGCGCGGCGACGTCGAGCAGCGTCAGGTTGAGGTAGTCCCGCCACCAGGCCCAGAGGATCACCCCGAGCGCGCCGCCGATCGCGCCCCCGTACCAGACCAGCCCCGAGCCGCTGAAGAGGTTGCCGATCAGGTCCCCCTTCACCTCGGAGTAGTTCTGCACGACGAAGTAGACGCGCGAGCCGACGAGGCCGCCGAGCAGCGCCGCGAACCCCATCTCATAGCCCCAGTCGGGCGGCTTGCCGAGCTCGCCGAAGCGCTTCCAGACCAGCGCCCCCGCGGCGAGGAAGGCGAGCGCGAAGCAGATGCCGAAGGTCTGCAGGGTGACCGGGCCGATGTGGATGTGCGGGTACACGCGCCTCCCCGCGGACCCTATCCCTCAGCTTGCGAGCAACAGCTCGAGCAGCGCCTTCTGGGCGTGGAGGCGGTTCTCGGCCTGGTCCCAAACGGCAGACTGGTCGCCGTAGAGGACCTCGGCGGTGATCTCGTCGCCGGGGTGGGCGGGCAGGTCGTGCATCACGATCGCGGTGTCCTTGGCAGCGGCGAGCAGGTCGGCGTCGAGCCGGAACGGGGCGAGGTCGCGGCGGCGGCGCTCCGCCGCCCCCGGCTCGCCTTCGTCGCCCATGCTGACCCAGACGTCGGTGTAGAGGACGTCGGCGCCGTCCGCCGCGGCGCGCGGATCGCCGGTCAGCTTCACCCCGTGCGTCTCCTCCAGCTGGTAGTCGGCGGGCGCCGCGACCACCACTTCGACCCCGGCGAGCTCCCCCAGCACGGCCAGCGAGCGGGCCACGTTGTTGCCGTCGCCGACGTAGGCGAGACGGAGGCCGGCGAGGTCGCCGAAGCGCTCCTTCATCGTCAGCAGGTCGGCGATCGCCTGGCAGGGATGGTGGAGCGGGGTCAGCGCGTTGACGACGGGCACGGTGGCGGTGGCGGCCAGCTCGACGATCCGATCCTGGGAGGAGGAGCGGATCACCACCGCGTCGACCATCCGCGAGAGCACGTTGGCGGTGTCGCTGACCGACTCGCCTCGGGAGAGCTGCATTTCGTCGCCGCGCAGGACCACCGGGTGGCCGCCCAGCTCGTCGACGCCGACGTCGAAGGAGATCCGGGTGCGGGTCGAGGGGTACTCGAAGATCAAGGCGACGCTGCGCCCGGCGAGCGACCGTGCGCCGAGGCGACCGCCGTCGCGCGCCGGGTCGCGGCCCGCTTTCAGGGCGGCGGCACGGTCGAGCAGGCGCTCGAGCTCGAAGGCGCGCAGCTCTTCGCCGGTGAGGAAGTCTCGCTTCAAGACGCCGATACTACGGCGATGCCGCCCGCCGCCGCCCTCCCGGGAGCCCGCCGATGGAGCTGACCGTCCTCTGCTGGAACCTCTTCCACGGCCGCGACTTCCCGCCCGACCCGGAGCTGCGCAGCTGGCGCTCGCGCCTGCTCCGCCTCGACGAGTCGAACGACACCCACATCCAGGTCAACCGCGATCTCACCGCCGAGTTCGCGACCCTGCTCTCCTCGGCGGCCTGGGACGTGGCGATGCTGCAGGAGTGCCCGCCGCGCTTCGCCGCGCCGCTGGCGCGGGCGAGCGGCGCCGAGTACCACCGGGTCTTCACCTCGCGCAACGAGCTCGGCTTCTGGCGGGCGCTCCTGGCGCGGCAGAACCCGGACCTGATGGCGAGCGGCGAGGGCGGCTCGAACACCACGCTGGTGCGGGTGCCGGGCAAGCTCGGCGGGATCGCCGAGCGACGCGAGCTGGCGATCCACGAGGGCGAGCCGGAGCGCCGCGCGATGGCCTTCACCCGCACCGCCGCGGGCCTCTGCATCGCCAACCTGCACGCGACCAACGACCGGCCGCAGCTCGCCGTGGCCGATGTCCTGCGAGCGGCCGACGCGGCGAGCGGGTGGGCGGGCGAGGCGCCGCTGATCTTCGGCGGCGATCTCAACCTGCGCCCGGCCGAGGACCCGGAGATCTTCGAGCGGCTCGCGTCGGAGTTCGGCCTCGATTCGCCGACCACCGGGGCGAAGAAGATCGACCACGTGCTGGTCCGCGGGCTCGAGGTGGTCGCGGCGCCGGCCCAGTGGCCGCCGGAGCGGCGCGAGCTGCGGCTCGACGGCAAGGCCCTGCGCCTCTCCGATCACGCCCCGGTCGAGGCGCGATTCGAGAAAGAGGACCCACCGGCCCTCGCAAATTGAGATATTCGGCGCGTGGGTAGAAGTCCCGAACCCGGCAATCGGTGACCAAACGAGGGGGCGTTGATGGCTGACGAGAAACCGAAAACGAAAAAAGCGGCGGCGAAAAAATCGACCGGCGCGAAAAAAGCCAAACCGAAAAAAGCCGGCGCGAAATCGAAAGCGAAAGCCGCGCCCAAGAAATCGTCCTCGGCGAAACCGAAATCGACGGCGAAAGCCGCGGGCAAGAAAGCGCCGTCGCGCCCGACCGCCGGCCTCGACAAGTCGATCGCCCAGCTCCGCGACTCGCTCGAGCACAGCGTCACGCTCAGCCGCGAGCGGATCCAGGAGGTCGTCGACGACGCGGTGAAGCGCGGCCGGATGACCCACGGCGACGCCGAGAAGATGATCGGCGAGCTGCTCAAACGGGGCCGCAAACAGACCGACGCCCTGCTCTCCGAGCTGGAGAAGCTGGTCCGCCAGGCGCGCCGGAAACTTCCTTAGACGAAGGAGCTCCGGCGGGACGCATAAAGGACGCGGCCTTCTCGGAGGCGACCCGGGCAGGCTGTGGCCGCCTCCGAGAAGGCTGGGATTCGAGGAGACGGCCAAGGGTTCGGGCGAGCACATCAGGCCTGGCCACGGAGGGGCGGGAGGTCACGAAGACGCCGGGAAGTGCGCGGGAGACGTGAGGGAGACGTCACCGGTTCCACCCTTCCTCCACGGTCACGAAGACGCTGCGAGACGGGACCTGAAACTCCCCGTGAAGGCATACGCCTTCCCTGCGATCGTGGAGGCTTCGTCACGGACCGACCATGATCCGGCGGGGATCCCGCCGGATCCATGCATCTCCCCTACGGGACCCGCGCGGATCGCACGGTCTTCGTGGCGTCTTTCTTCGGCTCCGTCACGGAGATGCCACAGCCTGCCCGGGTCGCTCTTCCGCGACTGGGCCCCTTTGCCTTCCTCAGCAACCGCACCGAGCCCTTGGCGCTTGTCGAGGCGGAGCACCGGGCGCACGCCGTAGTGGAGCTGGCGATCCGCGACCTGGAGGACCAGGCGCTTCGCCGCTTCCCGTCCGACTGCCTCGACTCGCCGCCTGGGCGGCAATCGCCGCCCTCGCTCACGACCTGATGCGGTGGGTCGCCCTGCTCGGCCTGCGGGATCGACCGTGCGCACGGCACGTACCCCTACGCCAACGATTGCTCGCCCGCGGGACCCCTGGGAGTCGCTGCCTGCCACTTCCTCGGGAAGAGCCTGCCCGGCGGCCACGCGAGATGCACCGATGGCGGGGATCGTCGGAGATCGCCTGCGTCGAGCAGCACGCTGCTGTCGACGAAGGTGCCGGCCACGCTACCTACGAGTGAAGGCGAGGATCTCCTCGGTGCTCAGCGCGACATCGCCGGCGCCCCGCATCGCGGCGACTTCGGCCTCCGC
>JAFDWF010000115.1 GCA_018268575.1 Actinomycetota bacterium
ATGATCGGCTTGCCGGTGACCGCCTTGACCGAGAGCGCGGCGCCGCCGCGGGCGTCGCCGTCGAGCTTGGTCATCACCACGCCGTCGAACTCGGCCGCCTCGGCGAAGGATTCGGCGACCCCGACGGCGTCCTGGCCGGTCATCGCGTCGACCACCAGCAGCACGTCGTGCGGCTTGGTCTTGTCGCGGATCCGCGACAGCTCCTTCATCAGGTCCTGATCGATGTGGAGGCGGCCCGCGGTGTCGACGATGAGGAAGTCGCGGCGCTCCTCGCGGGCGCGCTCGAGCGCCCAGGTGGCGATCTCGACCGGGTCGGCGTCGGTGCCTTTCTCGTAGACGTGGGCGCCGGCGCGGTGGCCCATCGTGATCAGCTGGTCGACCGCGGCGGGCCGGTAGACGTCGCAGGCCGCGAGCGCCACGTCCTTGCGCTGCTTGCCGTAGAACTGGGCGAGCTTGGCGCAGGCGGTCGTCTTGCCCGAGCCCTGTAGGCCCGCCATCAGGATCACGGTCGGGCCGGAGTTCGCGATCGCCGGCTCGGCGCCGGTGCCGCCCATCAGGTCGGCGAGCTCCTCGTTGACGATCTTCACCACCTGCTGGCCGGGGTCGAGGCTCTCCATCACCTCGGCCCCGAGGCAGCGCTCTTTCAGCGTCTTCGTGAACGCTTTGACGACTTTGAAGTTGACGTCCGCCTCCAGCAGCGCGAGGCGGATATCGCGCATCGCCGAGTCGATGTCGGACTCGCTCAGCTTGCCCCGCGAGCGGACGTCGGAGAGGGTCGACTGGAGGCGATCGGAGAGCTGGTCGAACATCCGGTCAGCTTACGCGTTCACCTGAGCGTCGAGGACCAAGCCAGGCAAGGACGCAGGGAGCGAAGCGTGCTCTGCACGTGAGCGACCGAGGACGCCGCATGGCGCCGGTCATCGAAGCTCAGGCTACTCGGCGAGCAGGGCGGCGGCGTACTCGGCGGGGTCGAACGGGCGCAGGTCCTCGAGCTTCTCCCCGACGCCGATCAGCTTCACCGGGATGCCCAGTTCGGCGGCGATCGCCAGCGCGATGCCGCCCTTGGCGGTGCCGTCGAGCTTGGTCAGGACGACCCCGTCCACCTCAGCCGCCTCGGAGAAGACTTTCGCCTGGCGCAAGCCGTTCTGGCCGGTGGTCGCGTCGATCGAGATCAGCGTCTCGTGCGGCGCCTCGGGGATCAGCTTGGCGATCACCCGGCGCACCTTGGCGAGCTCCTCCATCAGGTTGTCCTGGGTGTGGAGGCGCCCGGCGGTGTCGACGATCACCACGTCGGCGTTGCGGGCGACCCCGGCCGAGATCGCGTCGTAGGCGACCGACCCGGGGTCCGCTCCGGCCTGCCCGCGGACCAGCTCGGCGCCGGCGCGGTTCGCCCACTCGGCAAGCTGCTCGGCGGCGGCGGCGCGGTAGGTGTCCCCCGCCCCCATCACCACCGAGAGACCGAATTCCTGCGAGAGGTGCCAGGCGATCTTGCCGATCGTCGTCGTCTTGCCGGTGCCGTTGACGCCGACCATCATCAGCACCGCGGGCTGGGCCGAGAGGTCGATCTTGGCGCGGGCGGTCGAAGCGACCTCGGCGAGGATCTCGATCAGCCGGTCGCGGATCGCCGGGCCCTCGGCGGGGACGGCGCCGGAGTCGACCTCGTGCTCGAGCCGTTCGACCACCGCGGCGGTGGTCGGCGCGCCGACGTCGGCGAGGATCAGCGCCTCCTCCAGCAGTTCCCAGGTTTCGTCGTCGATCTTCTCGAAGACCGAGGCCGAGATCTCCTCCTGCAGGGCCTGGCGGGATTTGGAGAGGCTCTCGCGCAGGCGGCGGAAGACGCCGCGGCGCTGCTCGGGCTCAGCCTCGGCGGGCGGCGCGACGTTCGCGGGCTCGCGCGAACCGAGGTCGATCATCTCCTGCCAGCTGGTCGCCATCGCCCGGGGAGGCTAGCGGCGGGACGACCCCTGAGGCGGCGGCCCCCAGCTCGGCGACCGCCGGGTCGAGGTGGGCGGCCAGGCGATCGACGCCGGGGACCGAGTCGGGATCGGCGAGCAGGCCGAAGCTGACCCGGCCGTTGTAGGAGAGGATCGCGATCGCGAGGCCGTGGCGGCGGGCGAGGAAGCCGACCGGGTGGATCGCGGTCAGCTCGCGGCCGAGCGCGTAGAAGGGGATCTGCGGGCCGGGGAAGTTGGTGACCAGCAAGTTGAAGAGGCGGGTGGAGAAGTTGATCGCCGCGGTCGGGCCGAGCAGGACCGGCGGGGCGAAATCGCGGAACCAGTCGTTCAGGCCCCAGATCGCTTCCGCCCCGAGCGGCTGCTTGGAGGCCTTCAGCCCGTCCATCGCCGCCGAGATCACGGCGAGGCGCTCGACCGGGTCGGCGAGGCCGATCGGCAGCGGCCCCCGCATCGCGGTCAGTTTGTTCCCCAGCTCCCCGTGCTCGTCGATCGTCCGGATCGAGACCGGCACCAGCGCCTTCAGTTCCGGAACCCTTGTCCTTTTGTCGCCCTGTGGGCGACAAAAGGAACCATCGGTTTCGGCGAACCAGGCGCGGAGGGCGCCGGCGGCTACCGCCAGCGAGACGTCGTTGACGGTGCCACCGAGGGCGTTCTTGATCCGCTTGAACTCGGCCAGGTCGAAGGTCGCCCAGGCGAGGTCACGGCGCGGGCCGATGCCGGGCGGATTGATCGATACCTTCGGCGCGGCGCGGAAGAGGTTCCAGGTCACCTCCCAGAGGCCGGCGAGGCCGTCGCCGGCGCGGCGCGAGGCGTCGCCGGGATCGTGGGCGGCGCCGCTCAGCCAGTGCAACATACGGCGCAAGGTGGCGACGACGCCGGCCGCGGCGCGGACCGCGAGGCCGGGGGTCGAGGGAGAGCGGCGCGGGCGCCACGGCCGCTCCTCACCGGGAGGTGGCGCCTCGCGCCGGGCGTCGAAGAGCAGCATCCCGATGTCGACCGCGGAGATGCCGTCGGCCATCGCGTGGTGGGTCTTGTAGACGACGGCGAAGCGCTCCTCGGCGAAGCCGTCGACCAGGGTCAGCTCCCAGAGCGGCTTGCCGCGATCGAGCGCCGGTGCGTAGAGCTCCCCGGCCAGCGCCCGCAGCTCCTCGTCGGTGCCGGGCGCGGGCAGGGTGGCGTGGCCAAGGTGGCGGTGCACGTCGAAGGTCTCGTCGTCGACCCAGAACGGCGTACCGAGGCCGAGCGGCGGGATGAGGAGGCGCTGGCGCAGCCGCGGCAACAGGTGCAGGCGCGAGCGGATCTGGGCGAGGAACTCGTCCTCGCTCGGCGCCGGGCCGTCGAAGACCAGCACGGCGCCGATCGCCATGTGGGCGTTGTCCTTCTCGTTGGCAAGGAACGACGTGTCGAACGACGACAGCCGGTCCATGTGGCGCTGGGCCATGGCTCCCTCCTCCCGGGGAGCCTAGACCTGGCGGACGAAGAGCTTGTTAAGTGACCACTAGGCGCGCAGGGCGGGGCTCCAGGAGCCGGTGCTGGCGGCCTCAGCCTCCGCTTCGGCCTCGGCGTCGACCTCGGCTTCGACCTCGCGGAGCTCGTCCTCGGCGGCGTCGCGGGGAAGCTTGCGGCTGACGACTTTGGTCACGCCGTCGCCGCCCATGGTGACGCCGTAGAGGACGTCGGCGGCGTCCATCGTCCGTTTCTGGTGGGTGACGATGACGAACTGGGCGCGGTCGGAGAAGCGGCGGATCAGCTGCAGGAAGCGGTCGATGTTGGCGTCGTCGAGGGCGGCCTCGACCTCGTCCAGGATGTAGAAGGGGCACGGGCGGGCGAGGAAGACGGCGAAGACGAAAGCGAGCGCGACCAGCGACTTCTCGCCACCCGACATCAGCGACAGCTTGCGCGTCGACTTGCCCGCCGGGTTGACCTCGATCTCGACCCCGAACTCGTCGCGCTCTTCCTGCTCCTCCTCGTCGAGATCGGGCTCGGCGCCCTCCGCCCCCTCCTCGCCCTCGGCGGCGGGCTGGGCCTCCTCCTCGCGCACCGCCCGTAGGTTGACCCGCCGCAGCCGGCCGCGGCCACCGGGGAAGAGGTGCTCGACCATCTCCTCGAAGTTGGCGGCGGTCGCCTCGAAGGTGGCCTCGAAGGCCCGCTCGATCTCGTCGTCGATTTCGCGGATCAGCGACTCCAGCTCGCGCATCGCCCGCTCGGTGTCCTCGCGCTGCGCCTGCAGCTGCTCGACGTGCTCGACCGCCTCTTCGTATTCGCGCTCGGCCAGCGGGTTGACCGGGCCGATCTGGGCGCGGCGGCGGTCGAGCCGCTCGAGCCGGCGGTCGATCTCGGCCCGCTCCTCGTCGGTCATCGCCGCCTCCGCCGGGGGCACCTCCGCGCCGAGCTTCTCGACGATCGTCGCCATCTCCCGTTCGGCCTCGGCCCGACGATCGCCGAGGTGGGCGGCCTCGACCTCGGCCTGGGTCAGTTCCTCGGAGACCGAGCGCATCTGCGCCTGCAGCTCGAACTCGAGCTTGGTGCAGGCGCGCAGCTCGTCGGCGATCTCGTCGCCGTCGCCCTCGTTGCCGACCACGGTCGACTCGGTGCGCTCGACCCGGGCGCGAATCGCGGCGCCGACCGCCTCCACCGCGGCGAGCGCCGAGCGCACGTCGTCGAGCAGCTCCTCGCCGCCCGCCAGGCGCGCCCGCATCTTCTCCCGGTGGCGCTCGCCGAGCAGGCCCTCGGCCCGCCGCGCGTGGCGGATCGCCCGTTCCGACCCCGCCCGGACCTCGCCCAGCGCGTGCTCGCGCGCCGTCTCGCTCGTCGCGTCAGACGCGGCGGTCGCCAGCCCGTCCAAAGCCGCCTTCAGCCCGGCGTCGACCTCGCCCAGCTCCTCTTCCAGCTTCACCGCCCGCTGGGCCGGCGCGCCACCCGTGCCGACGTCCAGGGTCAGCGGCCCGAGCTCGGCCCGCAGCCGCTCCAGCCGCGCCTCGACCTCGCCCTCCGAGCGGGCCAGCCCCGCCACCCGCACCGCGACCCGCTCCGACTCCGCCCGCAGCTTGGTCAGGAGGCCCCAGGCCTGGGTCCGCGCCCGGTCGCGCTCGGCGAAGCGCTCCTCGGCGGCGGCGCGCCGTTTGCTCACCTCGGACAATTGCCCCTCCAGCACGCCCCGCCTATTCCTCGCGCTCGCCGCCGCCTCCGCCGCCGCCTTGGCCCGATCGGCGCCGAAGCGCAGCTCCTCGGCGACCAGCTGCCCCTTCAGCTCCATCTCCTCGCGCTCGATCCGGGCGCCGATTTCGGCCGCCTGCGCCTGGCGTTTCAGCGGCCGCAGCCGGCCGCGCGCCTCGCGCTCCACGTCGAGCGCCCGGTCGAGGTTGTCGCGCGTCCCGCGCAGCTTCAGTTCGGCCCGCCGGCGCCGTTTGCGGTGCTTGCCGAGGCCCGCCGCCTCCTCGATCAGCAGCCGCCGCTCGCGCGGCTTGGAGTGGATGATCGTCTCCACCCGGCCCTGGCTGATCACCGAGTGCATCTCGCGGCCGAGGTTGGTGTCGGAGAGGACGTCGGTGATGTCGGCGAGGCGCGCCCGCGCCCCGTTCAGCCGGTAGCCGCCGTCGCCGGAGCGGTCGAGCCGCCGCTCCACCGCGATTTCCGAGAACTCGGTCGCCGCCCGCCCGTCGGAGTTGTCGATCACGACCTCGACCTGGGCCTCGCGCCGGGCGCTGGTGTTCTTGCCGCCCGCCGAGATCACGTCCTGCATCGAGGCGCCGCGGATCGCCCCCGGGCTCTGCTCGCCCAGCGCCCAGAGCACCGCGTCGGTGATGTTGCTCTTGCCCGAGCCGTTCGGGCCGACGATCACGCTGACGCCGGGCGAGAACTCAAGGCTCACCCGCTCAGGGAAGGACTTGAAGCCCTTCATCGATATCGATCTCAGGTACATGGGTTCATCCTCCGCAGAACCTTCAGCTTCCTCTTTCCATCGGACGAGAGAGGAGCCTCAGAACATCCCACTTTGCGCCTTGTCAGGACCCCGTCCCCCTCAACCCCCCAAAGCCCTTAGCGCCTGCTCGGCCGCCACCTGCTCCGCCGCCTTCTTACTCCTCCCCTCGCCCGTCCCCACCTGCTCGGAATCGACGATCGCCGCCACCGCGAATGTGCGCCGGTGCGGGGGGCCGGTGGCGTCCGTCACCTCGTAGCTTACGCGCGCCCCGCGCCGCGCCAGCAGCTCCTGCAAGGCGCTCTTGAAGTCGATCCGGGTCTCGCTCGCCAGCTCGATCCGCGGCGCGAAGGCCGCCGCCACCGCGCCGGCGGTGCGCTCGAAGCCGAAGGCGACGTGGCAGGCGCCGATCAGCGCCTCGGTCGCCTCCGGCAGCGGCCGCTCGCCGTCCAGCAGCACCTCCGCCGGGATCGCCGCGGTCATCTCCTCGGGCTCGTTCGCGCGCAGCATCTCCGGCACCCCGAGCAGCCGCCCGACCGCCGCGCACGACACCCCCGACACCGCCTGGTTGTGGATCTTCGTCAGCCCGCCCGCGGCGACGCCGGGGAAGCGCTCGTAGAGCGCCCCCGCAACCGAGAGACCGAGCACGCTGTCGCCGAGGAAGGCGAGCCGCTCGAAGGAGTCGACCCGGCGCTCGGTCCAGGAGGAGTGCGTCAGCGCCTCGCGGCGCAGGTCCTCCGGCAGGCCCTCGATCAGCCCCGCGAGGGTGGCGACGGCCTCGTGCCCGGCGGCGTCATCGGCCGCCGGCGAGCCAGGCACTAGGCCGGGGCCCGCTCGAGGACGAAGGCGACGGCGTCACCGACCGTCGAGATCCGGGTGGCCTCCTCCTCGGTGACCTTGATCCCGTAGCGATCTTCGAGCTCCATCACCAGCTCGTAGAGGTCGAGCGAGTCGGCCTCGAGGTCCTCGCGGAAGCGGGTCCCCTCCTCGATCCGGCCGGGATCGACTTCGAGCTCCTCGGCGAGGTGCTCGCGGACCAGGGTCATGACTTCGTCGCGCTCCATCGGCGGATTATCGCTCAAGCTTCTTCGCCGGCTGGGGCGGACTCGTCGCCGACCAGCGCCGAGCGCTCCACGTGGCCCTCGCGCAGCAGCGCCGCGGTGCGCCCGACCGCGTCGACCTCGGCGGTGCGGGCGGCGAGCCGGACCGCGTTGGCCACCCCCTCCGGGCCGGCGGAGCCGTGGCCGACGATCGCGATCGAGCGCAGCCCGAGCAGGATCGCGCCGCCGGTGGTGTCGGGATCGAACTCCTTGCGCAGGCCACCGAGCGCCGGTTTCAGCAGCAGGCCGCCGGCCGCCGCGAGCACGTTGCTGTGGGCGAGATCGGAGATCGCCCCGGCCAGCGTCCGCGCCGCGCCCTCCATCACCTTCAGCGCCACGTTGCCGGTGAAGCCGTCGGTGACGACCACGTCGACCTTCGCTTCCGGCAGGTCGCCGCCCTCGATGTTGCCGGCGAAGTTGATCCCCGGCGCCGCGGCCAGGATCCGATGCGCCTCGACGATCTCTGTGCGCCCCTTGCCCGCCTCCTCGCCGACCGTGAGCAGGCCCACCCGCGGCTCGCCCACGTCGAGCACCGAGGCGCTGAAGGCGGCGCCGAGGAAGGCGAACTGGACCAGGTGCTGGGAGCGGACCTCGACGTTGGCGCCGACGTCGAGGAAGAGCACCGGTTTGACCGGCGAGGGCAGGCGCACCGCGAGCGCCGGCCGCTGCACCCCTTTGAGCCGGCGCAGGCCGAAGGTGGCGGCCGCCATCGTCGCCCCGGTCGAGCCGACGCTGACCATCGCCGCGGCATTCCCGCCGGCGACGTCGGCGGCGGCCCGCACCACCGAGGCCGCTTTGCGCTCCCGCACCGACTGCACGGGGTCGTCGTCGTTGCCGATCCATTCGGTGGTCGGGACGACCTCGATCCCCGCCGCCCCGTCGAGTCCGAGCGAGCGCTGCGGCCCGAACACGCGCACCCCGATGCCGTCGGCGGCGGCGCGGCGTGCCCCCTCGGCGAGTACGTCGAAACCCTGCTCCGCCCCGAAACCGTCGAGGGCGATCGTCACCGGGCGGCTCTGCGCCACGGGCGGCTTAGCTGTCGGCGGTGGTCACCGTCGGGCCGGTGACTTTGTGGGAGACGACCTCGCGGCCGGCGTAGGTGCCACAGGTTGGGCACACGCGGTGCGGCATGTGCGGGCTGTGGCAGCGCGGGCAGCGGGCCAGGGCGGCCTTGCCGGCTTTGTGCTGGGCGCGGCGCTTGTCGCGACGGGCGCTCGAGGTTCTCTTCTTCGGGACGGCCATAGGTCGCGGAATGCTACAGGGTCGGGGCGCGGCCCGGAAGGAGGCTTGCCGCCGGGGTGCGATCGATCAGTAGACCGCCCGCACCACCGCCAGGTCGTCCGCCGCCCAGGTCACCTCGCCGCCGCTCCACGCGGCCAGGTCGGCGGCGCGCTCGGGGAAGTCGTAGCCCTCCTCGACCGGCGTCACCGTGACCTCGGCCTTGACCACGTCGCCGATCACCAGCGCCCGCGAGTGCTCCCGCACCCGACGGAACAGTTCGCGCTTCTGCTCGGCCGTCAGGTGGTGGACCGACAGCACCCCGATCACCAGGTCCCACGGCCCGTCGGGCAGCGGGTCCTCGATCCGCGCCAGCTGCACGTCGTCGTACACCTCGCGGGCACGGAAGACCATGTCCGAGGACGAGTCGAGCCCGATCACCCAGGAGTCGGGGTAGGCCTCGATCAGCCGGCGGGTCGTCTCCCCCGTCCCCATCCCCAGCTCCAGCACCCGTTCGGGGGCAAAGGGGATCGCCGCGATCGCCTGCTCCTGGAGCTCCTCGTAGCGCGGCACCTCCGCCCGGATCAGGTCGAGGTAGCCGTCTGGTTTCCAGCTGAAATCCGACATTCCCTAACCTCGAAGTATGCCTGCGAGACCCGAGACCGTAGTCGACCTCTCCCGCCTCAACCTCTCCACCGGAGAGGGCAAGCGGATCGAGCTGCCGGTCGAGCTCGCCCCCTTCGAGCTCGGCGGCCAGACCTACCTCGCCGACCCGACCAAGCCGCAGGCCCGCCTGGAGGCCTCCCGCCATTCGAGCGGCTTCGCCTTCAAGCTGACCCTCCCGGTCCACATCGAGGGACCGTGCATGCGCTGCCTCGACCCCGCCGCCCTCGACCTCGAGGTCGAGGCGCGCGAGGTCGACCAGTCGAGTGCCGAGGACGCCGAGCTGCGCAGCCCCTACGTCGACGAAGACGAGCTCGACATCGGCCGCTGGGCCCACGACGCGGTGATGCTGGCGCTGCCGACGCAGATCCTGTGCCGGCCAGGGTGCCTGGGCCTGTGCCCGGACTGCGGTGAGCCGCTGAACGATGCCGATCCGGCGCAGCACGAGCACGAGAAGCCGGTGGACCCTCGCTGGGCGGCGCTGGACGATCTGAAGTTGGAGTAGGGACTCGAAGGGACCCGGCCTTTTCAGAGGCGACCCTGGCAGGCTGTGGCCGCCTCCGAAAAGGCCGAGATTTGGGAGGAACGGCAGAGGTCCTACGCTCCGCTGTTCCTTATGCGCCCGTGGGGCGCATAAGGAACAGCGGAGGGAGGGTGCCGTGGGGTCCGTCACGAAGACGCCGGGAACCGCGCGGGAGACGTGAGGGAGACGTCAGGGGTTCCACCCTTCCTCCACGGTCACGAAGACGTGACCACGGTTCCGGGCCCCTATAGATGATTGATTCCTAATCCCCGCACACCCGGATGACGGCCCTGACGCGGCGCATCTCGGCGTCCTCGGGCTTGCCTTTGCCCACCGGCAAAGGCTGCGCCCTGCGTCCTTGA
>JAFDWF010000116.1 GCA_018268575.1 Actinomycetota bacterium
GAAGATGCATGATCCGGCGGGATCCCCGCCGGATCATGGTCGCTCCGTGACGAAGGGTCCACGATCGCAGGGAAGGCGTATGCCTTCACGGGGAGTTTCAGGTCCCCGTCTCGCACGTAGCGTCTTCGTGACCGTGGAGGAAGCGTGGAACCCGTGACGTCTCCCGCGCACTTCCCGGCGTCTTCGTGACGGACCCCGCGGCACCCTCCCTCCGTAGGACCCACGCCGTCCTCCCATGACCCGGCCTTTTCGGAGGCGGCCACAGCCTGCCAGGGCCGCCTCCGGAAAGGCCGGGTCCCTTCCCGGGCGCCAGCCGTAAACGCCCCCATCCCCCAGCGCCCCCGGTGGAACGACTCGTCCGAGGGAGCACCGCCGCGGCGGCGGCTCAGCCAGCGGCGATCGGACCGAGCCGCTCGCCGATCAGGGCATCGGCTTCGGTGACGATCCGCTCGACCAGCTCGGCGCAGGTCGGGACGTCGTGGATCAGGGCCTGGCTGAGGCCGGCGGTCCAGATCCCCGCGTCGGGGTCGCCGTCCTCGTAGACGCGCCGGCCGCGGGCGCCGGCGACGAGCTCGCGCACGTCCTCGAAGGCGCCGCCTTCGGCTTCGATCGCGACCACCCGCTCGGAGACCGCGTTGCGGGCGACGCGGGAGGTGTTGCGAAAGGAGCGCAGGATGTGGACGGTGCCGCGCTCGTCGGCGTCGACCAGGTGCCGCTTGATCGCCTCGTGCACCGGCGACTCGGCCGTGCACATGAAGCGGGTGCCCATGTTCGCGGCGTCGGCCCCAAGGGCCAGGGCGGCGACCAGGCCGCGGCCGTCGGCGATTCCGCCGGAGGCGATCAGGATCGTCTCGAGGGCATCGGCGGCGGCCGGGATCAGGACCAGGCCGGGGACGTCGTCCTCGCCCGGGTGGCCGGCACAGTCGAAGCCGTCGATCGAGACCGCGTCGACGCCGAGCGCCTGTGCTTTCAGCGCGTGACGGACGGTGGTCGCCTTGTGGATCGTCTTCACCCCGGCGGGCTTGAACAGCTCGAGGAACCGGGCCGGGTTGTTGCCCGCGGTCTCGACCACTTTGACGCCCGCGTCGACGATCGCCTGCGCGTACTCCATATAAGGGGGCGGGTCGATCGCCGGCAGGAAGGTCAGGTTGACGCCGAACGGCCTGTCGGTCAGCTCGCGGCAGCGGGCGATCTCCTTGCTCAGGTCCTCCGGCGTCGGCTGGGTCAGCGCGGTGATGCAGCCGAGCGCCCCGGCGTTGGCGACCGCGGCGACCAGCTCGGCCCGGCCGACCCACTGCATCCCGCCCTGCATCAGCGGGAGCTCGACCCCGAACGCCTCGGTGAAGCGGGTCTTCACGCGAACGGGCGCTCCTCCCACCAGGGGAAGAAGTCCGGCATCCCGTCGCTGACCCGCACCGGGAACCGCGGCGGGCGCTTCTCGAGGAAGGATTCGACCCCCTCGGCGGCGTCGGCGGAGGCGCCGCGGGCGGCGACCGCGCGGGAGTCGATCTTGTGCGCCTCCATCGGGTCGTCGGCGCCCAGCATCCGCCACATCATCTGGCGGGTCAGCGCGACCGAGACGGGGGCCGCGTTGTCGGCGATCTCGTGCGCCAGCTCGTCGGCGGCGGCGAGCAGTTGGTCGGGCTCGTGGACGCTGCGCACGAGGCCGCCCTCGAGTGCCTCGGCGGCGCCGAAGACGCGGCCCGTCATCGCCCATTCGAGCGCCCGGCTGATGCCGACGACGCGGGGGAGGAACCAGCTCGAGGCAGCCTCGCTGACGATCCCGCGGCGGGGGAAGACGAAGCCGAAGCGGGCCTCGCTGGAGGCCAGGCGGACGTCCATCGGCAGCAGCATCGTCGCCCCGATCCCGACCGCCGGGCCGTTCACCGCGGCGATGATCGGCTTCAGGCAGCGGAAGAGGCGGAGGGTGAGCCGACCGCCGATGTCGCGGTGCTCGCCGACCGGGGCGTCGTAGGAGAAGGTGCCACCGCCGCCGGAGACGTCGCGGCCGGCGCAGTAGGCGCGGCCCTCGCCGGTGAAGACGACCGCCCTCACCTCGTCGTCGGCGTCGATCCGGTCGAGCGCCTCGTGCAGCTCGGCGTAGGCGGGGTCGATCAGCGCGTTCAGCTTCTCCGGGCGGTTCAGGGTGATCCGCGCGACCCGGTCCTCGACCTCGTAGCGGATGTAGCGGAAGCCCTCCTCGGCAGCCATTTGCGTAACCTACTAGATTCGAATTAAGATTCGAATACTTACAGGGTCGGAAGGGAGCACCAGGTGGCCGAAGTTTTGATCATCGCCGAAATCGAGATGGCTCAGGGTCGCGAAGCGGAGGCGCTCGAGGTGCTCTCCGAGCTCTGCGAGCAGACCCACGCGAAGGACCCCGGCTGTCTGCTGTACGCCCTGCACCGGGTGACCGGCGACGACCAGCGCCTGATCCTGGTCGAGAAATGGCGGTCGCGGGAGGATCTGGACGCCCACCTCGCCACCGACCACGTGCAGGCGAAACGGGAGCGGGAGGACGAGCTCTTCGCCGGCCAGGCGAAGGCGAGCTTCCTCGAGTCGACCGGGTTCGGGCTGCCCGCGATGGCCTCCCTGTGAGCGCTCGCGGCCTGCAAACTTTCAACGTAAGCTTAGATTTTAATCAGAAAGGTAAGGAGGACTGATGGGACTGGAGATCCAGCCGATGAACCTCGGTGAAGGAGAAGCGGACACCAGCTTCATGGTCTGGTCGATGACGCCGGGGGAGAAGCGCTGGATCCCCTGCTCCACCTACCTGATCCTCGGCGGCGAGACGCCGATCCTGGTCGACGCCGGCTTCCGCGACGCCGACGAGCTCCAGGCCAGCTCCGGCTTCCCCTTCCGCCAGTCGGCCGAGCAGACCCTGGAGGCGAACCTGCGCAAGCACGGGCTGGAGGCCGGCGACATCGGCATCCTGCTCTTCACCCACCTGCACCTCGACCACACCGGCGTGGTGGACAAGCTGCCGAACGCGAAGCTGGTGATGCAGCGGACCGAGCTCGGCTACGCGGCGGCGCCGCACTTCCCCGATCTCTTCTATGACCGCGTCGACATCGGCAAGATCGTCGACCCGCTGTGGAAGCAGGTTGAGCTGATCGACGGCGACACCGAGATCGCGCCGGGCGTCCGCACGGTGGTCAGCGGCGGTCACTCGCCGGGCCACCAGATGGTCTACGTCGACGTCGACTCGGGCCAGGCGATCATCGTCGGCGACGTCGCCTACGTGATCGACCCGGGCCTGACCCAGGAGATCCCGCCGGGCTACTCGGTCAACACCCGCGACACGGTCGAGGCGCTGCGCAAGGCCAACCGCGAGGGCGACTACCTCCTGCCGATGCACGACCACGCCGTCTACGACCTCTATCCGGACGGGATCAGGTAGCGGTCGGTGGACGTCGGCTGGATCACGGCCGCCTCGGAGGCGCAGATCCCGCTCGGCGACCGCGAGCGGATCGCCTTCTCGCTGGAGGGCGAGGAACGGATCACCTACGGCGGCCTCGCCGTGCTGCAGAACCGCTATGCCAACGCCCTGCTCGAGCTCGGCGTCGGGCGCGGCGACCGGGTCGGCGTGCTGATGCTGAACTCGCTCGACTACCTGGCGCTCTACTTCGCGATCGCCCGGATCGGCGCGGTAGCCGTGCGGCTCAACACCCGCCTCACCGCCGCCGAGCTGCGCTTCGCGCTCGAGGACTCCGAGACCTCGGTCCTCTGCGGCCACGCCGAGCTGCTGCGGCGGATCGAGCCGCTGCGCGGTGAGCTCGGGGTCCGCGAGTACGTCGCCTTCGGCGCCGCCGAGCGCCCGCTCTGGGCGCGGGACGGGGCCGACTTCCTGCGCTCCTCCGACGCCGAGCCGCCGGTCGAGCGCCCCCGCGGCGCCGACCCGCAGGTGCTGATGTACACCTCGGGCACGACCGGCTTCCCGAAGGGCGCCGTCTGGACTCACGAGACGACGCTCGGCTGCCTCGTCGCCCAGGCGCTCGAGCTGCGCCTCGACGCCGCCACGGTGATGATGACCACCGGCCCGCTCTACCACGCCGGTGCCTTGGAGGCGCTGCTGCTGCCGACGCTGATGCGGCGCGGCCGGGCGATCGCCACCCGTAGCGGCGGCTTCGAGATCGAGCGGGTGGTCGGGGTGATCGCCGCCGAGGGCGTCACCGACATCATGCTCTACCCGTTCATGCTCTACGACCTGATGCGGCTGCCTGGCATCGACGCCGAGCGGCTGCCGAGCCTGCGCGGCATCTTCACCGGCGGCGACGCGATCCTCACCTGGGCCTTGGAGGCGGCGCAGGAGCGCTTCCCCGAGGTCCAGATCCGGCAGGGCTACGGGCTCACCGAGGCGACCCAATCGACCTTCCTCGACCACGAGGCGGGCCGCCGCCATCCCGACAGCATCGGCCGGCCGTTCCCGCTGAAGGAGGTCAAGGTGGTCGACGAGCAGGGGGACGAGACCGCCGCCGAGGAGCCGGGCGAGATCCTGATCCGCGGTCCCGGCACCACCGCGGGCTACTGGCGCCGACCGCAGGAGAGCGCCGCCACCTACGCCGACGGCTGGCTGCACACCGGCGACATCGGCCGCGTCTCCGACGGCCTCCTCTTCCTCGCCGGGCGCAAGAAGGACATGATCCGCAGCGGCGGCGAGAACATCTCGCCCGCCGAAGTCGAGAAGGCGCTGGTCGCCCACCCCTCGATCGCCGACGCGGCGCTGGTCGCGGTGCCCGACCCGAAGTACCTCGAGGTCGGCTGCGCGGTGATCGTGCTCGCGCCGGCGGCGGCGATCGACGACGCCGAGGTGATCGCCCACTGCCGCGAGCACCTCGCCGGCTACAAGTGCCCGAAGCACGTGCTGCGGGTCGAGGAGCTGCCCCGCAACGGCAGCGGCAAGGTGCTGAAGCACGAGCTGCGGGAGCGCTGCCGGCCGCTCGGCGAGGAGCCGGCCACCGTTGATTGAGGTCGGCGACCTGAGCGCGACGGTGGCGATCGTCACCGGCGCCGCGCGCGGCCAGGGGGCCGAATTCGCCCGCCTGATGTGCGAGCGCGGGGCTGCGGTCCTGCTCACCGACGTGCTCGAGGAGGAGGGGGAGGAAGTTGCCGCCGCGCTCGGCGAGCGGGCCGCCTTCGTGCCTCACGACGTCTCCGACCCGGCCGCCTGGACGGCGGTGGTGGCGCAGGCCGAGGAGCGCTTCGGCAAGCTCACGGCGCTGGTCAACAACGCCGGCGTGAATCGCCGCGCGACGCTGCCAGAGACCGACGAGGAGACCTGGGCGCTCCACTTGGCCGTGAACCAGAGCGGGCCCTTCTACGGCATGCGCGAGGCGGCGCCGGCGATCGAGCGGGCCGGGGGCGGCGCGATCGTGAACATCTGCTCCGGCTCGGCCCTCTACGGGTCGCACAACTTCTTCGCCTACTCGGCGAGCAAGTGGGCGCTGCGCGGGATGACCCGCGCCGCCGCCGTCGAGCTGGCGCCGCGGGGGATCCGCGTCAACGGGATCTTCCCCGGCCTGGTCGAGACGCCGATGGTGGAGGAGGTCGGCATCCCCACCGACGCGACGACGCTGGCCCGGATCCCGCTCGGCCGGCTGGCGACGCCCCTCGACGTCGCCCGCGCGGTCGCCTTCCTGGTCAGCCCCGAGGCCGACTACCTGACCGGCATCGAGCTCCTGGTCGACGGCGGGATGTTCGCGTGAGCGCCGGCGGCAGCGTCACCGCGCTCGGCATGCTGGTGCCCGACCTCGACCAGGCGGGGCGCCTCTTCGCCGCCTTCGGCTACCGCGAGCAGGAGCGCTCGGGGCCGACGGCAGGTGAGGACGGCCGGATCCTGCGCACCGCCCGGCTCGCGCTCGCCAACGGTCCCGACCTGGTGATCGAGCGGCTCGACGACGCCGGCGGCGCGCCGCTCCTGCCGCACTGGGGCCTCGATTCCCACCCCTGCTGGTACGTCGACGACATGGACGCCGCGGTCGCCGCGGTGCGCAGGCTGGGGATGGCGGCCGAGAACACGGTGCTCGACCGCTTCGCCGCCGAGGAGGGGCCGGGATCGACCTACATCCACTTCGACTCGCCCTGGGGGATGGACCTGGAGCTGATCTCCAACCCGAACCCGGTCGCCTACGAGATCGAAGGGGCCGAGGTGCTGCTCTGGCACCCGTCCCGGCCCGACACCTGGCGGGTGGCGGGGCCGCCCCCACAGCCCGCGCCGCGCGCCGCCGTGCCGACCAATCGGGGCACCGTCCACATGGGCATGCGGGTGCCGGACTTCGACCAGGCGACGCGCTTCTTCGAGCAGCACCTCGGCTGCGAGCTCGTCTTCAGGCTGCCGCGGATGATGCGCTCAGGCGGCGTCTGGACCGTGATCCCCGACGACGGCCCGGCGCCCGAGCCGGATCGCTCGGTCCCCGACCAGCGCTTCCCCCATGGCACCCAGATCCGGATCGGCTTCGTCCGCTGCGCCAACTTCAACTTCGAGCCGATGGAGCTCCTGATCCCCGACCGCGACGGCATCCTCAAACCCGCCTTCGACCCCCAGGCGGCCCAGGTGATGCACCCCGTCTTCCGCGCCGACTCCCTGCCGGGCGGCGAAGCCGGCCTGCTCGCCGCAGGCGCGATCCGCGACCACAGCCTGCCCGGCTCTCCCCGGCTCCTGACCCCCTGGGGGCAGGCGCTCGGGCTCGGGTCTTAGGGGGCCGGGCCGAGCTGGCGCCCGGGCGAGGGACGGGGCCTGACCGATCGGAGTTCCGGCCTCCCGGGCGTCCCGGAGGCGACCCGGGCAGGCTGTGGCCGCCTCCGGGACGCCCGGGACGGGAGGTTTCGGGAGGGACTGGCACAGGGACGGGTGCATCGCTCAAGAGCGTCTGTGTGGAGTTTCGGTCCCACGGCGACCGAAACTCCACACACAGGTCCCTGACCGGTCGGGCGACGGGTGACCGTGCCAGAGCACGGTCAACTCATGCAGGGCGCCTGTGACCGTGGAGGAACTGTGGAACCCGTGACGTCTCCCTCACGTCTCCCGCGCCACCCTCCCTCCGCTGTTCCTTATGGCCCCGTGGGGCCATAAGGAACAGCGGAGGGAGGACGGGCGTGTCCGCCGTCCCCCCATGACCCGGCCTTTTCGGAGGCGGCCACAGCCTGCCAGGGTCGCCTCCGAAAAGGCCGGGTCCCTTACCCCTTCCGGGCGCCAGCCGCCCTGGCCCGATTCGCCAGTATTTTCTAACATAGGCCAGAAATCTTAAGGAAGCGGAATCGCGGAAGCGGAGGGAGTGGGATGGATCTGGGTCTCGAGGGAGCGCGGGTGGTGGTCACCGGTGGCGCCTCGCACATCGGCCGGGCGATCGTGCTCGGCTTCGCCGCCGAGGGGGCGCGGATCACGATCGTCGATCGCGACCGGGCGCGGGCGGAGGAGACCGCCGCGGAGGCGCTCGCGGCGGGCGCCGGGGAGGCGGGCACGGTCGGTGCCGACCTCGGTGAGCACGAGGAGGCGGTCGCCGCCTGTCGGGAGGCCGAGGCGCGGATGGGGGGCGTCGACGTGCTCGCCGCCAACGTCGGCTGGAACCAGCCGGGCTTCTTCCTCGACTACGAGCCGGAGATCTGGCCGAAGGTGATCGACGTCAACCTGACCAGCTGCATGTCGTGCGCCCGTGCGGTGCTGCCCGGAATGATGGAGCGGCGGCGCGGCGCGATCGTCGCCACCACCTCGATGGCCGCCTTCGGCGAAGCGCGCCAGAGCGTCTACGCGGCGGCCAAGGCCGGGCTCGTCGGCTTCGCCCGCTCGCTCGCCAAGGAGTACGGCCGCTACGGGGTGCGGGCCAACCTGGTCGCGCCCGGCCTCGTCATCCCCGCCGGCGAGGCCGCCATCGGCAGCGGGTCGATGTGGCAGCACCAGAAGGACCTGATGAACGAGGAGCAGGTCGATTACGTCCGCCGCCTGACCCCGACGCGTCAGCTCAGCGAGCCGCGCGACATCGCCGACGCCGTCGTCTTCCTCGCCTCCGAGCGGGCCCGCCAGGTGACCGGCCAGACGATCTCCGTGGCGGGGGGATTCGGCGGGTGAGGAGGGCCGTCGGCCCGCCTCCCATCCCATCGCCCACGCTATTATCTAACGAGAATTCGAAGAATTGGAGAAGCTGGGGCGGTGCGAGCGGACGTGGCGGCGAAGGGTGCGAAGGGTGACCAGAGCGGTGTGAACGGGCGCATGGCCGAGGTTACGGGCGCCGAGATGCGGCGCGTCCTCGGCCACTTCGCCACCGGCGTCACGGTGATCACCGCCGGCACCGCGGACGGGCCGGTGGGGATGGTCGCCAACTCCTTCGCCTCGGTCTCCCTCGAGCCACCGCTGATCCTCTTCTGCGCCGCCCACAGCTCCGAGACCTGGCCCGAGATCCAGGCGGTCGGCAAGTTCTGCGTCAACGTCCTCGGCCACCGCCAGGAGCTGCTCGCCGCCCAGTTCGCGAAGAAGGGCAGCGACCGCTACGCCGGCGTCGACCACCTGATCAGCGGGCACGGCAACCCCCGCCTGGCCGGGGCGATCGCCCAGATCGAGTGCCGGGTCACCGACGAACACCCGGCGGGCGACCACCTGATCGTCGTCGGCGGCGTGCTCGAGATGGAGATCGACGAGTCCGAGTCGGCCGAGCTGCATAAGCCGCTGATCTTCTACCGGGGCGACTTCGCGCGCCTCTAGATTGACCGAGGAGGTCCAAAGATGAGCCTGGTAGGTCGTGATGCAGTGATCGTCGAGGCCGTCCGCACCCCGGTCGGCAAGCGCGACGGGGCGCTCAGCGGCGTCCACCCGGTCGACCTCTCGGCGCTGGTGCTGCAGGAGCTCGTCTCCCGCGCCGGGGTCGAGCCCGAGCGGATCGAAGACGTGATCTGGGGATGCGTCACCCAGGCGGGCGACCAGGCCGCGAACATCGGCCGCTACTCGGTGCTCGCCGCCGGCTGGCCCGAGCAGATCCCCGGGACCACGGTAGACCGTCAGTGCGGCTCCTCCCAGCAGGCCGCGCACTTTGCCGCCGCCGCGGTGATGTCGGGCCAGCACGACCTGATCGTCGCCGGCGGGGTCGAGTCGATGAGCCGCGTGCCGATGGGCTGGGCACGGCTGAACGGGCCGGGCGAACCGTACGGACCAATGGCGATCGCCCGTTACGGCACCTCCGAATTCAGCCAGGGCCTGGGGGCCGAGAAGCTCGCCGAACGCTTCGACCTGAGCCGCCAGGACCTCGACGAATTCAGCCTCGGCTCGCACGAGCGGGCCGCGGCGGCGATCGACGGCGGCCGCTTCGAGCGGGAGATCGTCCCGATCGAGGCGCCCGGCGAGGACGGCGAGAGCCACCTCGTCGACACCGACCAGGGCGTCCGCCGCGGCGGCACGCTGGAGAAGATGGCCGGCCTGAAGCCGCCCTTCAAGCACGACGGCGTGGTCACCGCCGGCAACTCCTCGCAGATCTCCGACGGCGCCGCGGCGCTGCTGATCACCACCAGCGAGGTCGCCGAACGGCTCGACCTGAAGCCGCGCGCCCGCTTCGTCGGCTTCGGCCTGGCCGGCGACGATCCGCTGACCATGCTCTACGGCCCGGTGCCGGCGACGCGGACGGTGATGGAGCGGACCGGCCTCGGCGTCGACGAGATCGGCACCTATGAGATCAACGAGGCGTTCGCCAGCGTCACCCTCACCTGGATGGCGGAGATCGGCGTCGAGCGCGACCTGGTCAACCCGAACGGCGGCGCGATCGCCCTCGGCCACCCGCTGGGCGGATCCGGCGCCCGGCTGATGACCACGATGCTGCACCAGATGGAGGCGGAGAGCATCCGCTACGGCCTGCAGGCGATGTGTGAGGGTGGGGGCACCGCCAACGCCACGATCATCGAGTTGATCGAGAACTGAGGGGACCGGGAGGAACATGGACAACGCAGAGTTCGAGGCGATCGCCGAAGCGGTTCGCGCCTTCGTCGACCGTGAGGTGATCCCGCGCGAGGAGGAGATCGAAGAGACCGACTCGGTCCCCGACTTCCTGCGCGAGGAGGCAAAGAAGATGGGCCTCTTCGGCTACGCGTTGCCGGAGGCCTACGGCGGCCTCGGCTTCACGATGCTGGAGGAGGTCCGCCTCGCCTTCGAGGTCGGCCGCACCTCGCCCGCCTTCCGCTCCCTGTTCGGGACGAACAACGGGATCGCCGGGCAGACGATCGCCAACTACGGCACCGAGGAGCAGAAACGGCGCTACCTGCCGGAGCTGGCGAGCGGCGCGGCGATCGGTTGCTTCGCGCTGACCGAGGCCGAGGCGGGCTCCGACCCGAGCGGCATGCGCACCCGCGCCAGGCGCGACGGCGACGATTACCTGATCAACGGGACCAAGCGGTTCATCACCAACGCCGAGCTGGCGACGGTCTTCGTCGTCTTCGCCCGCACCGATCCCGACGCGCAGGGCACGAAGGGCATCTCGGCCTTCCTCGTCGACGCCGGCACGCCCGGGCTGACGATCGGCCCGCACGACAAGAAGATGGGCCAGCAGGGCGCCTGGACCTCGGAGCTCTTCCTCGACGACGTGCGCGTGCCCGCCACGGCGCTGATCGGCGGCGAGGAGGAAACCGGCTTCCGCGCGGCGATGAAATCGCTCGCCAAGGGCCGGCTGACGATCGGCTCGCTCTGCGTCGGGATGGCCGAGCGGATCGTCGAGGAGATGACCGCCTACGCGATCGACAACCGCCAGGGCGGCACCCCGATCGGTGACTTCCAGCTGGTCCAGGCGCTGCTCGCCGAATCGGAGACCGAAGCCCGCGCCGGGCGGGCGATGGCGCTCGAGGCGGCGCGCGCATACGACGCGGGCGCCGACATGCGACAGGGCCCCGCCTGCACCAAGCTCTTCTGCTCGCAGATGGTGAACAAGGTCGCCGACCGCGGCGTCCAGGTGCTGGGCGGGATGGGCTACATGCGCACGGTGCCGATCGAGCGCTTCTACCGCGACGCCCGCCTCTACCGGATCTACGAGGGGACCGACGAGATCCAGAAGCTCGTCATCGCCCGCCAGATGCTCGCCGCCCAGCGGGCCAAGGTGGCGGCTTGACCGAATCGCCACCTGGGCCCTGGAGCGGGTACCAGGAAGGGCTGGCGCGGGGCGAGCTGCGCTTCCAGCGTTGCGGCGAGTGCGGGCGGGCGGTCTTCTACCCGCGCCTCCTCTGCCCCTTCTGCGGCTCCGCCGACCCGGCCTGGGAGACGGCCGCGGGCGGCGGCACGGTCTACGCGACGACGACGATGCGCCCCCGCGACGAGGCCCCCTACCACGTCTGCCTGGTCGACCTCGACGAGGGATTCCGGATGATGAGCCGGGTCGACGGGGTCGCCCCCGACGCGGTGCGGATCGGCGACCGCCTGCGCCTGCTGATCGTCGAGGAGGATGGCCGCCCGGTGCCCACCTTCGTCCCCGCGGAGCGCTCGTGAGCTCGCTGCGCGGCCGGGTCGCCGTGGTCGGCGTTGCCGAGTCCGATCTCGGCGAAGTGGCCCCCGGCCTCACCGAGCAGGACCTGATCGGCCAGGCTGCGACCCGGGCGCTCGCCGACGCCGGGATCGCCCGCGAGGAGGTCGACGGGCTCTTCTGCTCCTCCTCGACGCAGCCGGCGCCGACCCTGAACGCGGCCGAGTATCTCGGCATCCGCCCCCGCTACAGCGACGGCTCCAACATCGGCGGCAGCTCGGCGGTCAGCCACCTGCTCTACGCCGCCGGGGCGATCGAGAGCGGGCTGATCGACGTCGCCCTGATCGTCTACGGCTCGATCCAGCGCTCGGCGGCGCGCAAATTGATCACCCCGGCGGCGATCTCGGCCTGGGAAGAGCCCTTCCGGCCGCGCTGGCCGCTGACGATGTACGCGCTGGCGGCCTCCCGCCACATGCACCAGTTCGGCACCACCCGCGAGCAGCTGGCGGCGGTCGCGGTCGCCGCCCGCGCATGGGCGCAGCTGAACCCGGTGGCCTTCGAGCGGGGGCCGCTGAGCGTCGCCGACGTGCTCGCCGCGCGGCCGGTCTGCGACCCGCTCGGGGTGCGCGACTGCTGCCTCGTCACCGACGGCGGCGGCGCCCTCGTCCTCACCTCGGCCGAGCGGGCTCGGGAGGCGCCGAAGCCGGCCGCCCACCTGCTCGGCTGCGGGGTCGCCCACTGGCACCGCGACATCTCCCAGATGCCGGACCTGACGGTGACCGCCGCCACCGAATCCGGTGCCCGCGCCTTCGCGATGGCGGGCCTCACCCCGGCCGACGTCGACGTGGTCGAGCTCTACGACGCCTTCACGATCAACCCGATCCTCTTCCTCGAGGACCTCGGCTTCTGCGCCAAGGGGGAGGGCGGCGAGTTCGTCTCCGCCGGCCGCATCGCGCCGGGCGGGGAGCTGCCGGTCAACACCAACGGCGGTGGGCTCTCCTACTGCCACCCGGGGATGTACGGGATCTTCACCGTGATCGAGGCGGTCAGGCAGCTGCGCGGCGAGGCCGGCGACCGCCAGCAGGACGACGTCGAGGTGGCGCTCGCGCACGCCAACGGTGCGGTGCTCTCGAGCCAGGCGACGGCCCTGCTCGGGACCGAAGCGACTTTGAGCTGAGCGAAAGGAGAAGCGATGGGATTGCTGGATGAGAAGGCTGCGGTGGTGACCGGCGGGGCCCAGGGAATCGGCCTGGCGATCGCCCAGAGGCTGGCGGCGGAAGGGGCCGCGGTGGTGGTCGCCGACGTCGACGAGGCCCGTTCGGGGGAGGCGGCGCAGACGATCGTCGCCGCCGGCGGCAAGGCGATCGGGGTCGCCTGCGACGTCACCTCGCCGGCGGCGGTCGAGGCGCTGGTCGGCCGCTGCCGCGAGCAGCTCGGCGCGCTCGACGTGATGGTGAACAACGCCGGGATCACCCGCGACGCGACGATGCGGAAGATGAGCGTCGAGGACTTCGACGCGGTGATCGCCGTCCACCTGAAAGGCACCTGGCTGGGGACCAAGGCGGCCTCGCTGGCGATGCGCGAGCAGGGCGACGGCGGCTCGATCGTGAACATCTCCTCGATCTCGGGCAAGGTCGGCAACATCGGCCAGACCAACTACAGCGCCGCCAAGGCGGGGATCGTCGGGTTGACGAAAGCGGCGGCGAAGGAGGTGGCCCACGCCGGCGTCCGCGTCAACGCGATCCAGCCCGGCCTGATCCGCACCGCGATGACCGAAGCGATGCCGGCGGAGATCTTCGCCCAGCGCGAGGAGGAAGTTCCGCTGGGGCGGGCGGGGGAGCCGGACGAGATCGCCAAGACGGTGCTCTTCCTCGCCTCCGACCTGTCCAGCTACATCACCGGCATCGTGATCGAGGTCGCGGGCGGACGGCACATCTGATGTCGCTGAACCGCGCCACCGTCGGTCGCGCCTACGACCCCGGCCCGCCGTTCGACGTCTCGCGGCAGAAGATCCGCGAGTTCGCCGCGGCGATCGGCGACGACGCGGCGATCTACGCCGACCCGGAGCTGGCCCGCTCGCTCGGCCACCGCGACGTCCCGGCGCCGCCGACCTTCGGCTCGGTGATCTCGCTGCAGATGGGCCAGGGACCGCGGCGCGACCCCGAGCTGGGGCTCGACTACGCCCGCGTCGTCCACGGCGAACAGCGGATCGAGCAGGCGCGGCCGATCTACGCCGGTGACAGCCTCCTCGGCGAGGTGACGATCGCCTCGATCCGCGACGCGGGCGCCAACGAGCTGCTGGAGATCCTCTGCGCGCTCTCGACCGAGGCGGGCGAGCCGGTCTGCCGGGTCACCAGCGTCCTCGTCTCGCGCGGGACGGCGGCGGGGACCGCGGATGGCTGAGCGGCGCAGCATCGCCGCGGTCGCGGTCGGCGAGCAGATCCCGGCGCGCAGCTTCGAGCTCGACCGGGCGATGCTGGTCCGCTACGCGGGCGCGGCGCTCGACTTCAACGCGATCCACTGGAGCGAGCCGGCCGCCGAGCGGGCCGGGCTGCCCGACGTGATCGCCCACGGGATGCTGACGATGGCGCTCGCGGGCCGGCTGGTCACCGACTGGGCCGGCGACCCGGGCGCGGTCGAGGACTTCTCGACCCGCTTCTCGGGCATGGTGCCGGTCGGCGCCGAAGCGCCCGCGACGGTGGTCGTCGCGGGCACCGTGACCGAGATCCTGGCCGGCGAGCGGGCGGTGGTCGAGCTCAGCGTCGAGGCCGGCGGGACGGCCGTGCTGAAGGCGGCGCGCGCCGTGGTCCGCCTTCGCAATTGACGGAAAAATCTAAATTCGGATAGAATCGCTGGGTGGGCGCAACGGGGAACTGGGTCACTCGCGAGGACGTCGGCGAGCGGCTGCCGTCGGTCGGGGAGGAGCTCGAAGCCGCCGTTCGCGAGTGCGGCGAGAAGGTCTGGCTGCGGTTCCTCGAGGGCGGCGAGCACACCTACGCCGAGGTGCAGACGGCGGTCGAGCGGCTCGCCGCCGGCCTCGCCGCGCGGGGCGTCGGGGTCGGCGACACCGTGGCGCTCTTCTGCTCGAACCGCTTCGAGTTCGTCGAGACCTGGTTCGCGGTGCAGCGGCTGGGCGCGATCGTCGTCCCGATCAACGTCTCCCACCGCGGCCTGATGCTGCAGCGGATGCTGGAGCGGGCCGGGGTGAAGGCGGTCTTCGCCGAGCCCGAGTTCGCCGTCGCGGCGCTGGAGGCGATCGCCGAGCTGGAGACGGTCGAGCTCTACGTCGCGATCGAGGGCGAGCCACCCGCGGCGCCCGCGGGCGTCGCCGTCGCCCGCCAGGCCGAGCTGCGGCTCGAGGCCGCCGCGCCGGCCTGGCAGGGAGCGGGCACCGACCCCGCCTCGATCATGTTCACCTCGGGCACCACCGGCCCCTCCAAGGGCGTCGTCTGGAGCCACAACAGCACCACGTTCTTCGCCCGCAGCGCCCGCCACTCGCTGCAGCTGGTCGCCGAGGACGTCTTCTACTGCTGCCTGCCCCTGTTCCACACCGCGGCTCTCTGCTGCGCGCTGCTCACCTCGCTGCAGGCACGCGGCTCGATCGCGCTCCGTAAGCGCTTCAGCGTCTCCGGGTTCTGGCCCGACGCCGTGGCCTCGGGCGCCACCGCGTCGGCGATGCTGGGGGCGATGACGCCGCTCCTGCTCGGCCAGGAGCCGACCCCGGAGGAGCGCCGGCACCGGGTGCGCGTGGTCAACGTGGCGCCCGCCACCGAGGGCTACATCGAGGGGATCGCCGAGCGCTTCGGGTTCCACGTGATCTCGGGCTACGGGCTGACCGACTTCGGCGTCGTCATCTGGCACCAGCCCGACGAGACGACGCCGCCCGGCTCCTGCGGGAGGCCCTCGGCGGGCTACGAGTGCACGGTCGTCGACGCGGAGGGGTTCGAGGTCGGGCCGGGTGAGGCGGGGGAGCTCCTGGTGCGGACGACGCGCCCCGGGATCTCGACCCAGGGGTACTGGCGCCAGCCCGAGGCGACCCTTGCCGCGACCGTCGACCTCTGGTTCCACACCGGCGACCTGATGCGCCGCGACGCCGAGGGCTTCTACTACTTCGTCGACCGGGCCAAGGACGCGATGCGCCGGCGCGGCGAGAACGTCTCCTCCTTCGAGGTCGAGGAGGCCTTCCTGCGCCACCCTGAGGTCACCGACTGCGCCGCCTACGCGGTGCCCTCGGAGCTGAGCGAGGACGAGATCGCCGTCGCCCTGGTCCTCGCCCAAGGCTCCGCCGCGACCCCGCGCGAGCTGGTCGAATTCGTCGAGCCGACGATCCCCTACTTCGCCCTGCCCCGCTTCGTCCGCCTGCTCGAGGCGCTGCCGATGACGGCGACCGAGAAGGTCCGCAAGGACCTCCTGCGCGAGGAAGGCGAGGCCGCCGGGACCTGGGACCGCGAGGCGGCGGGCTACGCCCTTCGGCGGTAGCCCTCCCCGGCAGAAATCTTTTTCTTGACAGAATTAGATTTTGTCGGATACGGTCCCGGGAACAGTTCCAGCTTTGGGTTGGAGTGGCTCGGATGGACCGGGTCGCGGGTCAACGGGATTCGGAGGGTCGGATGAAGCGCACTTGGGGACTTGGCCGTACCGTCGTGCTGGCGGCGGCCATACTGGCGGCGGCGATCGTGGTCGCGGCCTGTGGCGGGGGCGGCTCGTCGAGCTCGTCCGGCACGACCGAATCCGAAAGCGCCGGCGGCAGCGAAGCCACCAAGTCGGAAGAAGCCTCTGAAACGGGCTCTGGCGGCGAAGCGAAGGTCGAAAAGATCCTCGGCGAAGCCTACGCGCCGGCCAAGTGGGAAGGCCCGACCGAAAAGGATCCGGCGGCCAAGGGCAAGCACGTGGCGTTGATCATGACCCTGGCGGCCGCCGAAGGCGAGCAGCTGCTGCAGCAGGGCGCCGAAACCGCGACCAAGGCCCTCGGCTGGAAGTCCACCTACATCGACGGCAAGGGCACCCCGCAGGGCTACGAAGCGGGGATCAACCAGGCGATCACCGAAGGCGTCGACGGCGTCGTCCTCGGGGCGATCACGCCGAGCCTCGTGCCGAACGGGATGAAAGCGCTGAAGGCAGCCGGGATCCCGGTGGTCGTGCAGTCCAACGTCGAAGAACCGAAAGAAGGGCTGTGGCTCGGGAACATCGGCTACAACCCCCAGAAGGAAGCCGAATTCCTCGCCGCCTTCATGGCCAAGGAAAGCGGCGGCGAAGCGAAGATCGCCCTGCTCGAAGACAAGGAGTTCGGGATCGTCTCCCAGCGCGCGGAACGGTTCAAGCCGCTGCTCGAAGAACTCTGCTCGAGCTGCGAAATCGCCAACGAAACCGACATGCAGGTGACCGAACTCGAAACGAAACTCGGTCCGAAGATGGGTGGGGTGCTGCAGGCGAACCCCGAAGTGAACTACGTCTACGCGCCCTACGACGCGGCGGTGCCGCCGATCGTCGCGGCGATTAAGCAGGCCGGCCTCCAGGACAGCGTGAAGGTCGTGTCCTACGGCGGCTTCAAACAGAGCACGGAATACCTGCGGAAGAAGGAAATCCAGAACGCCGACGTCGCCAACGCCACCCAGTGGCAGGCCTGGGAGGCCTACGATGTCCTCAACCGGACCTTCGGCGGACAGAAGATTCCGTCGAACGCCTGGAACACCGACCCGATCAAGCTGCTGACCTGGGAAAACGCCCCGGCCGCCGGGACGTACTTCGAAGGCGACGAAGCGGAATTCGAACAGCACTACAAAGAACTCTGGGGCGTCAAGTAGGCGTCGCCTCAGGGTAGATCGCGCCGAGAGACCGCCATGCCGGGAGGCCTCACCGTCGACAGGTTGTCCAAGACCTTTGCCGGTCAACGGGCACTCGACGACGTGTCGACGGCCTTTCCGGCCGGTGAGATCACGGCACTGCTCGGGCACAACGGCTCGGGCAAGTCGACCCTGATCAAGATCCTCGCCGGGTTCTACGACCCCGACGACGAACGCACCGTCGATGTCTTCGACCAGGAACTGACCCTGCCGGTCAGCCCGCGCCAGGCCCACGAAGTCGGGCTGCGGTTCATGCACCAGGACCTGGCGCTGGTCGACGACCTGACGATCGCCGACAACTTCGCCTTCGTCGACCACTTCCACACCCGCACCGATCTCGGGCCGATCAGCAGGCGACGCGAACACCAGCGGGTCGGCGAGGTGCTGGCGACCTTCGGCGTCGAGGAGGACCCCGGCACCCAGGTCGGCGACCTCGACATGACGACCAAGACGATCGTCGGGATGGCCCGCGCGGTGCAGGACTCGCGCAGCTCCGAGGACGACATCCGCCACCACGTCCTCTTCCTCGACGAGCCGACCGCGGCCCTGCCCCAGGACGAGGTCGAGCGGGTGCTCGAGGTGATGCGCGGCATCCGCGACCGCGGCGGCGCCGTGGTCCTGGTCAGCCACCGCATCGACGAGGTGATGCGGATCGCCGACCGCGTCGTCGTCCTCCGCGACGGTCGCGTCGTCGCCCAGCGCGAGCGGGCCGGGCTCGACCCCGACGGCCTGGTCGAGCTGATCGTCGGCGGCAGCGCCGCGGACGAAGGGCGGCGCTCGAAAGCGCCCGAGGACGGAGTGACGCTGAGCGTCCGCGGCCTCTGCGGGCCACGGCTACGGGGCCTCGACTTCGACGTCCGGCGCGGCGAGATCGTCGGCATCGCCGGACTGGTCGGCTGTGGCCGCAGCGAGCTGGCCCGGATCCTCGCCGGCGCCCAGCGCGCTGAATCCGGGGCCTGCTCCCTGGCGGGGACGCCGTTCGAGCCGAAGACCCCCGCCGACGCCCTCCGCGCCGGCGTCTCCTACGTTCCCCAGGACCGCCGCGGCGCCGGCTGCATCACCGGCATGTCGCTGCAGGAGAACCTCTCGCTCGGCCTCCTGGGCCGCTTCTTCGCCCGCGGCTGGCTGAACCTTCGCGAGGAGCGACGCTCGACCCGGGAGGCGATCGCGGAATTCGGCATCCGGCCGCCTGATCCGCGTCGCCTGGTCGCCTACTTCAGCGGCGGCAACCAGCAGAAGGCGGTCGTCTCGCGCGCGGTCAGCCGCAACCCGACCCTGCTGGTGCTCGACGAGCCGATGCAGGGCATCGACGTCGGTGCCAAGCGCGAGATCGCGCAGATCGTCCGCAACCTGGCTGACGAAGGGGTCTCGGTCCTCGTCGGCTCGACCGACGCTGCCGACCTGGTCGGCCTCTGCGAGCGGGTGCTCGTCCTCAACCGGGGAGAGCTGGTCGCGATCGCGGCGGGGGCGGAGGTCGCCGAGGAGCGACTGACCCTGCTGGCAGCCAACCCCGACGGCGAGGAGGGGGCACGATGAGCTCGATCAAGGCCGCCGACGGGCCCTCCAGGGCCGTCGGCGAGAAGGACCCCCGCGAGGGGCCCCGCGCCGGGCGCGGGTTCGGCGATCGCGTCCTCGAGTACACGGCCGAGTACGGGATCGTGATCTTCCTCGTCCTGATGTGCGTCGGCTTCGCGATCTGGCAGTCGGGCACCTTCCCGACCTCGCGCAACATCAAGTCGCTGCTCGGCAACCAGGCGATCCCCGCGATCCTCGCGCTGGCCGTCGTCCTGCCGCTGGCGGCGGGCGAGTTCGACCTCTCGATCGCCGCCAACCTCGGCTTCTGCTCGATCGCCTCGGCGGAGTTCGCCTCGCACGGGATGACGCCCGCGTTGGTGATCATCCTGACCCTGATGATCGGCGCCGCGATCGGCCTGATCAACGCGGTGATCGTGGTCGGGATCGGCGTCAACGCGTTCATCGCGACGCTCGGCATGTCGACGGTCCTGGCCGGCGGCAACCTGTTGCTGACCAACGGCAACACGGTCTTCGAAGGAATCGGCGAATCGTTCACCTCGATCGCCACCACCCGCATCTTCGGCATCGAAATCGTCGTCCTCTACTTTCTGATCGTCGCGATCGTCGCCTGGTACGCGATGGAGCGGACGCCCTTCGGCCGTTACCTGCGGGCGACCGGGATGGCGCGTGAGGCGGCCCGGCTGAGCGGCATCTCGACCACCCGGCGGCTGTCCGGCGCGTTCGTCATCGCGGGCACCCTCTCGGGCCTCTGCGGCGTCCTGCAGACCGCTCACCTCGGCTCCGCCGCGGCGACGGTCGGGCCCGAATTCCTGCTGCCCGCCTACGCCGCCGCCTTCCTCGGTGCGACGACGATCCGCCGCGGCATGTTCAACGTCTGGGGCACCGTCGTCGGCGTCCTCGTGCTGGCGGTCGGGATCAACGGCCTGACCCTTGCCGGCGCGCCGATCTGGGTGCCCGACGTCTTCAACGGCGTGGCCCTGATCGTCGCCGTCTCGGCTGCCGTGCTCGTGGCCCGCCATCGTGAGCGGGCAAAACCGAAAACGACCTGAGGAGGCGGCACCTTGAGCCCGATAACACTCGACTACAGCAGCCGCGTCGGCCTGGTGACCGGCGCCGCACAGGGAATCGGCGAGGCGACCGCGTTGCGACTCGCCGAGGCCGGCTTCCAGGTGGTCGTGGCCGATGTCGACGAGCCCGGGATCGCCGAGACCGTCGAGAAGATCGAGGCTGCCGGGGGCACCGCGGCGGCGATCCGCGCCGACGTCGGCGATCCGGGACAGGTCGAGGCGATGGTTGCCTTCGCGGTCGACACCTACGGCCGGCTCGATGCCGCGGTGAACAACGCCGCGATCCCGCAGCGCTACAAGCTCGACGGCGACGACGCCTCGCTGATCGACCGGATGGGCCTCGACGAGTGGCGGGAGCTGGTCCGGGTCGACCTCGACGGGCCCTTCTACTGCACCCGGTTCGAGGTGCGGGCGATGAAGAAGTGCGGCAACGGGGGCTCGATCGTCAACCTCTCCTCGTCGGGGGCGGCGCAGGCGCTCGAGGGGATGGCCGGTTACTGCGCCAGCAAGAAGGGCGTGATCGGCCTCACCGAGACGGCGGCGATCGAGTTCGCCCGCGACGCGATCCGCGTCAACGCGGTGCTGCCCGGAAGGGCACGGACGAAGATGAACGTCGAGACGATGCGCGACGACGATTCCGAGGCCGAGAAGCGCCTCGACGCGACCGCGCCGATGAACCGCGCGGCCGATCCGTCGGAGCTCGCCGACGCGATCTTCTGGCTCTGCAGCGATCTCTCCTCCTACGTCACCGGCCACGCGCTCGTGGTCGACGGCGGCACGACGATCCGGCACGCCCGCTCGGGTTGGAGATAGGCCCGCGCCGTTGACGAGCGAAGGGAGCGCCCGCAGGCTCCACCGCGTGGCGGTAATCCCCGGCGACGGGATCGGGGTCGAGACGACCGCGGCGGCGCTCGAGGTGCTTGCCGCCGCCGCCGGCCGCTGGGGGTTCGAGCTCGAGCTCGAGCGGTTCCCCTGGGGGTGCGACCACTACGTCGCCCACGGCCGGATGATGCCGGTCGACGCGCTCGACCGGCTCGGTCGCTTCGAGGCGATCATGCTCGGCGCGGTCGGCCGCCCCGACGTCCCCGACGCGATCTCGATCTGGGAGCTGATCATGCCGATCCGGCGGCGCTTCGACCAGTTCGTGAACGTGCGCCCGGTCCGCCGCCTCGATGGCATCCGCTCGCCGCTCTCAGACCGACTTGCGGCCGCAGTCGACCTGGTCGTGGTGCGTGAGAACACCGAGGGGGAGTACTCCGAGATCGGTGGCGTCCTGCGCCCACCGTCGAACGACGAGGTCTGCCTGCAGGTGGCAGGCTTCAGTCGGACGGGCTGCGAACGGGTAGCCCGCTACGCCTTCCAGCTGGCCGGCGAACGTCGCGGTCGCCTCGTCTCGGCGACCAAGTCCAACGGGCTCCCGCACAGCATGCCGTTCTGGGACGCGGCGGTGAGGTCGGTGGCGGCCGAGTTCCCGGCGGTAGAGCTGCGCAGCGTCCACGTCGATGCGCTGGCCGCCGCCTTTGTGCTCGAACCGGCCGAGCTCGATGTCGTCGTCGCCTCGAACCTCTTCGGCGACATCCTCAGCGAGATCGGCGCCGCCGTGGTCGGCGGGATCGGGATCGGGTCGTCCGCCAATCTCGACCCGACCGGTCGGCACCCCTCGATGTTCGAGCCGATCCACGGCTCCGCCCCCGACATCGCAGGGCTCGGCATCGCCGACCCGATCGGTCAGATCTGGTCGGCGGCGATGATGCTCCGGCACCTCGGCGAGGTGGCCGCGGCGGGCGCGATCATGGCCTCGATCGAGGCGGTCCTCGCCGCTGGGGAGGTGCTGACTCCGGACCTCGGCGGCAGCGCGCGGACGGCCGCGGTGACCGCGGCGGTGGTCGAGCGGTTGGCGGCGACGGACGGCGACGCCGGCGGTGCGCCGGTCGAGATGGTCGCCGCCGGAGGCTCGGCGTGAGCGCCGCGACGGGGCCTCTGGGCGGGCACAAGCTGAAGCTCGGCGTCTTCAACTTCAACTGCAGCGGCGGCATGACGATGGTCGCCGACTCCCCTCATCGGGTCGACTGGGCGACGATGCGGAAGATCGCGATCGACGCCGACGAGCTCGGCCTCGACGCGGTGGTGCCGGTCGCCCGCTGGCGCGGCTTCGGCGGCAGCGGCAACTTCAACGGCGAATCGTTCGAGCCCTTCACCTGGGCCGCCGGCCTGGCCGAGGCGACCGAGCGGACGCGGGTCTTCGCCACCCTCCACCTGCCGCTGATCCACCCGGTCGCGGCGGCGAAGATGGCGGCGACCGTCGACCACATCTCCGCTGGTCGCCTCGGTCTCAACCTGGTGATGGGCTGGTTCACCGAAGAGATGGCGATGTTCGGGGCCACGCAGCGCGAGCACGACGCGCGCTACCGGTTCGGCACCGAGTGGCTGGAGATCGTGAACCGGCTCTGGTCGGAGCCCGAGCCGTTCGACTTCGACGGGGAGTTCTTCCAGCTGCGGGAGGTGCAGAGCCTGCCGAAGCCGCTGTCCCGACCGATCCTGATCAACGCCGGCAGCTCCCCGGTCGGCCTCGACTTCGCCGCCCGCGAGGTCGACTTCAACTTCACTAGCGTCACCACGATCGACTCGGCCCGCGAGCTCGGCGAGCGCTTCCGGGGCCTCGCTGCGGAGCGCTACCAGCGCCGGGTCGGGGTGCTCACCAACGCGGTGATCATCTGTCGCGACAGCGAGCGCGAGGCGGAGCGTGCCTATCGGGCGATCCTCGACCAGGGCGACTGGGAGGGGGCTCGCAACGTGATGCGGGTCCTTGGGATCGAGAGCGAAAGCTTCGGCGAGCAGATCGCCGATTTCGAGGCCAAATTCGTCGTCGGCTTCGGCGCCCACGCAATCTGTGGCACCCCGACCCAGGTCGCCGAGGGCCTGCTGGCGCTCTCCGAGGCGGGAATCGACGGCGTTTTCTTTGGCCTGCCCGATTACGCCACCGAACTGAGGCCGCTGGGCGAGAAGGTGCTGCCGCTGTTGCGCGAGATGGATCTACGCATCTAGTGCCATGCCCTTGACAACGATCCCGGGATCGGTTTCCATAGCCCTTGGGTTTTCTAACCGTGGAGAGAAAGTTGGACGCGACAAGAGGTACGACCGGATCCGGCCCAGGCCGGCGGGAGGTCGCGGATGGGTCCCCGGGGATCGAGCCGGCGAAGGACATCGTGATCGCCGGGCTGCGCAAATCGTTCGGCTCGAACGAGGTTCTGGTCGGCATCGACCTGACCATCCGGGGCGGTGACTTCGTCGGCCTGATGGGCCCGAACGGGGCCGGCAAGTCGACCCTGATCAAGATCCTCGATGGCGTCTACGACCGCAGTTCCGGCGAGATCCAGTACGGCGGCGAGAAGGTCTCGAAGCTGGGCGAACGACCCGAGGTGGGCTTCATCCACCAGGACCTCGGCCTCGTCGACGAGCTCTCGATCTCCGACAACCTGCGGCTCGGCCAGGAGCCGATGCGGCGCTTCGGCCCGTTCGTCGACCGGGGCCGCGAGCGGGAGGCGGCGGTCCGCGCGTTGAACAACATCGGTCTCGAATTGCCGGTAGAAACTTTGATCGGCGCGCTGTCGCCGGGGGAGAAGACGCTGGTCGCGATCGCCCGCGTCCTCGAGCGCGGCGCCCGCGTCATCTTCGTCGACGAGGCGACCTCGACCCTGCCGCCGGCGGACTCGCATCGACTGATCGAAGCGCTGAAGCGGACCGCCGCCCGCGGGGCCACGGTGATCATGGTCAGCCACAAGCTCTCCGAGATCCTCGACGCGACCAACCGCGTCGTCCTGCTGCTCGACGGCAAGATCGTCGCCGATTCGCCCGCCGCCTCGCTCGACCGCGGGGCCTTGGTCGAGATGCTGGTCACGCGGGAGAAAGAAGAGGTCGAAAGCGAGGACCTGACGAACGCCCGCGCGGCCGTCGAGGGCAAGGAGCTGCTGCGCCTGGAGCAGGTGAAGGGCGGCCACATCGACGGCGTCGACCTGACCCTGAAAGGCGGCGAAGTGGTCGGCCTGACCGGCCTGCCCGGATCGGGCCTGCACGACCTCGCCCACCTCGCCCACGGCACGATGAAGGCGCGCGGCGGCAAGGTGGTGCGCGCCGCCGGCGTCACCTCGGCGCTCGTCCCGCCGCACCGCGAGACGCAGGGCGGCTTCCTCGAGCAGAGCACGCTGGAGAACCTGACGATCTCCTCCTTGAGCCGCTGGCGCGCGCCCTGGCGGCTGCTGCGCGGTGGCGCCGAGCGGCGCGACACGAACGAGATGATCGAGCGCCTGAACATCACGCCCGGCGACCCCGGCGCGGTCTTCGGCACCCTCTCCGGCGGCAACAAGCAGAAGGTCGTCTTCGGCCGCACCCTGCTCTGCGCGCCGCAGGTCTACGTCCTCTGCGAGCCCACCCGGGGAGTCGACGTCGGCACCCGGATGGAGATCTACAAGCTGATCGAAGAGCTGGCCGCAGGTGGCGCCGGCGTCCTCGTCGTCACCTCCGACTCGGAGGACCTGTTCGCAGTCTGCAACCGCATCGCCGTCGTGGTCGATGGCCGGCTCGGCGCCTTTCTCGAAGCCGAGGAGACCAACCCCCAAGAACTGGAGGCCTTCATCTGATGAGCACCACCGAGGCCGCACCCGCCGCCGACTCCGGCGTCAAGTCGGGCTCCTCGCTCCGGGGGGGCATCGACGTCTACAAGCTGCTGGGCGCGTCGATCACGTTCATCGCCTTCCTCGTCGTCTTCCTGATCTACACGATCTGGTTGGGCGGCAAATTCACGAGCACCGACGCTCGTGCCCTCGACATCCACCAGAACACTCCGGTCCTGCTGCTCGGGCTGGCGGTCCTGGTGACCCTGATCGCGGGCCAGTTCGACCTCTCGGTCGCCTCGATGGCGACCCTCTCGGCCTTTCTGGTGGTCGGGCTGAAGCTGAACCAGGACTGGCCCTTTGCCCTGGTCCTGATCGCCTGCTTCGCGGTCGGCGTCGCCGGTGGCGCCCTCAACGGCTTCCTGGTCGTCAAGCTGCGGGTCAACACGTTCATCGCCACGCTCGGCACCGGCGGCGTCTTCCTCGGCTTCTCGGCGGTGTACTCGAAGGGCACCCAGATCGTCGCCGGCGCCGGCCAGGCGGAACTGCCGAGCTGGTTCTCGGGCGCCAACTCGCTCGGCTCGCTGGGCGAGAAGTTCCCCGCGGTGCTGGTCTGGATCGGCCTCGCCGCCGCCGCCGTGATGGTCTTCCTGACCCTGCGCCGGATGCGGCCGGCGGCCACCGAGCCGCGGCGCTGGGACCTCATCTCGGCGGCGATCGTGGTGGTGATCGCGGCGATCCTCTTCGTGCTCGGGCTGTCGGACTGGGTCAACGCGATCTCCTGGACGATCGGCGTGCTCCTGATCGTCGCCCTGGCGGTCTGGCTGCTGCTCGACTACACGACCTTCGGCCGTTACCTGCGGGCGACCGGCAGTAACGCCCAGGCCGCCACCCTGGCCGGGGTCAACCCGGGCAAGGAGACCTTCAAGGCTTTCGTCCTGGGCGGTGTCCTCGCCGCCCTCGCGGGGATCATCCTCGGTGCCAACCAGGGCACCGCGTCCCCCGGCGCGGCGACGTCGTTCCTCCTCCCGGCGTTCGCCGCGGCCTTCCTCTCGACCGTGATCCTCTCCACCGGTCGCTTCCACGTCTGGGGAACCCTGATCGGCGGCACCTTCCTCGTCTGGGTCAGCCAGGGGCTGATCGTCGGCGGGGTCCCGTTCACCTGGACCGAAGTCGTCAACGGTCTCGTCCTGATCCTCGCGGTCGCCTTCTCGAGCGTCTTCAAACGGCGCATGACCTGACCGACTGCGCGGCCCCGTCTTGTCTCCAGCCAGCGGCCGCCGGCCGCATATGCGGGACGTCGCTCGTCGGGCGGGAGTCGGGCCCTCATCCGTCTCAAGGGTGCTCTCGGGCCATCCCGACGTCAGCGAGCGGATGCGCGAGGCGGTGATGAGCGCGGTCGAGGAACTCCACTACCGGCCCGACCTGCTCGCCCGCGGGCTGCGCAGCGGCCGCACCGGCACGGTGGGGTTCGTCGTCGCCGACATCTCCAACCCGATGGTCGCCCAGACCATCACCGGCGCCGAGCGGCGGCTGCGCGAGGCCGGGTACTCGATGCTGCTGACGAACTCCGAGGGCCGGACCGGGCAGGACTCGGGCCGGATCGAGCTGCTCGAGCAGCGCAGCGTCGACGGGCTGCTCCTGCTGCTCAGCGACGAGCGCGACGCCGACACCGTGGCCGCCCTGCACGACGCCGAATGCCCGGTCGTCCTCCTCGACCGCGACCAGCCCGCCGGCGAGCCCATGACCCGGGTCGTCTTCGACCATCGCAGCGGGATGACGGCGGCGACCCGCTCGCTGCTCGGCCTCGGGCACCGCCGGATCGCCCTCCTGCTCGGCGGCCCGCGGCGGCCCACGCGCGAGCGCCGGCGGGGAGTCGAAGAAGCGATCGCCACCGTCGCCGACGCCGAGCTGACCGTCTTCGAGGGCGAGCTGAAAGTGGCCGCCGGGGAAGGCGCCGCCCGCGACCTTCTCGACCTCGACCCCCGCCCGACCGCGGTGATCGCGGCCGGCCACGTGCTCTGCGAAGGCGCTCTGCTCGCCTTCAACCAGCTCGGCGTCCGGATCCCGACCGACATCTCGATGATCGGCTGCGACGAGAGCCCCGCGGCCATCCTCCACGAACCGCCGATCTCGGTCGTCCGCCGCGACATGAGCGAGTTCGGCGTGCGCGGCGCAGAGCTCCTGATCTCCCAGCTCGAGGGCGCCGAGGAAGTGGTCGAGGTGATCCTGCCGACCGAGTTCGTCGAGCGCCGCAGCTGCGCCCCGCCCGGGTGAGTGGTCTGCGGGGGTGGGGGGTTCGGGCGGGGTTGAGCTGGCCCCCGCCGGCTGGCGCCCGCGCGAGGGCCCGGGCCGGGCCGATCGGAGCCCAGGCGTCCCGGCCTTTTCGGAGGCGACCCGGGCAGGCTGTGGCCGCCTCCGAAAAGGCCGGGTCATGGGGAGACGGCGGAGGGTCCGGGCGAACGACGGGGATCATCGAGGGAGGCGCGTCGGGGGATGGCGATCGGAGACGGAGACGGGCGGAAGGTGACGCCTCGGTACGGAAGGTCACGGTTCCCTCATCGCTCAGATCCTCCCTCGTAGACCTGGGCACACCAGGGTGTGCCCAGGTCTACGAGGGAGCCCTTGACCTTTGTGGACCGACGGTGGATCGCACGTCTCCGTGACGATTGCGACGTCTCCGTGACGGGGCCGAGGAAAGACGCCACGAGGACCGTGCGATCCGCGCGGGTCCCGTCCGGGAGATGCATGATCCGGCGGGATCCCCGCCGGATCATGGTCGGCCCGTGACGAAGCCCCCACGATCGCAGGGAAGGCGTATGCCTTCACAGGGAGGTTCAAGGTCCCCGTCCCGCGCTGCGTGGATCCACCACACCATGGTGGGGTCAAACCGTGGTCACGTGTCTGTGGCCGTGGAAGAAGCGTGGAACTCGTGACGTCTCCCGGCGTCTTCCTCACGTCTCCCGCGGCACCTCCCTCCGCTGTTCCTTATGCCCACCATCCCGGCATAAGGAACAGCGGAGCGTAGGACCCGCGCCGTTCCTCCCATGACCCGGGTCCCTTACCCGGGCGCCAGCCGGCGACGCCCCGTCCCTCACCACCCGGAGCCCCGTCCCAGAACCACTCATCCAGCGACCAGCGACCCCGCGGCCGATAGTCTTTTCTAAGTGCTGTTCGAGAAACCGATCGCCCATCTAGGCTTCGCGGTGCCCGATGTCGAGGTCGCCGTCGCGCACTGGGTGGAGACCGCTGGGGCGGGGCCGTTCTGCCGGATCGGCAACGGTCCGTTGCGCCTCCGCGACACCACCTACGAAGGCGCTCCGGCGCGGTGGAGCCACAGCACCTCGACCGGGCAGTGGGGAGACCTCCTGCTGGAGCTCTTCGAGAGCCACGAGGCCGAGCCGGCCGGACTCGCGGAGGCGCTCGGGATCGGCTCCTACGGCCTGCATCACGTCGGTTGGTTCGTCGAGGACCTGGAGGCCGAAAGCGCTCGCCTCGAGCGGCTCGGCGCGCCGCTGATCCTCGCCGCCGGGATCAACGAGCAGGACTTCGCCTTCCACGACGCGCGCGCGCTGATCGGCGTCCGGGTCGAGCTCTATCGCAAGCTGCCGCGGGTGGCCGAGCACTATGCCGCCGTGCGGCGTGCCGCGGTCGGCTGGGACGGCACCGACCCGCTCCTGCCGCTGGCCGAGTTCCGCGCTCGGTACGGGTCGGACCCCCTTCGATAACCTATTCTAGATTCGAAAATGCCCGCGCCCGCGGGCCGGCGAAGGGAGAGGTCGGATGCAGGTTGAGGGCAACTCGGTTCTGGTCACCGGAGGTGCCTCGGGGCTCGGGCTGGCGACCGCGAAGCGGATGCTGGACGCGGGCGCGCGGGTGGTGATCGCCGACCTTCCTTCCTCCGACGGCGAGCAGGTCGCGGCCGCGGCGGGCGAGGCGATGAGGTTCGTCGCCGCCGACGTCACCAGCGCCGAGGAGATCACCGCCGCGGTCGCGGCGGCGCAGGAGATGGCGCCGCTGCGGGCGACGATCCACTGTGCCGGACGCGGCGGCAGCCGCCGAATCGTCGACCGCGACGGCAACGCCGCCGAGCAGGACCTCTTCGACGAGATCATCCGCGTCAACCTGCTTGGCTCGATCAACGTGCTGCGCTTGGCGGCGGCCCAGATGACCCGCAACGGACTGGTCGGCGAGGAGGCCGGGGTGGTCGTGATGACGGCTTCCGCCGCCGCCTTCGAGGGCCAGATCGGGCAGGCGGGCTACGCCGCCAGCAAGGGGGGCGTGGTCGGGCTGACGATCTGCGCCGCCCGCGACCTCGCCGCCCGCGGGGTGCGGGTGTGCACGATCGCCCCGGGCCTGATGGACACGCCGCTCCTCGGCCGGCTGCCGGAGGAGAAAAGGCAGGGGCTGGCCGAATCGGTCTCGCAGCCGAAACGGCTCGGCGACCCCGACGAGTACGCGGCGTTGGCCTGCCAGATCGTCGAGAACCAGTACCTGAACGGCGAGACCATCCGCCTCGACGGCGCGATCAGGATGCCCGCCCGGTCCTGAGAGGCTGGGGACCTGTCCTCGGCACCCGGCGCGCCGGGGTTGAACTATCCGGCGCATAATCTAAAATCAATTCGAAATGGGCGCGCGCGAGGGCAAGTTCGCGGGAATCGAGGAGGCGGTCGCAGAGCTGCAGGGCGGCCGCATGCTCGTCGTCGTCGACGACGAGGACCGCGAGAACGAGGGTGACCTGGTGATGGCCGCCGAGCTCGCCAGCGCCGAGGCGATCAACTTCATGGCCACCCACGGGCGCGGCTGGATCTGCCTCTCGCTGACCGGCGAGCGCTGCGACCAGCTCGAGCTGGAGCTGATGACGGCCCGCAACCAGACGCCGCTGCAGACCCAGTTCACGGTCACCATCGACGCCCGCGACGGGATCACGACCGGCATCTCGGCGGCCGACCGGGCGCACACGATCAGGGTCGCCGTGGACCCCGCCAACGACTCGACCGCGATCGTCAAAAGCGGGCACATCAGCCCCCTGCGGGCAAAGGACGGCGGCGTCCTCCAGCGCGCCGGCCACACCGAGGCATCGGTCGACCTGGCGCGCCTCGCAGGCCTGCAGCCGGCGGCGGTGATCTGCGAGATCATGGCCGAGGACGGGTCGATGGCGCGCGGCCCGGAGCTGGTCGACTACTGCCGTCGGCACGGCCTGAAGATGATCACGATCGCCGATCTGATCGAGTACCGCCGGCGCCGCGAGCGACTGGTCGAACGGGTCGTCGGCATCGCCTTGCCGACGGCGTTCGGCGACTTCGAAGCGATCGGCTACCGCTCGCTGATCGACGACAAGCACCACGTCGCCCTGGTCAAGGGCGAGGTCGCGGGGGAGGACGACGTGCTCGTCCGCGTGCACTCCGAGTGCCTCACCGGCGACGTCTTCCACAGCTACCGCTGCGACTGCGGCGAGCAGCTGGAGGCGGCGATGAAGGCGATCGAGGCGGAGGGGAGGGGGGTGATCCTCTACCTCGCCCAGGAGGGGCGCGGGATCGGCCTGCTGAACGAGCTGCGCACCTACAAGCTACAGGAAGAAGGGCTCGACACGGTCGAAGCGAACCGCCGGCTCGGCCTCCCTGCCGACCTGCGCGACTACGGGACCGGGGCGCAGATGCTGGCCGACCTCGGCCTCTCCGGCATCCGCCTGCTGACCAACAACCCGAAGAAGATCCACGGCCTCGAAGGTCACGGCCTGCGGATCACCGACCAGATCCCGATCGTCCACCCGCCGAACCCCCACAACGCCGCCAACCTGGCGACGAAGGTGAAGCGGATGGGCCGCCTGATGGAGATGGCGGGCCCGGCGGCGGCTTGAGCCTGGCTCGGGATCGGTCCTTAGGCCTGCGGCGTCACCGCGCCGAGCGCGGTCGAGCCGGAGATCGCCCGGGCGAGCTCGACCAGCGCCGTGCCCTGCAGCGCCGCCCGCCCGGCGGCGGCGGGGAGGAGCCGGCGGTCCTCGCCGAAGTCGGCGTGCTCGACGTAGAGGCCGGGCGAGACGACGTGGGCGGCGAAGAAGTCGACGAGCACGTTGCGCATCCCGGCGAGGCCGAGGAAGTGGTGCGCGGTCGCCCCGGTGGCGACGACGGCGACCGCGCGGGCGGTCAGCGGCGCCTCGGTCTCCCCCCACATCCCGCGCGGGGTGGCGTCGAGCAGCGCCTTGAACGGCGCGGCGAAGGTCGCCCGGTAGATCGGCGAGCCGAAGACGTAGGCGTCGGCGTCGACCATCGCGGCGACCGCCGTCTCGACCGCGGTCGCTCCCTCGCCGCCGAGGTGCAGGATCGAGGTCTCGGCGGCGCCCGCCGCGGCGCTCGCCTCGAGTACCTGCCCGAGCACGTTGCCAGTCCTGCCCGGGCCGGTCGGCGAGCAGTCGATGGCCAGCACCCGAGGTCCGCTCGGAGTAGTCACAATTCCTATTCTAGGTTAGAATCGCGCCCAAGGTGATGGAGGAGGTCAAAGGTCTGCTGGGCGTCGGCGAAGGTCCCTACCAGGTGGGGATCGCCGTCCCCGACCTCGAGGCCGCGGTGGAAGGCTTCCGCGCCGTCACCGGCTGCGGGCCGCTCGAGGTCTGGACCTACGACCGCTCCGAGCTGGTCCGCGAATCCACCTTCCGCGGCGAGGACGCCCCTTATGCCGCCCGCATCGCGATCGGCCTCGGCTCGACCCAGGTCGAGTACATGGAACCGCTTCCCGGCGGCGTCTCGATCGTCCACGACCACGTCGAGCGCCACGGCTACGGCCTCCACCACCTCGGCTTCAAAGCCGACGACTTCGAGGCCGCAAGCGCCCGCATGGAGGAGGCCGGCTTCCCGATCATCCAGACGATCTCGGGCTGGGGCCTCGACGGCGACGGCGCCGCAGTCTTCTTCGACACCCTCGATCAACTCGGCTTCTGGGTCGAGATCGTCTCCCCCGCGGCACGCCGCCGACCCGCCCACGGCGCGATCCCGGCCGCCGCGGGATAGGCGGCGGCTCGCGGACGGTGAGGGACGGGGCCGGACCGATCGGGGTTCAGGCCTCCGGGAAGGCCGGGTCCCTTACCACGGGCGCCAGCCGGCGACGGCCCCGTCCCTCATCACCCCCCCGGAGCACCTCGAACTACCCGCCACCCCCAGGCACGCTCCCGAGGTGGCGGTACTCCTCGCGGAGCTGCGCCTTCAGGACCTTGCCGCTGGCGTTGCGTGGCAGCTCGGTGATCGCCACGTAGCGCTTCGGGCACTTGTAGCCGGCCAGTCGTTCGCGGCAGTAGCCGTCGAGCGCGTCGGGATCGAGCTCGACCCCGTCGGCGAGGACGACGAGGGCGCAGCCGACCTCGGTGTACTGGGCGTCGGGGATCGCGATCACGGCGGCATCGGCGACGTCGGGACTGGTCGTCAGCGCCGCCTCGACTTCGGCCGGCGAGATGTTCTCGGCACCGCTGCGGATCATGTCCTTCTTGCGGCCGGCGAGGTAGAGGAGGCCGTCGATGACCTGGCCGACGTCGCCGGTGTGCAGCCAGCCGCCCTCGGTGAAGGTGGCGGCCGTCTCCTCGGGCCGTTGCCAGTATTCCTCGGTCACCCCGTGGCCGCGGATCCAGACCTCGCCGACCTCGCCCTCGGTCGCCTCGACGCCCGCCTCGTCCACGACTTTGACCTCCTTCAGCGGGAACGGCCGGCCGATGCTGCCGTGGTGGGATTCGGCCAGCTCGCCGGTCAGCAGGGTCGACTGGGTCGCCTCGGTCAGCCCGTAGCCCTGGACGATCTCGATCCCGGGGAAGCGCGCCGCGGCCTCTTCGAGCGCCCACGGCGCGATCGGGTCGCCGCCGGTGAGGAGGCGGCGCATCGAGGGCATCAGGTCCTTGTCGACCTGCTTCATCTTCAGCAGGTCGTAGACCATGAAGGGGAAAATCATGATGTCGGTGACCTCCTCGGCGATCGCGATCTCCACCATCCGCTCGACCGAGAACTGGCCGCTCGACATGAAGACGGCGCGGCCGTGCACGATCATCGCCGGCAGCAGCAGCACCTCGAAGGCGGCAGCGTGGTAGAGCGGCCCGGTGCTCATCGCGACGGTCTCGGGGCCGAAGCCGAACTCGAGCGCCTGGCTGACGCCGCAGCCGATCGCCGTGTCGTGGGTCCAGACCGCCGCCTTGGGGAAGCCGGTCGTGCCCGACGTGTACATCAGCATCAGCGGGTCGGGGCCGACCGGGAACGGCAGGTCGGGGTCGGCGTCGCCGTGTCGGTAGAGCGCGGCCGCAGGGGTGAGGTCGAGCCCGCTCGCCTCGGCCTCGCCGAAGATCACGATCGCCTCCGCCGGGTTCGAGTCGCCGATCTTCTCCAGCCGCTCGAGGAAGGAGGGCTCGCTGCAGAGGACGGCGCAGCCGGAGTCCTCGAGGGCGAACTCGATCTCCGGCGCGGTGAGGCGGAAGTTGAGGCGGACCGAGATCGCGCCGATGCGGGCGATCGCGAAGTGGAGCGGCAGGTACTCGGCGTTGTTGCGCATCAGGATGCCGACCCGGTCGCCGCGCCCGACGCCGAGGGCGAGGAGGCCGTTGGCGAGCTGCGCCTGCCGCCGCGCCAGGTCGCGGTAGGTCAGGCGCTCGTCGGTCTCGAAGCTGAGCGCGACCGCATCGGGGTCACCCGACGGCAACCGTGCCAGCGGCGAGCGCGTGATCCAGCCCAGGTCCACGAACTGGATTCTAATCCATATTCGAGAAACGAGCCTTCAGTTCGGGCCGGGCGGTCAGTCTGCTTCGCGGCGGCGGAAGGCGGCGGCGAGGGCCGCTCGCGCCGGCATCCCGATCGAGGCCGGCCGGCCGGCGCCGGTGCCGCCGTCGACCGCCAGGTCGACGCCGTTGACGAAGCGGGCCTCGTCGTCGAGCAGCCAGAGCACGGCGGCGGCGACGTCGTCGGGGTAGCCGACGCCGGGCAGCGCCTGCCACTGGCCGACGAGCTCGGCGAACTCCTGCTCGGGCGCTTCCATCACGTCGGCCTCGGCCGGGTCGACGCCGGCCGCCTTGGCGAACATCCCGGTCAGGATCGGGCCGGGGCAGACGCCGTTCACGCGGACGCCGCTCTCGCCCAGTTCGACCGCGGCGCTGCGGACGATCTGCAGCAGCGCGGCCTTGGCGGCGGAGTAGGCGATGCCCGACCAGCCGCCGAGGTGCCCGGCGACGCTGGTGATGTGGACGATGCTGCCGCGCTGAGCGGGGAGCATCTGCAGGGCGGCGTGCTTGGTGAAGCTGACCGCGCCGCCGGCGAAGGCGCCGACGTAGCTCGCGAAGGCGGCGACGTCGGTCTCGGCGACCGGGGTGCCGGCCAGCGGCTCGCCGGCGCAGTTGACGGCGCCCTCGACGGCGCCCCGGCGCGCCGCCGCGGCGGCGAACAGCCGCTCGACATCGCTCTCGACGGTGATGTCGGCGGGCTGGAAGACGGCCCGCTCGCCGAGCTCGGCGGCCATCCGCTCGCCCGGCTCGACCCGGCGGCCGGCGAAGGTCACCTCGGCCCCGGCGGCGACCAACTGGCGCACCGTCGCCGCGCCGATCCCGCTGGTCGCACCGATGACGACCACCGACTTCCCCGCGATGCTCATCGGCGCTCCTTCCCCTCGCCCTTCTTGATCGCGGCGATGACGGCGCCTTTTGCCTTGCCGATCAGCTCCTCGCGGCGCTCGGCCACCCACTCCTCGGAGCGCAGCCGCTGCCGCGCCGAGCCCTGGTACTGGGGAAACACCCGGTCGGCGATCAGCTCGTAGGAGCGGCGCGTCGCCGCCGGGTCGGCCCACTCCTGGGCCATCACCACGTAGGTGCCGAAGCCGCCGGTGTGGGCGAGCAGGCGGTCGATCTGGGCGCACGCCATCTCCGGCGTGCCGATCACCCCGAGCCCTTCCGCGTTCAGCGAGTCGATCATCTCGTCCAGGGTCTCGCCGGAGCCGGAGAGCGGCAGGGCGTTGACGCGGCGGAAGTAGTCGAACCAGTCCTCGAGCCCGTAGGCGACCTCGCGGCGCGCCTGCTCCTCGGTTTCGGCGATGTGCATCGGGCCGACCAGGCGCCAGCCCTCGCGCGAGACGGTCGTCCCCGCCTCCGCCGCCCGCTCCTCCAGCAGGTCCCAGTGGCGGCCGAGCACGTCGAAGCCGCTCTGCTGGGTCGCCCCGATCGAGAGCAGCGAGGCCCCCAGCCGGGCCGCCAGCTCGGGGCCGCTGGGCGAGGTCATCGCCGCGACGACGATCTCCATCCGCGGCTGCGAGAAGGGCCGCAGCTGCAGCTGGGCGTCCTCGAGCGTGAACCAGTCGCTGCGCTCGCTCACCGTCTCGCCGGCGAGCAGGCGGACGATCACGCCCATGCCCTCGGCCAGCATCGCTCGCTGCCGGCCGGGATCGAGGCCGAGCATGTGGGAGTCGGAGGGGAGGGCCCCCGGGCCGACGCCGAACAGCGCCCGGCCGCGGGTCAGGTGGTCGAGCAGGACCATCCGGTCGGCGACCAGGAGGGGCTGGTGGTAGGGGACCGAGATCACCCCGGTGCCGAGCTTGATCCGCTGCGTGCGGGCGGCCGCGGTGGCGACCATCAGCTCCGGCGAGCCGACGATCTCCCAGCCGGTCGAGTGGTGCTCGCCGAACCAGGCCTCGTCGTAGCCGAGCCGGTCGAGCACCTCGACCAGCTCGAGGTCGCGGCCGAGGGCCAGCGTCGGGTTGGTGCGGGCTGGGTGAACCGGCGGGAAGAAGGCTCCGAATCTCATCGTGGCCTGCTCAGAGCAGCTCCAACATCAGCCCGTTGGCCGATTTCGGATGGACGAGGGCCCGCGCCCGCTCGCCCTCGGCGTGGGCCTCGCGGTCGATCACGGTGACGCCGCGCTCGCGCAGCTTCGCCCCGTCGGCGGTCGGGTCGTCGACGAAGAAGGCGACGTGGAAGAGCCCCTCGCCCTTGTTGGCGAGGAAGCGGGCGATCGCGTTCGACATGTCGGACTTGTCGAGCGGTTCGATCAGCTCGATGCAGGCGGCTTCCTCGCGGCTCGGGCCGGCCGAGAGGAAGGTGTTGCGGATGCCCTCGACCTCGACGACTTCGCCGCCGAGGTCGACGAGGCCGTAGCGCTCCATCCACTCGGCGGTCGCCTGGTCGAGGTCCTCGACGATGATTCCGATGTGGCTCATGCTTTTGATCACGGTTTGGCTCTCCCTCTCAGCTGAACTCGGGCATGACGTGGTCGACGAACAGGTCTACGGTGTCCTTCGAGGTCGGGACGAGGATCAGGTAGGTCACGCCGAGCACCTCGATCCGGTACCGAAGCTCCTCGATCACCTGCTCCGGCGTGCCGAGCAGGAGGGTGGGCGAGCGCCGGGCGCGGTCGAGGTCGGGGACGCCGAGGCGCTCGATCAGCTTGCCCAGGCCGGGGTCGTCGGCGTCCTCGGTAACCCGGGTCATCGCCAGGCCGCCGATCTCGATCGCGCCGGGGTCGCGGCCCGCCTCCTCGGTCAGCTGACGCAGCACCGCCGTCTTCTCGATCAGCGTCTCCGCGGTGAACTCGCTCACCGCCTCGCGGTCCTTGAGGAAGTCCTTGCCCCCGGAGGTCGGCGGGATCAGGTTGACGATGTCGGCCTCGGCGGCGGCGAGCCGCAGCATCCGCCCGCTCGAGCCGCCCAGCATCAGCGGGATGTGCGGCCGCTGGACCGGGCGGGGGTGGCTGTTGGCGCCGGTGATCGAGAAGTGCTCGCCGCTGAACGTCGGCGACTCCTCCGTCCACATCGCCTTCAGGATCTGGATCACCTCGGCCAACTGCTCGACCCTTACCTTCGCCGGCGGGAAGGGGTAGCCGTGGGCCTCGTACTCGGAGCGCTGCCAGCCCGCGCCGAGGCCGAGCACGAGGCGACCACCGCTCAGGTGGTCGATCGTCGCCGTGATCTTCGCCAGCATCGCCGGGCTCCGATACGAAGCGGAGGCGACGGCGGGGACCACGCGGATCTTCTCGGTGATCGCGGCGATCGCCGCCAACGTCGTGAAGCACTCCATCTGCGGCGTATCGGGCGGCCCGATCTGGGGCACGAAGTGATCGTTGATCGAGACCGAGTAGAAGCCCTGGCGCTCGGCCGCAAGGGCCACCTCCTTCGCCATGGCGAAGTCTTTCTGAGGCAGGTACATGCCGAATTTGACCTTCGCCATCGCTCTCTCCTCGTCCTGGTCGGCTCCCGTGAAACCGAGCATAATCTAACGAAGATTTGATCTTAGGGGAGTGGGTCGTGGGGTGCTGGGGGTGGGTAAGGGACGCGGCCGTCGCCGGCTGGCGCCCGGGGGCCAGAGGGACGCGGCCTTCTCGGAGGCGACCCTGGCAGCTGTGGCCGCCCCCGAAAAGGCCGAGATTTGGGAGGAACGACAGAGGGTCCGGCGGGCACCGGGGCGCGTTCGCACTTTCCCCCACATAGCGGGGCTAAGTGCGAACTCGTCGCGCCCGGGACCGTGCCCGTCACGAAGATGCCGGGAACGTCGGGGTGACCTGAGGGAGACGTCACGGATTTCACAGTTCTTCCACCGTCACGAAGACGTGACCACGGTTCTGGGCCCCTATAGGGGCCCAGATTCACTCAGCGCGAAAAAGAGGGTCGGAACCCTCGCAGGAAGGCATACGTCTTCCCTGCGATCCCGGCGTCCCCGTGACGTCCCCGGCGTCTTCGTGACGGCAGGGCGCCTCGTATCCCGTCGCCCGACCGGTCAGGGA